>CALCBC010000126.1 GCA_937898525.1 uncultured Sphingomonadales bacterium
ATCTCGCGCAGGCGCTGCATCAGGTAGTCGTGCGCCGTGATCGGCGACTCGGCGGGCTCATCGGCCCCGACACACTGCTCCAGCGGCTCGATCAGGAAGTCCGGGCGGAAGTGCAGGAAGAACGGCATCGAGTAGCGCGGATGGCGCGCACGCTCCCCGACCGGGTTGACCACGCGGTGGGTGGTCGAGCGCAGCTTGCCGTTGGTCAGCCGCTGCAGCATGTCGCCGATGTTGACCGCGAGCGCACCTTCGGGCGGTGAGACCGGCAGCCAGCGGCCGTCCTTCGCCTGCAGCTCGAGCCCGGCCTCCTCGGCGCCGAGCAGCAGCGTGATCGTGTTGATGTCCTCGTGCGCGGCGGCGCGGATGCGGCCCTCGGCCTCGTGCGGCACCGGCGGGTAGTGCAGCAGCCGCATGACCGAATTGCCGTCCTTGACCGTCGGGTCGAACCAGTGCTCGTCGAGCCCGAGGTGGAGCGCGATCGCGCTGAGGATGCGCAGCCCGCATGTCTCGAATGCGCGGTAAAGCGTCTCGAACGTGTCGCGGAAGCTCTCGACCTCGGCCGGCCAGACGTTCGGCGGCATGTAGGGCTCGAGCGGGTCGCCGGGCGGCAGCGTGCGGCCGACGTGCCAGAACTCCTTGAGATCGTGCACCGCGGCGTCCTTGGCGCGCTCGATGCCGAACGGCGTGTAGCCGCGCGCCCCGCCCTTGCCCTCGAGGTGGTACTGCATCTTCACGGCCTCGGGCAGCGCGAAGAACTCGCGCGACTTGGCCTCGGCGCGCGCGATCAGGTCGGAGGGGATGCCGTGGTCGCGAACGATGGCGAAACCGTACTCGGCGAACGAGCGGCCGAGCTCGTCGGCGAACTCGGGGAGTGGCCGTTCGAGGCTGACGGAGGCGATGTCGGTCATCACTCGCCTTTACAGCGAGAGGAACAGCCCCGCCAGCGCCGCGCTCATCAGGTTGGCGAGCGAGCCCGCGGCGAGCGCCTTGAGCCCGAGCCGGGCGATCACCGGGCGCTGGTTGGGCGCAAGCCCGCCGGTCACCGCCATCTGGATCGCGATCGAGCTGAAGTTGGCGAAGCCGCACAGCGCAAAGGTGACGATCGCGCGGGTGCGATCGCTCAGCGCCCCGGCCTCGATCGCGCCGAGGTCGATGAAGGCGACGAACTCGTTGAGCACGACCTTGGTGCCGAACAGCCCGCCGGCAACCTGCGCCTCGCTCCAAGGGATTCCGAGCAGGAACATGACCGGCGCGAAGATCGCGCCGAGCACGCCCTGGAACGACAACTGCGGATAGCCGAACAGTCCGCCGGCCCAGCCGAGCAGCCCGTTGGCCAGCGCCACCAGAGCGACAAACGCCAATACCATCGCGCCAACCGCGACCGCAAGCTTGACCCCGGTCTGCGCGCCCTGCGCCGCCGCCTCGATCACGTTGGCCGGCTTGTGGTCGGCTTCCATCGTCTCGGCGACTTCGACTTCGTGCGGCTTGCCGCCTTCGGTAAGCGCGGCGGGCCCCTCGGCGCTGATCCGCGCCTCGGGCAGCACGACGGGCTCGACCGCGGGCGGCGGGCCGTCGTCGGGCATGATGATCTTCGCCATCAGGATCCCGCCCGGCGCCGACATGAAGGCGGCAGCGAGCAGGTGGGGCAGGTAGTCGTCGCCGAGCAGGCCCGCGTAGGCGGCGAGGATCGTGCCGGCGACGCCGGCCATGCCGACGGTCATCAGCGTGAACAGCCGCGAAGGCGGCAGCGCGGCGAGATAGGGCCGCACGACCAGCGGGCTTTCCGACTGGCCGACGAAGATGTTGGCCGCCGCGCCGAGCGATTCGACCTTGCTGATCCCGGTGACGAAGCCGATCGCCCCGCCGACCCAGCGGACCACTTGCTGCATGATCCCCCAGTGGTAGAGGATCGAGACCAGCGCCGCAAAGAAGATGATCACCGGCAACGCGCCAAGGGCAAAGGTCCCGGCGAGCGGGTTGTCCTCGCTGGCCCCGAACAGGAACTCGGTGCCGGTGCCGGCATAGGACAGCAGCGCCGAGACGCCATTGGCCAGCGCCTGGATCCCGGCCGCGCCCCACGGCGTCCCCAGCACGAGCGCGGCAATGCCGAACTGCAACGCGAACGCCGGGCCCACGACCCGGAGGCGGATGCGCTTCTTGGCGGACGAGAGAAGAAAGGCGATCGCGAGGATAGCGACGATGCCGATGAGGTTGATCGCGACGGGCGGCATGCGCAGCTTTCGTGGATGGAACTCGCGCGTGTTTCGCCTTTTGCAGGGTCGCGGTCAAACCCCCGCGCGAAATCCTCCCCGAGCTCGTATCGGGGAGGACTGAACGGCGCTCACTTCCCAAGAGGGCCCAAGCCGAATAGGCATCGCGCATGACCGACGCCGACACCGCGCGCCCCATCCCCAAGCCGCTGTTCGCCATGGCCCTGCTCTACGGCGGGATGACCTGCATCGCGGGCGTGCTCGGCTTCAAGCAGGTCGCGCTCGGACCGCTCGCGGTCGAGGCCGGGATCTTCGCTTTCCTGATGCTGGTCGTGCTGTCGAGCACGGTGGCGCAACTCTACGGCGCCGCGACGGCCAACAGCATGGTCCGCTGGGGCTTCGTGCCGCTGGCGCTGTCGATCGTTCTGATCGGCCTGGTGCTCGCGCTGCCGACCGCAGCGTCGATGCCGGGCGAGAACGTTACGGCGTTCGAGACGGTACTGACCCAGACCCCGCGGATCATGGCTGCGGGGCCGGTCGCCTACTTCGTCTCCCTATGGCTCAATGTGCGCATTTTCTCGTCGCTCCGCGGGAGCGGAGATGGCGGCGGCTGGTGGATGCTCGCGCGCGGGGCGATCGCCTCGGCGCTGAGCCAGGTGGTCGACACGCTGATCTTCATCACGCTCGCGTTCTACGGCGAATTCCCGATCGGCTCGCTGCTCATCGGCCAGGCGCTGGCTAAGGTTGTCCTGTCGATCGTGCTGGTGCCGCCACTTATCGCGCTGTTTGTTCGGCTGGCGAAGAGCAGGTGGCTCGCCGACTGAGCTTCGCCGGCGCCCTCGCCTCGAGAAAAGGCCGAGCGCCTGTTCGATGGCGGAGTCGACGTCCTCGAGCTGATCGCCATCGGTGCGATTCTCGTGGTGGGCACCGACGTCGACCTGGCCGAACTGAGCGAGGCGCAGATGCGCGCCGCGGTCGAGGTCGAGGCCGCAGCCCTGCTCGGCCGCGAAGGGGACCTGGGGTCGCTCCAGGGTCGGCGAGTTCTTCAAGCAGCATCGGTTACCGGGCTTGACCGCTCCAGAGCCAGTCCCGACTGTGCAGCAAACCTGCCGAGTCAACGGCGGGACGCGGGGTTGGGGAGGATCGATGACCAGGGCACTCTTCCGGTGGATCGCAGGCCTGATCGCAGCAGCCTGCCTGTCATCCGCAGCTTCGGCGCAGGCCGATGAGCCGGCGCGCGGCGTCCTGCTCCGCGCCGCCGAAGCGATGGGTGGGCTCGAGCGATTGCAGGCACTCGACAATTTCGTCTTCACCGGCTTCGGCCAGCGCATCTATTACCAGGGCGGCGGCAACATCACGGGCGACCGGAAGGCGCCGCCGAAATGGCAATCGGTAGTCGATGCGCAGCGCACGTTCGACCTCAAGGGCGAACGCGCTGTCTACCAGGAGCGCTGGGCGCAGGACTTTCCCTTCGCCGGCTTCTTCGGTCTCAATTTTGCCCGCATTGCCGTGCTGCAGACCGGGAGTGCGCTGCTCGACCACCCGCTGCCCGCGCTGCTCGAGGCGCTCGATCCGGAGACCCGGCTGGGCGCGGTGTCGATCGAGGACGGAATCGTCGTCGTCGAGTTCATGGCCGAGGGCGCGACCAGCCCGGCGTGGCTGGGGATCGACCCGCGGACACATCTGCCGGTCTTCTCGCGCTGGGTCTCGCCAAGCGTCAATCTCGGCGACCTGACGACCACCGCCTGGTTCACCGGGTATGCCCCCGTCAGCGGCGTACAGCTGCCGATGGGCCTGATGCACGAGCTCGACTGGCGCGGCCAGGTCAGCCTGATGTTCCAGGTCGATTCCTATCGGCTCGACGTCCCAGCCGAGCAGCTGCCGGCCTTCCCTGCACCGCAGCCCGTCGGCGGCGGCCCGGCCGAAGCGCGAGTCACGAAGATCGGCGACGGCGTATGGGACATCCGCGTCGGCACTGCCGGTGGGCCGGTGATCGAGTTCGCCGACCGGCTGGTCATGTTCGAAGCCTACGGCGGCGAGGCGCAGACGCTCGCCCGGATCGACGCGGCCAACGCGCTCGTACCCGGCAAGAAGGTCGAGGCGGTCATCGTCAGCCACCACCACTTCGACCATACCGGCGGCCTGCGTGCGGCGGTCTCGCGCGGTCTGGAGGTGATCTCGCACCGCGGCAACGAGGGCATCATCCGCGAGATGATCGAGCGCCCGGCGATCCACTACCCCGACGCGCTCGCGCGCAGCCCGCACCCGCTGGTCTTCACGCCCGTCGACGACAGCCTCGTCCTCGAGGATGCGACCCGAAGGCTCGAGATCTACCGCGTGGTCGAGCACAGCCACATGCCCGACGCGGTGTTCGCCTACCTGCCGTCGGAGCGCCTGATGATGGAAGGTGACCTCGGCGACGAGGCCTGGCAGCTGCACTGGTGGGGCAGCGCCTACGCGGCCAACATCAGGCACTACGGCATCGAGCCCGAGCGCAACGTCGCGGTCCACGGCTCCGGCCCGCTGTCGATCGCCGAGACGCTGGCCAATACCCGGCGCCAGATCGAGGCGGCGGTCGAGTACTGCCGGACCACCGAGCAGGGCGGGCGCTACGCGTTCGGCTGCCCGGTGCAGTACGACGCCGACGGCCCGTTGCCGCTGGCGCCTCGCTGATCGGGCCGGCACGAGAGGATGGAGGCAACGTCCGGGGTGGCGGCCGGGAACGATCCACCGCCAGCAGGGCGGTTCCGATGACCAGCGAAGCGATGGTCCGGATCCGCATCGCCCCGTCTTCGCCCGTCAGAGGAAGCGCCGCATGCTCCCGCCGTCGGCGATGACCACCTGCGCGCAGTTGTGCCCCGGCGCGCCCGTCACCCCGCCGCCCGGGTGCGTCCCCGCACCGCACATGTAGAGACCGCCGACCGGGCCGCGGTAGTTGCCGTGGCCGAGGATCGGTCGGGCCGACCACAGCTGGTCGAGGGTCATGTTGCCGTGCATGATGTCCCCGCCGGCGAGACCCAGCTTGCGCTCGAGGCCCTTCGGGCTGAGCACCTGGCGACCGAGGATCGAGGCGCGGAAACCGGGGGCATGCTGCTCCACCGCGTCGATGATCGTGTCCGCCGCCGCGTCCTCCTCGGCGTCCCAGTCGCGACCATCGGGCAGCTCCGGGGCGAACTGCTGGCAGAACAGGCTGGCGACGTGCCGGCCCGGCGGGGCGAGGCTGTCGTCGACGGTCGAGGGGATCAGCATCTCGACGATCGGCGCCTTCGACCAGCCATATCGCTTCGCGTCGAGAAACGCCCGGTCCATGTAGGCGAGTGTCGGGGCGATGATGATGCCCGACTGGTGGTGCTCGCCGGGGTCGGGAAGGCAGCTGAAGCGCGGCAGCTCCGAGAGCGCGACGTTCATGCGGAAAGTGCCCGAGCCGGCCTTGAAGCCCTTCATCCGCCGGCAGAAGTCGGCCGGCAGGTCGGCCTCGGCGAGCATCCGCTCGTAGAGGATCTTCGGGCCGACGTTGGCGATCACCCGGCTCGCGGCGATCTCCTCGCCGGATTCGAGGCGCACACCGGCGACGCGGCCTCCGTCGACGAGGACTTGCTGCACCGGACTTTCGAGGCTGATCTCGACGCCGAGCTCGCGGCACACCCTGGCCATGATCTGCGTGATCGCGCCCATCCCGCCGACCGAATGACCCCAGGCGCCCTTCTTGCCGTTGACCTCGCCGAACACGTGGTGGAGCAGCACGTAGGCCGAGCCCGGGGTGTCGGGGCTGGCGTAGTTGCCGACCACCGCATCGAACCCGAACGCGGCCTTGATGGCCTCGCTCTCGAACCACTGGCCGAGGAAGCTGGTCGCCGACTTGGTGAAGAGGTCGAGCACGTCGCGCTTCTGTTCGAGGCTGAGCCTCGCCAGCCCTCTGCCCTGCAGCGCGCCCTCGACCAGCGTGCGCCAGCCCTCGCCGACGTTCGGCGGCGCCTTGAGCGCGAGCCCGCGCAGCACCTCGGCGACGGTTTCGAGCGCGTCGTAATAGGCGGGCAGCGTCTCCGCGTCGCGCTCGGAGAACTTGCGGAACTCGGCCTGGGTGCGCGCAAGCCCGCCGCCGAGCTTGAGATAGCCGCCGTCCTCCTGCGGCAGGAAGTTCGAGATCGGCCGCTCGATCACGCGGTAGCCGTGGTCGGCGAGGCGCATGTCGGCGATGACCTTGGGCTGCAGCAGGCTGACCGTGTAGCTCGCTACCGAGTTGCGGAAGCCCGGGTGGAACTCCTCGGTCACCGCCGCGCCGCCGACCACGTCGCGCCGTTCGAGGATCCGCACCTTGAGCCCCGCCCGGGCGAGGTAGAAGGCGCACACGAGCCCGTTGTGGCCCGCGCCGATGATCAGGGCGTCGTACTTGGCGGTCATGTTCCCCTCCCGCTTGCGGGAGGGGCCGGGGGTGGGCCATCTCCCGAAATGACCTGACCGGGGCGGGCTGGCCCACCCCTACCCCCTCCCGCAAGCGGGAGGGGAGCTACTTGCTCCAGCCAGCAGCCGGACGTGTTTCCTCGCGCGCCTCGGGGATCAGGTCGCGCATCCGTTTGCAGAAGTGGCGCAGGCAGACCTCCTTCTCCGACAGTGGACCGACGGTGAAGCTGCGCGAGGCCATGCCCTGCTGCACGCGGGTGATCAGCGCGGTGTCCTCGGCATTGACACGACGGTTGATGCGCCAGTTGAGGTAGCGCGCGGCCTTCATCTCGCGGCGATCGTCGGGAAGCGCGTAGCTGATCTCGCGGATCAGGCTTTCGGTCGGGTTGATCGGCAGCCACTGCATGAAGTCGACCTGGTCGGGGTAGATGTCGAACGCGACATTGGGCCAGAGCTTGAAATAGAGCCAGTGGCGCTGCCGCTCGGGCGGCAGGTGCGGCGCCGGCGGGAGCAGGTTCTGGTAGGCGCGCTCCGACCAGTTGGCCGAGGGACGGTCGACGAGGTCGCCCCACATGCGGTCGACATGTTCGGTTGCCTCGACGCCGTAGCTCTTGCCGAACAGGCGGGTGAGGCCGGGATGGGCGACCGGGATGTGCAGGCCGTCGGAGTAGTTGTCGCCGATGTTCTTCCAGTTGACCTGGCGCGGCCGCAGCGTGACGCGGCCGAGCGCGCGCAGCTCCTCGAATCGGTAGGGTTCCACCATCGCCTCGTAGGGCGCCATCATCTCGGCCACCGAGGGGCCTTCGTCACGCAGGCGGACGAACACGAAACCGCGCCAGATCTCGAGGCTCACCGGCGCGAGCCCGTGACGGCTCCGGTCGAGACCGGGATAGCTGGCGGCGTCGGGAACCCCGACGAGCGAACCGTCGAGATCGTAAGTCCAGGCATGATAGGGGCACACCAGCCGCCTGGCGCATCCGCTCGCCCCGTCGACCACGCGCGAGCCGCGGTGGCGGCAGACGTTGCTGAAGGCGCGAACCTGCCCGTCCCTGCCGCGCACGACGATCACGCTTTCGCCGAGGTAGTCGAGCGTGTGCCAGTCGCCCGGATGGGGAATATCGCTGACGTGGCAGACGACCTGCCACGCGGGCGCGAAGACCCGTTCCTGCTCGATAGCGAAGAATTCGGGGTCGGAATAGGTCCAGGCCGGAAGGCTCCAGCTCTCCAGCGGGTCGTTCGCCCCTGTCCATTCCTCGCGGCGACTTGCCATGGCGCGTGTCCTTGCTATACGGTCGTATAACAAGCTCATGACAACCCGACAATCGTCCTTCACCCGCGCGAAGCCCGACGCGCGGCGCCAGAGCCTCATCGAAGCGGCCGCCCGCTGCCTCGCCGAACGCGGCGCGGCCGGAGTCTCGGTGCGGGCGATCTGCGCCGAGGCCGGCGTCTCGCCCGGGCTGCTGCGGCATTACTTCCCGAGCGTGTCGGAAGCGATCGCCGAGACCTGCCGCTGGATCGGCGAACAGATCGCCGACGCGCTCGACGAGGCGGTGGCCGCAGCCGGGCCCGATCCGCGCGCCCGCCTGCTGGCCTACGTGACCGCCAATTTCCGCCCGCCGATCGCCTCGTCCGGGCTGCTCTCGAGCTATGTCGCGCTGTGGAGCCTGACGCGCAGCGACCCGCAGATCGCGAAGGTGCGCGCCGAAGTCTACAGCGACTTCCGTACCGGGCTCGAGGTGCTGATCGAGGACCTGCGCCCCGACATCGGTGGCGCCCGCCTGCAGGCGGTGGCCTTGACCGCGCTGATCGACGGGCTGTGGCTCGAACTCAGCCTGGGCCAGGCGCCGTTCACGACCGAGGAGGCAGAGCGGCTGGCCGAGCTATGGCTCGACAGCCTGCTCGGCTGACCGGCCGCGGCGGGTCCACCGGTACAGCGGCAGCCCCGTGGCCATCAGCAGCAGGCTGAGGCTCGTCGCTTCCCACCCGGCGCCGACCAGCGACCAGATTCCGAACGCGCCCCCGGCGATCGCCGTCGGCAGCGCCAACCGCTGGCGGAGCGCCGCGGCGGCACAGGCCAGGTAGAGCCACAGCGTCACAGCGGTCGTCAGCAGCGCCATGAAGGTGAACAAGCCGCCCATCGTGCGGCTCGAGTTCGACAGCACCAGCAGGCTGGCGAGCGCGCTCGACAGCAGCAGGCCGCGGTGGTGTACGCCGTTGGCGAGCGCGCCGCCGAACCAGCCGGGCATCATCCCCCGGCGCGCCATCTCTGCCGGCAGCTCGGCCTGCACGAGGGTCCAGCCGTTCACCGTGCCGATCGCGCCGACCGCAATGAACAGGCCGATCAGTGCCGCAGGACCCGGCGACCAGAAGGTGGCGACGAACAGCGCGAACGGTGCTTCCGAGGCGGCGACCGCGTCGATCGGCAGCATCAGCGAGATGCCCGAGCAGACGAGCAGGTAGATGAGCCCGGTCAACGCGGCGCCGATCATCGTCGCGCGGGCGACGTTGCGCTGCGGATCGGCGATCTTGGCCGAAGCGGCGCAGGCTGCCTCGAACCCGATCATCGCCCACAGCGCGATCGCCGCGGCGGCGTTGACCGAGCCCAGCGACACGCCCTCGATGGGCGGAAGCGCCTCGCCGCCGCGCTCGACCAGCAGCAGCGCGATCAGCCCGATCACCACCGCCAGCGGCACGAGCTTGAGCAGGAGGGTCACGAGCTGGAAGCCGCCCGCGGCACGCACCCCAACGAGGTTGACCAGCGTCACCAGCCAGATCACGCCGACCGACGAAAGCGCCGGGTATTGCCCGAGCACCGGCACGAAGCTGCTCAGATAGCTGACGGCCGCGATGGCGATCGTCGCGCAGCCGGCCCAGACCGATATCCAGTACGCGAACCCGATCAGGAACCCGGCGAGCGGGCCGAAGGCGTGCTCGACCAGCTCGGCCGGGCCGATCGCGCGCGGATGACGGCTCGAGATCGCGGCCAGCACGTGCGCTAGACACACGGCGCCCGCGATCGTCACCACCCACCCGCCGACCGCGTTCCAGCCGTAGGGCGCAAGGCTCTGCGGCAGCAGGAAGATGCCCGAGCCGATCATGTTGCCCATGACCAGCGCCACCGCGCCCACGAGGCCGAGCTTGCGCGCCGGGCTCGTCATGGAGGGAATCAGGGCCGGGACCGGATCGGCTGGAGAATTCACCGGACAAGTCCCCCGAAGCTTCGGCACGAGCGCCGTCTTGGCTGGATACGACTGCGATGACCTGTACTGCAATCATCAACGTCATCCGCTGGGCCTCCTTGCGATACCTACTCTTGCTAATGCGATTGACTCGCATTAGTCGCACTCCCGCCGTCCTTCCGGATGGGAATCATAAGGGGCCCTCGATGCGTTTCACCAAATACCTGCTGCTGGCCTGTTCCGCCATGCCGGCCACGCCCGCGCTGGCCGAAGCCGAAGCAGCGGACGTCGACCGGATCGTCGTCACGGCCGACGCCTTCGTCAGCGGCGCGGCGACCAAGACCGACACGCCGGCGATCGAGGTGCCGCAGCCGGTCACGGTGATCCCGGCAGAGGTATTCGAAGCGCAGGGGGCGGTGTCGATTGGCGACACGCTCAATTACGTCGCCGGCGTCCAGGCCAACCCCTACGGGCCCGACAGTCGCGTGGACGGCGGATTTGTGCGCGGCGTCAGCGCGCTGCAGTTCCGCGACGGAATGCGCGATATCTTCAGCTACTACGCGAGCATCCGCGCCGACCCCTACAACTTTGACAGCGTGCAGGTGCTGCGCGGCCCTTCGTCGATGCTGTTCGGCTCGGGCTCGCTTGGCGGGATCGTCAACCTCAACTCGAAGCTGCCCGAGTTCATGCCGGAGGGTGAAGTCTCGGTGCGCTACGGCTCGTTCGACCGGATCGAGGCCCTGGCCGATGTCACCGGACCGCTCGGAGCCGATTTCGCCGGTCGGCTGGTCGCCCGCGTCCGCGATTCGGGAACCCAGACCGACCACGTTCCCGACGACCGGGTGATGGTCTCGCCCTCGCTGACCTGGACGCCGACGATGGACACGAGCGTCTCGCTGCTCGGCCTCTATCAGGAGGATGACGGCGGCTCGACCAGCCAGTTCCTGCCGTTGGTCGGCACGATCCTGCCCAACCCGAACGGTCGCCTGCCTACCGAACACTTCATCGGCAAACCCGGCTGGGACCGGTACGACGGGCGCCTGCTGCAGGGCACGGTGCTCGTCGACCACCGCTTCTCGGATGTCGTCACATTCAGCTCGAAGGCGCGCTACATCGACAGCGACCTCACCTACCTGACGCACTATCCCGACAGCTATACCAACCCGGCCAATCCGTACGTGCTCGTCGACCGGACGACCTGGCAGCCCATCCTTGACCCCGACGGCAACCTCCAGCCGGATCCGGATCGCCGGACGATCGGGCTCTATTCCGACGGCAGCGTTGCCCGCATGGAGATCTTCTCGACCGACACCAACGCGCGTTTCACGTTCGGAACCGGTGCGGCGGTCGAGCACCTGGTGCTCGCCGGCGTGGACTACACCTGGAACCACGTCCGCAAGACCGGCGGCTACGGCTACGAGTACATCGACATCTACGACGTCGATTACGGTGCGCTGTCCGACTACGGAGGGGGCCTGCCTCCCGGGGCCGCTCCCTATGAAGACGTCGAGCAGCGCCAGCTCGGGTTCTACCTGCAGGACCAGGTGAGACTGTGGGACCGGGTCTCGGTGGTACTCGGCGCCCGTTACGACGAAGTGTGGTCGAGCTCGTTCGGCGGCCCCAAGGTGAAGGACGACGCCCTGACCTTCCGCGCCGGGATCATCGGCGACATCGTCGAGGGCGTGTCGCCCTTCTACAGCTATACCGAGAGCTTCGAGCCGATCGCCGGCACGGCCAGCAACGGCGAACCCTTCGTGCCGCAGAAGGGCCGGCAGCACGAGCTCGGAATCAAGTTCCAGCCGAACGATGCGAGCATGATCACCGCGACGGTCTACCACATCAAGGAGACCAATCGTCCGGTCTCCGACGACTCGACGCCCGATCCGTTCGACCAGGTCCAAGCCGGCTCGCTGACTTCGAAGGGCTTCGAGCTCGAGGCCCGCACGCTGCTCCCGGGCAAGCTGCAGCTGATCGCCAATTTCAGCTACAACGAGGCCGAGATCGACGGCACCGAGGTGCAGGTCGACGACGTACCGAAGGAGAACGCCTCGCTCTGGGCGCTCAGGCGGTTCTCGATCGGCTCCGAGGCGGTCCTGACCCTCGGCGGCGGCGTGCGTTACCAGGGCGCGCATCGTTCGTTCGGGTTCGCCTTTCCCGACGGCATTCGTACGCCCTCCAACACGCTGGTCGACGCCTACGCCGAGCTCGCCTGGCGCAACTGGGCGCTCGAGCTCAACGCGACCAACCTGCTGGGCGAGGACTACTACTCCGCCTGCCTCGCGCGCGGTGACTGCTTCATGGGCGCGAAACGCAACATCTACGGCACCGTGAGCTACCGCTTCTGATGGACGGGGCCGCACCCCTCCTGTGGATCGCGGCAGCCCTCGGCGCCGCCGGGGTGGCCGTGCTGCGCCATGCTTGGTCGCTCCCGAAGCGGTCCGCAGGGTGGAACACCGGCGGCTGGGCCCTGCTGGCCGTCTCGATCCTCGCCTCCGCGACGGCAGAGGGAGCCTGGGGCGTGGCCATCGCGGCGCTCGTGACAATGGGCGCGGCGCTGGTGGCGCTCGCGGCCGCCGCCCTGCAGTCCCCGCCGGGGCGCACACCCGTATCGAACCGCCGCGTCGGCCTTCTCCCCGAGGCAGGCGAGCCGAAGCGGATCGGGCGACGGTTCGGCACGTTCGGGCTGGTGATCGTGGCCGGGCTGCTCGTCTCGATGGGCCTTGCGACGGCCCTGCGCGGGATTGGCGGGCTGCTAGGCTGGCACGAAGCCAACTCCAACGCGCTCGCACTTTTCGCGGTGCCCGTGTTGTGGGCGGTGCTGTGCACGGTGCTGCTGATGCAGACCCGGCGGTGCGATCAGGTCGTGACGCTGCTGGTTTGCGCCCTCCCGGTCGTCCCGGTACTGCTGAGCGGAGTCCTGTCATGACCCTGGCCCCCGATCCCGCCACCGTGAAGCGCGCGCTGTCGGCCCACGCGGCGATCGGCCTGCTGGCCGGCGCGCTGCTCTACATCGTCTGCCTGAGCGGATCGCTGCTGGTGTTCTACGAGGAATGGCAGCGGTTCGAGCAGGCCGCGCCGCCGCAGATGGCCGCGATCGATCCCGACGCGGTGCAGCGCGGGATGGAAGCGCTGCTGGCGACCGAGCGCGGCAGGACGCCGACGACCCATTTCTATGTCGACCTGCCGGTCGAGAAGCTGCCGACCACCCGGGTAATCACCGACACCCAGTCGGTGCACCTCGACGCCGAGGGCAACCTCGCCGGCCCCGAGCGGATCGAGTGGTCGAACTTTCTCTACGGCCTGCACTACACGCTCAACATTCCCGTTGCGCAGGGGCTGGTCGGGATCACGATCGTCGGCATCCTCGGCATGCTGATGATCGCGCTCGCGTTATCCGGCCTGATCGCGCACCCGCGGATCTTCCGCGACGCGTTCCGCCTGCGCACGCGGCACGTCGGCGGGGTGGCGCTCTCGGACTGGCACAACCGCCTCAGCGTCTGGACGCTGCCGTTCACTCTGGCGATCGCCGTGACGGGCGCGGTGATCGGGCTTGCGACCGTGGCCTCCTACGCCATCGCCGGACGCTACTACGGCGGAGACACCGAGGCGTTCTACGCGACGATGTTCGGAGAGGAAGGCAAGCCCGATCCGGCCCCCGCCCCGCTGCCGAACGTCGCGGCTGCGCTGCGCTACATGGAAGCGAACCATCCGGACCTTCGGCTGACCTACGTGGTGGTCCACGAACCGGGCACGGCGGGCCAGCACGTCCAGATCGTCGCCGAGCATCCGCGCCGGCTGATCTTCGGCGAGTACTACATGTTCGACTCGTCGGGGAATTTCCAGGGCACCGCAGGGCTTGCGGACGGCGCACTCGGCCAGCAGGCGGCCGCGTCGAATTACAATCTCCACTTCGGCAACTTTGGCGGCCTCCCGGTCAAGATCGCCTATGCCCTTCTCGGCCTCGCGCTGACCGCGGTCTGCGCCACAGGAACGTTCATCTGGCTCGGCAAGCGGCGCCGGCGCGGGTTCGACGAACCGCGGCTGCGCGCGGCCTGGCATGCGGTAGTCTGGGGCGCGCCGGCCGCGCTCGCTCTCACGCTGGCCGTTCGGCTGACGTTCGGCCATGCGGCGCCGTTCGCGGCGATCTTCTGGCTCGGCCTCGCGGCGGTGGTGCTGGTCGCGGTCGCCGCCGCCGGGCGCACGGCGCGCCCTGTCGAGGCGGCGATCCAGCAAGCCTGACGCATCGGGACGCGGCCGGCCGCCAGGCCTGGATGTCCATCCCCACCTTCAGGCCCACGGCCCGCTGCTTGAGTGGGCCCGCAATGATGGCCAATGGGCAGCCATGAGCCCGATCGCCAGATTCGCCGCCGCCCTCGCCCTGCTGGCCCCCGTCGCCGCACAGGCCGAACCGACGCCCTATCCGGAAGCCGAGGCGCAGACGCTCGAGCTGACCATGGAGACCATCGCACTGCGCTCGGTGCAGGGAGAGGGCAACCGCACCGCCGAGGTGGCGCAGGTGTTCCGCCGCGCGCTGCTCGCCGGGGGCTGGGCGGAGGGCGACGTCGAGATCGTCCCGGTCGACGATACCGCCTACCTGATCGCGACCTGGCCGGGGAGCGACCCGTCGCTCGGGCCCGTAGTGATCTCGGCTCACATGGACGTGGTCGAAGCCAGGCCCGAGGACTGGCAGCGCGATCCGTTCACCCCGGTGATCGAGAACGGCTACATTTACGGCCGCGGGGCGAGCGACACGAAGTTCGAAGCCTCGCTCGTGGTCGCTTCGCTGATCGAGCTCAGGCGACAGGGGTTCCGGCCGCGGCGAAGCATCGTCGTCGCCTATTCGGGAGACGAAGAGACGACGATGAAGACGTCCAGGCTGATCGCCGAGCGGCTCAGGAATGCGCACATCGTGCTCAACGTCGACGGCGCCTCGGGCCTGGCCGACGAGAAGACCGGAGCGCCCCTCTACTGGACCTGGCAGGGCGCCGAGAAGACCTACATCGACTTCCGGCTCGAGGCGACGAACGCGGGAGGACACAGCTCGACGCCCCGCCCGGACAACGCGATCGCCCAGCTCGCGCAGGCGGTCGGACGGATCGCCGCCTATCGCTTCAAGCCCGAGATCAACGACATTACCCGGGCCTATTTCGAGCAGGTCTCGGAAATCCAGCCCGATCCCGAGCTGGCTGCGGCGATGCGCGCCTTCGCCGCCGATCCGACCGACGCGGCGGCTGTCGAGTTGCTTCGCGGCGACGTGGTCTTGAACGCGGTCATCGGCACGACGTGCGTGCCGACGATGATCGAAGGAGGCCACGCTCCCAACGCCCTGCCACAGCGGGCGACCGCGGTAGTCAACTGCCGCGTCTTCCCCGGCCACACCACCGCCGAAATCCAGGCCGAACTCGAGCGTGTCGCCGCGACGCCAGGGGTGACCTTCACGGACATCACCGGCGATACGTCGATCGCCTCGCCGCCCTCTCCGCTGCGACACGAGTTCGTCGAGGCGTTCACGAAAGGGGTCCGCGCCGCCTGGGGGGACGTGCCGGTCTACCCTGCGCAGTCCTCGGGCGCCACGGATTCGATGTGGTACCGCGCGCTCGGCGTGCCGAGCTACGGCGCCAGCGCCAGCTTCATCAGGGAATCCGACGAGTTCTCGCACGGTCTCGACGAGCGGATGCCGCTGAACAACATCCGGCCCGGCATCACCTACTACCTGACGGTTCTCGAAGAACTCGCCTCCCGCTGAGCCGCCCCTGGGGACCGTCCCGCTCCGCGCGAGCGGGCCGCGGCTACGTCACGCTCGTGTCGGCAGTTGCGGGACCAGGGGCGAGTTCGAAGGGCGCCGGAGCGGCCCGCAGGGGGACGAGCGAGCGCTCCAGCGCCTCCGGGCGTCCCGGCCCCGATCAGATCGGATAGTGGCCGGGTTCGGTCTCGACCGTGATCCAGCGCAATTCGGTGAAAGCGTCGATCCCGGCCTTGCCCCCGAACCGGCCGTAACCCGACGCCTTCATCCCGCCGAACGGCATCTGCGCCTCGTCGTGAACGGTCGGGCCGTTGACGTGGCAGATGCCCGACTGGATGCGCCGCGCAACCTTCAGGCCGCGGGCGATGTCCCGGGTGAAGACCGAGGCCGAAAGGCCGTATTCGGTATCGTTGGCGAGCTCGATCGCGTGCTCCTCGTCGCGGGCGCGGGTGATCGCCACGACCGGGCCGAAGCTCTCCTCGCGGAAGAGGCGCATCTCGGGCGTGACCTTGTCGATCACGTGCGCCGGCATCAGCACGTTCTGTGTCGTCTCCCCACCGGTCAGCTGGGTCGCGCCCTTGCCGAGCGCGTCCTCGATCAGGCTCGTGACGCACTCCACCGTGCGGGCGTCGACCACCGCGCCGAGCGGCGTCGTGCCCTCGCGCGGATCGCCGACCGCCATGCCGCCGACCTTCTCCTTGAACCTCGCCGCGAAATCATCGGCGACCGCGTCGACGACGATGATCCGCTCGGTCGACATGCAGATCTGGCCCTGGTTCATGAACGCGCCGAACGCCGCCGCCTTGACCGCTTCGTCGAGGTCGGCGTCCTCCAGCACCACCAGCGGCGCCTTGCCGCCGAGTTCGAGCAGCACGGGCTTGAGGTGCTCGGCCGCACGCTTGGCGATGATCTTGCCGACCTTGGTCGAGCCGGTGAAGTTGATTCGCCGAACCTCCGGCGCATCGATCAGCGCACCGACGACCTCGCCCGCGTCTTCCGGCGCGTTGGTCACGATCTGCACCGCCCCTTCGGGGAAGCCGGCCTCGGCGAACGCCTCGACGATCAGCGAGTGGGTGCGCGGGCAGGTCTCGCTGGCCTTGAGGATCACGGTGTTGCCGCAGGCGAGCGGCACCGCGATCGCCCGGACGCCGAGGATGATCGGCGCGTTCCACGGGGCGATGCCGAGGATCACGCCGACCGGCTCGCGCAGCGCCATCGCCAGCGTGCCGGGCTTGTCCGAGGGGATCACCTCGCCGCCGATCTGCGTCGTCAGCGCCGCCGCCTCGCGCACCATCCCGGCGGCGAGCATCAGGTTGAACATCGCCCACCCGGCGGTCGCGCCGATCTCGCCCATCATCGCCTCGACGAACTGATCCTTGCGCGCCTCGAGCGCCGCGGCCGCCTTCATCAGGACCGCCCGCCGCGCATTGGGGCCCTGCGCCGACCAGGCGGGAAATGCGGCAGCCGCCCGCTGCGCGATCGCCGCCATGTCCGATGCCTTCATCGCTTCCGCCTCGGACGCGACCTGGCCCGTCACCGGGTTGGCGCGGGTGAATTTCATGATCCTCTCCTCTCGTATCCGGACTTGCGCAGCGGGTCTCTTAACCCGGCTTACCGGGGCCGCCAATGGCACGCTGGAGGGC
>CALCBC010000127.1 GCA_937898525.1 uncultured Sphingomonadales bacterium
TAGAACCGGGTGACGGCTTCGATGTCGGCGACCGAATAGGCCGACATGAAGTGGCTCAGTTCGATCTTCGTAGCGAGTTCAGGGGCCTGAGCCCTACCGCCGCTGCCGGCGACCGCGACGCCCGCAAGTGCCAGGGCAAACAGCGCTCTTCTCATCCCTTGAGCCTTTCGTTGACCACTTCCCCGCCCCGCGTCAGCCTGACGGCGTTGCCGATCTCCTCGTCGAGCACCGGGCGGCCCTGCTCCTTGTCCCAGAAGGCAGAGAGGAAGTTGTACAGGTTGCGCGCGTAGAGCGCCGAGGCGTCCGCCGCGAGGTGGCCGGCGGTGTTCGAGTAGCCCATGATCTTGACGCCATGACGCTCGACCACCTGGTCGGCGACCGAACCCTCGACGTTGCCGCCCTGGGCCACGGCAAGGTCGAAGATCACGCTGCCGGGGCGCATCGTTGCGATCTGCGCGTCGGTGATCAGCCGCGGCGCAGCGCGGCCCGGGATCAGCGCGGTGGTGATGACGATGTCCTGCCTGGCGATGTGGCTCGAGACCAGTTCGGCCTGTGCCTTCTGGTACTCTTCGCTCATCTCGGTCGCGTAACCGCCCGCGCCCTCCCCCTCGATGCCGGCGACACTTTCGACGAAGATCGGCTTGGCGCCGAGCGAAAGGATCTGCTCCTTCGTCGCGCTGCGAACGTCGGTCGCAGAGACCTGGGCGCCAAGCCGGCGCGCGGTCGCGATCGCCTGCAGTCCGGCGACGCCGACCCCCATCACGAAGACTTTCGCGGCGGAAATCGTCCCCGCCGCGGTCATCATCATGGGAAACGCGCGGCCGTATTCGTCGGCCGCTGCAATGACGGCCTTGTAGCCGGCGAGATTCGACTGGCTCGACAGCACGTCCATCGACTGCGCGCGGGTGATGCGCGGCATGAACTCCATCGCCAGCGCCTCGAGCCCGGCGGCAGCGTAATCATCGACGCACTGGCGCGCGTTGAACGGGTCGAACATCGCCGCCACCCAGGCGCCCGTGGTGGCCCCGTTCAGCGCCTCGGCCGCCGGGGCGCGGACCGCGAGCACGATGTCGGCGCCCTTGACCACGTCTTCGGCCTGGCCGAGTTCGGCGCCGGCCTCCTCGAACGCGGCGTCGGGAATGCTCGCGCCTTCCCCGGCCCCGCGCTCGATGGCGACGGCGGCTCCCAGGGCGATGAACTTGCGGACGGTCTCGGGCGTGACGGCCACGCGGCTCTCGCCTGCGGCGCGTTCCTGCAAGACCGCAATGCGCATCCCCCCGCGATCCGGCTCAGGAAATCAGAAGGATGATGACGAGCACCAGCAGCGCGGTGACCGGGACGGCCCATTTGAGAAGGCCGATGAACCCGCCGTAGGTCTTCTCGTGGGCCTTCCACTCTTGTGCCGGATCCATCTCGGGTTCTCTCCAATCGCCTGTACTTCCGCCTGACGCTCTATCGCCGGGCGGCGGTACGCTCAACCCCTCCGGGAGCCGCTTAATCGGCTCTTTACCCCCTTTTGCTATCGCACCCCGACCGACGGGGCCGCATGGATGGGACGGATGGCAGACGCCGAACAGCGCCTCTTGATGCTGATCGACGACGAGCCGGCGCAGAGCCGGCTGATCACCGCACTCGCCGCGCGCGAGGGCTGGCGCACTCTGGTCGTGCGCGATTCCGAGACCGCCATCGCCACGCTCGGCACGCGCCAGGGCATGCAGCTCTCGGCGATCATCCTCGACCAGTGGGTACCCGGCGACCAGGCCTGCGAGCTGATCCGCGAGCTCAAGGACCGCCGCCCCGCCCTGCCGATCCTGATGCTGACCACCAGCACCTCGCCGCTGCTCGCGGTCGAGGCGATGCGCGCGGGAGCGACCGACTACCTCGTCAAGCCGGTCGCGCCCGACCGGCTGATGCAGGCGCTGCGCAACACGACCACTCACGAGGCTCCGCAGGACGAGCTGATGCCGCTGACCGAGAAGATGGCAGCGACGCTCGACTTCGATTCGATGGTCGGCACGGCCCCGACCTTCCGCGACGCACTCGCCAAGGCGGCCAAGTGCGCGCGCGGGCACGGATCGGTGCTGATCGAAGGCGAGACCGGTACGGGCAAGGAAATGCTCGTCCGCGCGATGCACGCGGCAAGTCCGCGGGCGAAGACCGCGTTCCGCTCGATCAACGTCGGGGCGGTGCCGGCGAGCAGCCTCGGATCAATGCTCTTCGGGCACGAGAAGGGTGCCTTCGCCGGAGCCTTCGACCGCCAGGTCGGCGCGCTGCAGCACTGCGACGGCGGCACCCTGGTGCTCGACGAGGTCGACCGTCTGTCGATCGAGCTGCAGGACCGCCTGCTCGAAGCGCTGACCAACCGAACGGTACGCCCGATCGGCGCGCAGCACAGCTTCAAGGTCGACGTGCGGGTGATCTCGGCGAGCAACCTGCCGCTGGCCGACCTCGTCGCCGCCGGGCACTTCCGCGCCGAGCTGCTCGAGCTGCTCTCCGGCACCAAGATCGTGCTCCCGCCGCTGCGCGAGCGCGCCGGCGACATCCCGGCACTGACCCGCCATTTCCTCGCCCGCATCGGCGAGCAGCCCGGCCTGCGGCCGCTCGGCATAACCGACGGGGCGCTGCAGTTGCTCGCCGCGTTCGACTGGCCCGGCAACGTCCGCCAGCTGCAGGCGGTGCTGTTCCGCGCCGCGGTGTTCTGCGACGGCAACGCGCTGACCGCCGACGACTTCCCGCAGCTCAGCCAGATGATCGGCGAGCTCGAGACCGGCGGCCTCCCGGCGCAGGAAGGGGTCGGCGTGCAGCTCTACACCGCGGACGGCAACCTGAGGCCGCTCGAGGAGATCGAGGCCGACGTGATCCGCCTCGCCATCGGCCACTATCGCGGGCGCATGACCGAAGTCGCGCGGCGTCTCGGGATCGGGCGCTCGACGCTGTACCGCAAGCTCAGCGACCTCGGGATCGAGAGCGCCGCTTGAGTCGGCTGGCCGGTTCTTGCGGAAGCGCGGAGGGGGCTCCGCTTCCGACCTGCGATAGAGCCTGCTCTGCGGACATCCGCAAATCGGCGAAAATCCCGTCATCCCGGCGAAAGTCGGGATGACGCATCGGTGAAAAGAGGGACTGTCCCTCTTTCTCGCGGCCTCTGCGTGGCTGCGCGGGAGAAAATCCTTCGACGGTCTCGTCGCCGCGGCTATGGCGTCGCTGATGACGGAGGAGATGGATTTTGCTGGGAGGACGGCGCTGGTCACCGGTGCCGCCTCCGGTATCGGCGCAGCCGCGGCGCGGTGGCTGGGTGATCGCGGGATCGCGCGGCTGGTGCTGGTCGATCGCGACGAACAGGGGCTGGCGGCGCTCGATCCGGGTTGCGATGTCGTGCGCTTCACGGGCGACGTGGCCGAGGCAGCGCTCTGGGAGCGGGTGGAGGCCGAGGCGGGCGCGCTCGACCACGCGGTGGTCAATGCCGGGATCCCCGCCGGCGGCGCGATCGTCGAGCTGACCTTCGACGAGTGGCGGCGGGTGATGGCGGTCAACCTCGACGGCGCGTTCCTCTCGCTGCGGACGGCGCTGCGGCTGATGCGCGACGGCGGCTCGGCGGTGCTGACGGCCTCGGTCGCGGGGCTGAAGGCGGAACCGGGTACGGCCGCCTACGGCTGCTCGAAGGCGGCGCTGATCCAGCTGGCCAAGGTCGCGGCTAAGGAGTCGGCGGCACGCGGCATCCGCGTCAACGCGATTGCACCGGGCGGGGTCGACACGCCGATCTGGGACGAGCTCGACTTCTTCAAGGGCCTGGTTACCCAGTCAGGCAGCCGGGCCGCCGCAATCGAGGCGATGGCAAAGATGGCCACACCGCTCGGCCGCTACGCCTCCCCCGAGGAAATCGCCGGCCAAGTCGGCTTCCTGCTGTCGGACATGGCGCGCAACACGACCGGCACGGTTCTGGTCACCGACGGCGGCTACTCGCTCTAGGACACACAATTCGCGACAACTTTCCGCTTGGTATTCGTTTCTGCGGAAACTAGGCACCCAGGCTCCGATCTTGCCGAGGGACCCCATGCAGTCGATTCGCCTGTTCGCCGCCGCGCTCTTCCTGTGCGTGCCCGCCAGCCTCCAGGCCGCGGCGGAGGCCGCTCCGTCGCCCCAGGCGGAAGCCGAAGCGCAGCCCGCAAAGCCCAAGAAGATCTGCCGCATGGAGACCGCGACCGGCAGCGTGATGCCCAAGCGCGTCTGCCGCACTGCCGAGCAGGTCGCCGCCGACGAGGAAGCCGCGCGGCGCACGCGCGAACAGCTCGACCGCCGCTAAGTCGGCTCAGTCCTCGGCGAGGCACGAAAAGTCGGTCAGCGCCGCGTCGCGCATTCCGCGCCAGACGTTGCGGGCCTGGACCGTGTCGTAGACGTCGTGGACCCGCAGCAGCTGCACGCCGGCCTGCATCGCGGTGACCGCCAGCGCGAGGCTGCCGCCCAGGCGCCTGTGCGCCGGGGCCTCGTTGCTGAGCGCTCCGATCATACGCTTGCGGCTGGCGCCGACCAGCAACGGCTGGCCGAGCGCATGGAACAGCGGCAAGGCATTGAGCAGCGCGAGGTTGTCCGCCATCGGCTTGCCGAAGCCGATACCCGGATCGAGGATGATCCGCTCGCGCGCGATGCCCGCGGCGACTGCGCGGTCGCGCGCCTCGCGCAGCCAGTCGAACACGTCGAACACCACGTTGTCGTAGCGGGCGCCGGCATGAAGGTCCTCGCCGTCGCCGGGCGCGTGCATGAGGATCACCGGCACGCCGCTGGCGGCGGCGAACTCGAGGCTGCGCGGGTCGTGGCGCAGGGCCGAAACGTCGTTGATCACGTGTGCGCCGGCGGCGAGCGCCGCTTCCATCACCGCGGGCCGGCGCGTATCGACGCTGACCGCGGCGCCCATCGCCACGCAGTGCTCGACGGCGGGGATCACCCGCTTGATCTCGTCACCTTCCCACACCGCGGCGGCTCCAGGCCGCGTGCTCTCCCCGCCGATGTCGATGATCGCCGCGCCCGCCTCGTGCATCGCCGCCGCGTGGGCGCGCGCCTCCTCGGGGTCGTCGAGGAACTTGCCGCCGTCGGAGAAGCTGTCGGGCGTGACGTTGAGGATGCCCACGACCTGCGGCTGATCGAGCCGGATGGTCCGCTCGCCGAGCTGCAGGGGGGGGTGCGCGGTGGTGAGGCCAGTCCACTGCCGCCCCGCCTCGGGGCCGAGCTCGTCGGGCAGCCGCTCGAACACCCAGTCGATGCCCGAGGGGGTGACCAGCTCGCGCTGCACCACCCTGCCCTCGCGGGTCACGGTGACTGCGATCAGGTGCGCGTAGGTCATCCCGCCCGCCAGCCGGATGGCGTCGCCGGCGACGGCCTGCGGGCTCGGGGCCAGGTTCAGCGGCTGGATGTAGAGCTTGTCGGGCATGGCGAGGGAGTTGCAGGGCTTGTTCAGGGCTTCAAGCAAATATTGTTTCGCGCGAAGGCGCGAAGACGTTCGTGGCGAAGCCACTCCTGGGTTGCCACCTTGCGGCGAGCAGGGACATCGCAGTCAGGAATGCGGCTTCGCCGCCTGCACGACCTCTCAGTGCCTTCGCGCGTTCGCGGAAAATCAATCTTCCACTGCCAGCAGGTAGAGCTGCCGCAGTGCGTCGATCGGCTTGACCTGTCCTTCGTGTTCGACGTGCCAGAAAGTCCACCCGTTGCAGCTCGGCGCGCCCTGCAACGCCTTGCCGACGCCGTGGATCGATCCGGTCTCGCGTCCGCTCGCGATCGAGCCGTCGGCGCGCACGGTGGCGGTCCAGCGCCGCTGCTTGTCGAACAGCTCGGCACCCGGGGCAAGAAAGCCCGCCTCGACCAGTGCGCCGAACGCGACCTTGGGAGCGGTGCGCTTGCTCTGCATCGTCTGTAGCGCGCTCTCGTCAAGCGGCAGTTCCTTGGCGATCCGCGCCATGGCCGCCTCGCGATATTGCGGCTCACGCTCGCAGCCGATCCACTGCCGGCCAAGGCGCTTGGCTACCGCGCCGGTGGTCCCGGTGCCGAAGAACGGGTCGAGCACGACGTCGCCGGCCTCGGTCGTCGCCAGCAACACCCGATAGAGCAGCGCTTCGGGCTTTTGCGTCGGGTGGAGCTTGTGGCCGCCCTGCTTGAGCCGTTCCTGCCCGCCGCAGATCGGAATCACCCAGTCGCTGCGCATCTGCAGCTCGTCGTTGAGCGTCTTCATCGCGCGGTAGTTGAAGTGATAGCGCGCCTTCTCGCCCATCGAGGCCCAGATCAGCGTCTCGTGCGCATTGGTAAAGCGCGTGCCCCGAAAGTTCGGCATCGGGTTCGACTTGCGCCAGATCACGTCGTTGAGGATCCAGAACCCGAGATCCTGCATCAGCGCGCCGACGCGGAAGATGTTGTGGTAACTGCCGATGACCCACAGCGCCCCGTCGGGCTTGAGCACGCGGCGGCACTCGGCGAGCCAGCCGCGAGTGAAACTGTCGTAGGCTGCGAAGCTGTCGAACCGGTCCCAGTGATCGGTCACGGCGTCAACGTGGCTCCCGTCGGGCCGGTTGAGGTCGCCACCGAGCTGGAGGTTGTAGGGCGGATCGGCGAACACGAGGTCGATCGAGGCGTCCGGCAGCGTGCGCATCGCCTCGACGCAGTCGCCGGGCAGGATGCGCCCGAGCGGCAGTTCGACCGCTTGCCTGGCGCGCGTCTTCGGTGCGCGGATTGTGGTGACTTCGCCCATGAACCGTCCGATCCCTCAGTTATCCACAGGGTGCGGAAGCCGCGACTCCCCGTCAAGCCGCGAGTTCGGGCCTCAGCGGGATTGGCGCAGCATGGCTAACGGGGAACGAAAAGAGTCCCACACAGCATGTTGAGTCCGCGCCGGTTTGGCGGACTCGATATCTGGTGGTGTGGCGCGGAAGACTCGCCTCCGAATTTCCTCCGGCGAGGATCATCCCCATGCCAGCGTGGCAACCCCGGCTTCTGCTGCATGACGATCGTCCGAGCGTAGACGCGATAGAGCGAGCTCTGGACTGGCAAGGAGCCGTAGCGGAGTGCCCGGCGACCGGTGCTACTCGCTGGAAAAATCCTTCGGCAGCGTCAGGACTAGCCGTCCCGCGGATACGCCTCGACCTGTGTTACCTGGTTACCGTTCGTTTCGCTGCTCACGATCCTGACAACCGGCCAGCGTTGACGAAAGTTCACGGAGTAAAGCTCTCGGAGCGCCGACTTGCCGTGATAGCGCTGGTTTCCATCGGATGTTGAGATTTCCACATCGTCGGCAAACTCTGCTAGAAACGCTCTGAAATTGAAGCGCTCATAGGCGGCATTCATTCGTCCTACGACATCCTCGGCTTCGTTGGCTTGCGCCGCGCCAAGCGGCCACATTGACGCCAACGCCAAGACTGCAAACAATCTGATGTGTGGACGATCGCTAGTCACAATACCCGACATCTGATCGCCCGCAATGGGCCGAGGACGAAGGTCCAACGCATTTCCCGAGCCTCATGCAATCTTGGCTCTACTCCGCCGGAATCGCCGTGAACGGCAATTCCGCCTGCGCCACCGGCGCGAAGCTCTTGCGGTGCAGCGGCGTCGGGCCGTGGATGCGGAGCGCCTCGAGGTGGTCGGGCGTCCCGTAGCCCTTGTTGCTCTCCCAGCCGTAGTGCGGGTGCGCACGCGCGTATTCGCGCATGATCCGGTCGCGATATTCCTTGGCGAGGATCGAGGCGGCCGAGATGCACGGCTCGCAGGCGTCGCCGCCGACGATCGGGCGCGCCGGCCAGCGCCATTCGGGGTGGCGGCCGGCGGGGGTAAGGTTGCCGTCGACCAGCACCTGGTGCGGGTCGCAGCCGATCACCTCGCACAGCCGCGCGACGGCCTGTGCCATCGCCCACATCGTCGCCTGAAAGATGTTCATACGGTCGATGTCCTCGACGTCGACCACGCCGATCCCGAATGCGCAGCGGCGGCGGATGCGATCCTCCAGCACGGCGCGGCGTTCGGGAGTCAGCTTCTTGGAATCGTCGAGCCCCGCAGGTCGCGGCTTGCACAATACGACGGCCGCCGCCACAACCGGGCCCGCCAGCGGTCCGCGGCCGGCCTCGTCGACGCCGACGACGAGTTCGCCGGAGGCAAAGCAGGCAGCAAATTCGCGAGAGGGAGTTCCGGACAGCATGCGCAGTATCAGGCAGGTGGCCATCGCTCTATCTCCCGCAGCCTTGCTCATCGCAAGCTGCAGCGCCGCCCAATCCGGGGATAGCGCGCCCGCGTCGGGCGACACGCCCTTCGCAATCGAGGAGAAGGGCACGTTCGACAGCCCCTGGGCGATCGCCTTCGCACCGGGAACGCAGACGCTGTTCATCACCGAGAAGCCCGGGACGATGAAGTTCGTCGACCTCGCCAGCGGCCGTCAAGGCAGCGTCACGGGTTTGCCGGCGGTACACAACCAGGGCCAGGGTGGGCTCGGCGACGTTGCCTTCCTCGCTTCGGAGAGCGCACCGACGGTCGGCCGGCGGACGATCTACCTGACCTGGGCCGATCCCGGCGACGGCAGTGCGAGCTTCGCTGCGCTCGGCCGCGGCACGCTCGTCTGCGTCGAGGGCGGCGACTGCAAAATCGAGGGGCTCACCACGATCTGGCGTCAGCAGCCGGCGGTCAGCAGCCCCGGCCACTATTCGCACAAGATCGCCTTCTCGCCCGACGGCGAATATCTATTCCTCTCGTCGGGCGAACGCATGCAGGGCGCTCCTGCGCAAGCGCTCGACAACAACCTCGGCAAGGTGCTGCGGCTCAACCTCGACGGCACGCCCGCCGAGGGCAACCCGTTCGCCGACCACGGCGGGGTGGCGCGCGAGATCTGGTCGTACGGCCACCGCAACCTGCTCGGGCTCCAGTTCGACCTCGACGGCCAGCTGTGGGACCTCGAGCACGGTCCGGCTGGCGGCGACGAGATCAACAAGATCGAGCCGGGCAACAACTACGGCTGGCCGGTGCGCTCGAACGGCAACGACT
This sequence comes from uncultured Sphingomonadales bacterium, assembly GCA_937898525.1. GTDB lineage: Bacteria > Pseudomonadota > Alphaproteobacteria > Sphingomonadales > Sphingomonadaceae > Croceibacterium_A. The sequence goes on from CALCBC010000127.1 coordinate 9,004, forward strand.
ACAGCGGCGCCGACATACCCGACCACACGCCCGACGACGGCTTCGCCCAGCCAGCTATCAGCTGGAACCCGGTGATCGCGCCGGGCGACTTCATCTTCTACTCGGGCAAGTTGTGGCCGGAGTGGCGCAACCATGCGCTGGCCGCCGGCATGGGCCGTCCGCCACAAGGGCTGGTCCGCGTCTCGCTGTCCGACGGCGAGGGCAAGGAAGAGGCGCGCTATCCGTTCGAGAAGCGGCTTCGCGACATCACCGAGGGCGACGACGGCGCACTCCACGTGATCGAGGACGGTCCCGACGGACGGCTGCTGCGTCTGACTCCGGCCTCGTAAATCCGTTGCATCGGGAGGCGCGCGCTCCTATCGGCGCGCCTCCCATGACCGACACCGCCGTCGCCACACTGATTCCCCTCGACCAGGTCGAACCCGCCGAGATCGAGCAAGTGCTCGATCTTGCATTCGGGCCCGACCGCCACGGGCGCACGGCCTACGCGATTCGCCGCGGCACCGACTGGCTTCCCGCGCTGAGCTTCGCCGCGCTCGACGACGCGAGCGGAACGCTGGTCGGAACGATCCAGGCCTGGCCAGTCGCCCTGACCGACCCTGCCGGCCGCCCGCATCCGCTGATCATGGTCGGGCCCGTGGCGATCCGGCCGGAGCGCCAGGACCAGGGGTTCGGCCGGGCGCTGATGGCGGCGCAGGCCGCGGCGATCAAGGCCGGAGAGGCGCAGGGAGCGCCTCGTCTTCCGCAAGTGCTGATCGGCGATGCGCCTTACTATTCGCGGTTCGGATTCGTCGAGGCCCCGCGCGGATGGAGCTGCCCCGGTCCCTGGGATCCTGCCCGCCTCCTGATTCGGGGCGCGAGCCCTGCCATACTGCCGCCCGAAGGGATGCTCGGCCCCTGGACCTGATCCGCCGCCGGCCACAGGTCGCGCGATTCCGCCGGGTTGGGAGTTGGCAGAGCCCTTGCTGCGACGGTAAGGTGCAGTCTTGCCGTCAGGGAGTACGGTTGTGCAAAGCTGGATTCTGCGGGAACCGGCCCTGTGCCTGGGCATCCCGGTCTATGCCTTCGCTGCGGTGCTGTTTCCGCTCCACCTCGGCTGGAGCGGTGCCTCGATCGTGCTTCTCGCGGCTTACGTTGCGATTGCAGGCGGACTCTTCACGCTGGCCGACGTGCTGACCCATCCGGGCTTCTACCGGCGCTGGCCCGAGATCGTCACGCAGGGGGTCCTCAGTCTCATGACGATCGCAGTCCCGGCCCTGCTGGCGTTTGCCATAGGGCAGGTTTTCGACCACTCGGAGGAAAAGCTCGAAGACGAGTTGTGCCAGATGAGCGGCTATGTCCGCGGTCTGGACACCGCCGCTGCCGAGGCTGACGATTCGTTCGACGTCACCCCCGATTGCGTAGGCCAGGCGCCGGCGAGCTGAGTTCCCGCCCTTGCGGCGCGGGCGCGATTGCTGGCATCTGGCGGCATGCCCTACGACGTCCCGCCGGATCTTCGCTCGATGTCCCTGGCGGACATCGCCAGAGCGGTCGAGGAGCGCAGGCTTCCGCCGATCGAAGACTGGAAACCCACGGAAACTGCCGACAGCGCGATGTGTATTCGCGCCGATGGCATCTGGCTTCACGAAGGCCGTCCGATTGCGCGCCCGGCGATGGTCCGCGCGTTCTCCACGCTCCTCGTCCGCGACAGTGACGGCCGGCACTGGCTGGTTACGCCCGAATGCCGGCAATCGATCGAGGTCGAGGACGCGGCTTTCGTCGCAGTCGACATGCAGGCCCGGGACGGCGTGCTCGCGTTCCGGCTCAATACCGACGAGCTGGTCGTGGCGGGTCCCCAGCACCCGCTGCGCGCGGCCGGCGATCCGGCCACACCGGCGATCTATCTGGCGGTCCGTCATGGCTGCGAGGCTCGGCTCGACCGCTCGACCTGGCTGCAGTTGGCCGAGCATGCGCTGGCCACCGGCGACGGCACGACCGTTACGAGCGAAGGCGAGACCTTCTCGCTCGTCCCGGCGTGAGCGCCTTGTTTGATCGCCTGCGTAAGCTGTTCGACGAAGGCCACGGCGTCGAACTGTCGGGCCTGCGCAACGACGGCCAGTTCGCCCCGCCCGTGATCCGTCCTGCAGCGGTGCTGATCGCAGTCACCGACAGGCCCGAGCCCGGGGTGATCCTGACCCACCGCCCGGACGACATGCGCGCGCATCCGGGCCAGGTGGCTTTTCCGGGGGGCAAGCTCGACCCGGGCGAGGACGCGATCGCGGCCGCCCTGCGCGAGGCGCACGAGGAACTCGCGATGGACCCGTCCGTGGTCAGGGTGATCGGGGCCAGCGACCGCTTCATCACCGGCAGCGGGTACGACGTGACGCCGGTGCTCGGGCTCGTACCACCCGATCTGCCCATCGTTCCCAACCCCCGCGAGGTGGCCTCGTGGTTCGAGGCGCCGCTCGGGTTCCTGCTCGATCCGGCGAACCACGTGCACAAGGAGCGCGAGTGGTTCGGCAAGGTTCGACCCTACATCGAGATCGAGTGGCAGGGCCACCGCATCTGGGGAATAACCGCGGCCATCCTTGCCAACCTCGCCCGCCGTCTCGCATGGCAGGGGCCATGACCTCGCTTCCCGCGGCCGAATGGACCCGGCGCCAGGACCTTGCCGCGCTCGTCGCGGCGCTGGGCGCGGACGCCGTACGCTGGGTCGGTGGCGCAGTTCGCGACACGCTGCTCGGCGAGGAGGTCAGCGACGTCGACGCGGCGACGATCCACCGGCCCGAGGCGGTCATCGAGCGGCTGACGGCAGCCGGCATTCGCGCCATCCCGACCGGGATCGATCACGGCACGGTGACGGCCGTGCTGCCCGGCGGGACGGTCGAGGTAACAACGTTGCGCCGTGACGTCAGCACCGACGGACGCCGAGCCACTGTCGCCTTCTCGACCGAATGGCGCGACGACGCCGCGCGGCGTGATTTCACCATCAACGCGCTTTACGCCAGTCCGCGGACGCTCGAGGTCCACGACTGGTTCGGCGGCCTCGAGGATCTCGCCGCCCGCCGCGTCCGCTTCATCGGCGACGCACGGCAGCGGATCCGCGAGGATTACCTGCGCATCCTGCGCTATTTCCGCTTCCAGGCGCGGTTCGGCAGCGAGCTCGACGACGAGGCCGAGGAAGCCTGCGCCGAACTCGCCTCGACCTTGAAGGGGCTGAGTCGCGAGCGGGTGGCGATGGAACTGCTCAACCTGCTCGCGCTGCCCGATCCCGCGCGGACCGTCGCGCGGATGCAGGCGCGCGGCGTACTGCAGGTGATCCTGCCCGAAGCCGGCGAGGAGGGGGTTGCCGCGCTTGTCCGGCTGATCGAAGAAGAAAAGAGGCAGGGCGTCGCGCCCGACGCCCTGCGGCGGTTCGCGGCCCTGCTTCCGCCCGATCCCCGTCTCGCAGAGCAGGTCGCGGCCCGGTTGCGGCTGTCCACGGCACAGCGCAAGCGCGTCGTCACCGCCGCGGCTCGCGAGAACCGCCCGGGCGAGCCCCGCGCCCTCGCCTACCGTCTCGGCCGGGCCGAAGCCCTCGACCGTCTGCTGCTGGCCGGCGCCGATACGCGGCCGCTCGAAGGCTGGGAAATCCCGAGTTTCCCGCTCAAGGGCGGAGAAATCGTCGCGCGGGGCGTTTCGGCCGGGCCCGAAGTGGCACGTCTCCTGCGCGAGATCGAGGACCGGTGGATAGACGAGGGCTTCCCCCCGCGTGACAGGGTCGAACGGCTGCTTGAAGAGCGGCTTTCAAGCTGAACCGTTCATCGCACCAATCCACCGCTTCGTCCCAAAACGATTTTCCCCTCCGCGCGAAGCCTTTGAAACTTCTCGGCAAGTCGATCGCATCTCGGCCGCGACTGGGGTCGTCGGGGCCATCCCTTTCGCCACACCACTCTCGGCCGCTTTGCGGTTCACGAACCTTTGGGATTGTTTGGAGATTTGCCCATGAAGTTGCGTACCCTGGCTGCTGCTGCGGCGCTTGCGGTAGCCGCTCTTTCCACCGCCACCGCCGCCCAGACGGCCCCCGCAGTCGGGGCCAAGATCTTCGGATCCGACGGCGCCGAAGTCGGCACGGTGACGAGCACCGACGGGACCAACGTCGTGATCGACCTCGGCTCGGTCACGGCTGCCTTGCCGGTCAGCTCGATCGGTGAAGGCGAGAACGGGCCGACGATCGGCTGGACCAAGGCCGAGCTCGAAGCGGCCGTGAACGAAGCCAACGCCGAGGCCCAGGCGGCGCTCGCGGCCGCGCTGGTGCCCGAGGCCGAAGTCTACAGCTCCGACAACGTCCTGCTCGGCAAGATCAAGGAGATCACCGAGGACGACCTGGTGGTCGTCGAACTCGAGAGCGGACCGGCCTCGCTGCCGAAGAAGCAGATGGCCCTGCAGGACGGCAAGGTCACCTTCCGCGCCACGGCCGCCGACCTCGAGGCCGCGGTGGCCGCGCAGGGCGGAGACTGAGCCGCCAATCGGATCCCCTGCTCCAAGGTCGCCCCTTCCGGAGCAGGGGTGCCGCACGCATTGCGTGCGGCGGAGGGGGCTCGCCAAGGGTCGCAACCGGGGCGGGTTCCCTCCAACCGTATGTGCAATACCCGTTCGGGAGCGATCCGAGCGGATCGCTTCGTCAGAAGCGATTGTCGCGCGGGAAGCCCTGCGGCGGCAAGCGGCCCGCGGCGCCGCGGGCGACCTTCCACATGCGGATGTCCTTCTCGGTCCGCACGCGGCCGCTCTCGCCGCCCATCTGCCATGACAGACCCTCCTCGAGCGTGAGCGTGGTCGCATCGGCCAATCCGCCATCGCGGTAACGCTGCAGCGTCACGCCCTGCCCGCGCGCCATCACCGGCAGCTCCTGCAGGTGGAACACGACGAGCTTGCGGTTCTCGCCGACCACTGCGACGTGGTCGTGCTCGGGCGCGATCGGTCGGGCGACGGCGAGCTTGTGGCCGTCCCTGAGGTTGACCACCTGCCGCCCCTTGCGCGTCTCGGCGAGCAGTTCGTCGGTGACCGCCGCGAACCCGCGGCCGCCGCTCGAGGCCAGCAGCAGCTTGGTCCCCGGCTTGTGCACGATCAGTGCCACGATCTGCGCGCTGGCGTCGATGTCGAGCGTGTTGCGGATCGGTTCTCCGAAACCGCGCGCGCCGGGCAGCTTGTCAGCCCCGATCGTGAAAAAGCGCCCGTCGTCCGAAGCGAGCAGAAGCTTGTCGGTCGTCTGCGCGTGGACCGCGAAGGCGGGCCCGTCGCCTTCCTTGAACTTCCAGTCCTGATCGAGCGGCAGGTGCCCCTTGGCCGCACGGATCCAGCCGCGCTGCGAGAGGATCACCGTGACCGGTTCCTTCTCGATCATCGCGTCCATCGAGAACTCGACGGCAGGCGCCGCCTCGGCGATCGTCGTGCGCCGGCGGCCCAGCGCGGTATCCTCGGCGTATTCCTTGCGCAGCGCAGCCAGGTCGCGCTTGAGACGGGTTCGCTGGCGGGCAGGCGAGGCGAGCAGCGCCTCGAGCTCGCCCTGCTCCGCGATCAGGTCCTCGCGCTCCTGCCGCAACTCCATCTCTTCGAGCTTGCGCAGGCTGCGCAGGCGCATGTTGAGGATCGCCTCGGCCTGGCGGTCGGTCAGGGCGAACTCGGCGATCATCACCGGCTTCGGCTCGTCCTCCGTGCGGATGATCTCGATCACCCGATCAAGGTTGAGGAAGGCCACGATGTAGCCTTCCACCAGTTCGAGCCGGTCGGCGATCTTCTGCAGCCGATGGCGCGTCCGCCGCTGGAGGATGTCGATCTGGTGCAGCAGCCAGTGCTCGAGCAGCTCCTTGAGCCCCATGACCATCGGCGTGCGGTTGGCATCGAGCACGTTGAGGTTGAGCCCGAAGCGGGTCTCGAGGTCGGTCAGCCGGTAGAGGCTCTCCTTGAGCAGCTCGGGATCGACATTGCGACTGCGCGGCACGAACACGATGCGCACCTGCTCGTCGCTCTCGTCGCGCACGTCCTCGAGGATCGGCAGCTTGCGGTCGGCGATCAGCTGGGCGATCTGCTCGATGAGCCGGCCCTTCGGGACGCCATAGGGAACTTCCGAGACGACCAGCTGATACTGGCCGCCGCCCAGGCGCTCGATCCCGGCTTCGCGATCGGCCTCGTCCTTTGCCTCGGCGGCGAAGAACCGCGCGCGCACGCGGAACGAGCCGCGTCCGGTCTCGTAGGCCTGACTGATCGTCTCGGGCGAATCGACGACCAGCCCGCCGGTCGCGAAATCGGGACCATGGAAGACGTTCATCAGCTCGGCGTGCGTGACATCCGGGTTGAACATCAGCAGGTCGACCGCGTCGATAATCTCGGCGACGTTGTGGCTCGGGATGTTGGTCGCCATGCCGACGGCGATGCCGCTCGCTCCGTTGGCGAGCAGGTTGGGGAACAGCCCGGGAAAGACGACCGGCTCTTCCTCCTCGTTGTTGTAGGTCGGGACGAAGTCGACGGTGCCCTCGTCGAGCCCGTCCATCAGCTGCATCGCCGTTCGGGTCAGACGGCACTCGGTGTAGCGCTCGGCCGCTGCGCCGTCGCCGTCGATGTTGCCGAAGTTGCCCTGCCCCTCGACCAGCGGGTAGCGCAGCGTGAACGGCTGCGCGAGGCGGACCAGCGCGTCGTAGAGCGCGAGGTTGCCGTGCGGATGGTACTTGCCCATCACGTCGCCGGTGATCCGCGCGCATTTCTTGAATGCGCTGTCGGGGGTCAGCCGCATCTGCCGCATGCCCCAGAGGATCCGCCGGTGGACCGGCTTCAGCCCGTCGCGCAGGTCGGGCAGCGAGCGCGCGGTGATCGTGGAAAGCGCATAGACCAGGTAGCGTTCGCTGAGCGCGCTGTCGAACGGCGCGTCTACGATTGCGTCGAACGGGTCCTTGTCTTCTTCGATGATGTCCATGTCGCCCGCCTAGCAGCGGCGTTGCGACCGCGACAGGCAGTAGCCGACCGTTTTCGACATCCGGTCGCGACTCAGGCCGGGTCATCCGGGCGAAAGCCAGACTGTGGGGTCGTTGGGCTCGATCTTCGGGGTGATCCTCGCGGTCAGCGTGATCGCCGCGGTCGTCAATTTTCGGTTACATGCTGATGCAGACCACCACGCTCGAAGAAGCGGCCGCAGGAGCCGGCAGGACCAGGACCGAACTGTCAGTGCTTCAACCCCAGCTTCGCACGCGCTCGACGGCAGGTTCGCGGCTACCGCACCTGCATGTCGCGGCTCTCGGCCGGGATGCGCACCTCGATCCCGTCGAGTTCTTCGCTGAGGACGATCTGGCACGACAGCCGGCTCGTCCGGCAGGCGCCGGCGGCGAGGTCGAGCATATCCTCCTCCTCGTCGACCGCGGGGGGGAGCCTGTCGAACCATTCGGCGGGCAGGATCACGTGGCAGGTCGAGCAGGCCATCTGCCCTTCGCAGGTGCCTTCGAGCGGCATCCCGGCAGCCTGCGCAACCTCGAGCAGGGTCGCGCCTGCCTCGGCCTCGGCCCCGATCCTCTGCCCGTCGCGTGTAATGAAACTGACTCGAATGGCTGCTATCCTTGCTGCGCTGCAGCATTATTGATGAATTCTGCCGCCGCTTCAAGGTCATCGAGCGTCGTGTAGCGGCCGAAGCCGAGCCGTACCGAGCCGCGCGCTTCGGCCTGGCTCAGGCCGATCGCCCCGAGGATCCGGCTCGGCTTGCCACTCTCGCTGGCGCAGGCTGACCCGGCCGAGAACATCACGTCGCGCACGTCCGACATCAGCCGGGCGACGTCGAGCCCTTCGCGACGCAGGTTGAGGTTGCCCTTCCAGCGCTGCGTGGCGCTGCCGTTGAGTGTCCACCCCGCGAACAGCTCGCGCGCGCGATCCCACAGCGCCGCCACGTGCGCCGCGTCGGCTTCCATGCGCTCGAGCGCGAGCTGCGCGGCGGCGCCCATCCCTGCGCACAGCGCCGGGCTCAGCGTTCCCGAGCGCAGCCCACCTTCCTGCCCGCCACCTGTCGTGTGCGGCAGCAGCTCGATTCCGTCGCGCACCCACAGCGCCCCGACCCCCTTGGGCCCGTGGAACTTGTGCGCGCTGATCGCGATCAGGTCTGCCTCGGCAATCGGCATCTTGCCGGCTGCCTGCACCGCGTCGCAGACGAGCAGCGCGCCCTGTGCCTTTGCCCGCTCGTAGAGGTCGCCGATCGGCTGGATCGTGCCGATCTCGTTGTTGACCTGCATCACCGAGACGATTCCGACGCCTTCCGGAAAGCGCACGTGCGGATCGACCAGCCCGTCGCGGTCGACCGGCAGGATCGTCGTGCCCCCGGGCAAGTCGAGCGCCGTGTTGAGCACCGCCGAGTGCTCGATCGCGCTGACTGCCACCGGGCGCCCGGCGCGGCTCGGCTCGCAGCCACGGAGCGCGAGATTGATCGCCTCGGTCGCCCCCGAAGTGAACACCACCCTACCCCCAGGCGGGAACAGCGCCGCGACCCGCTCGCGCGCCAGTTCGACCGCAGCCTCGGCCTGCCGGCCGAGCCGGTGCGAACTGTGCGGATTGCCAAAGCCGGTCCCGTCGGGCCCGTCGAGCCAGCGCAGCATCGCCTCGCGCGCCTCGGGCGCGAGCGGCGTGGTCGCCTGGTAGTCGAGGTAGATAATCACGCGCGGACGGCCTCGGCCCAGGCGTCGGCAAAGGCCTCGAGCTCGCTGACCGTCGTCGTCCAGCCGAGGCTGACCCGGACCGTGCGCGCAGCGACCTGGGGATCGATACCGAACGCCGCGAGCGCACGGCTCGGCTTGAGCGTGCCGGAAGAGCAGGCGCTGCCCGCCGAGACGGCAAAGCCCATCGCGTCGAGCTTGATCACCATCGCCGCGGCGCTGATACGCTCCGAGGCGACCGCGATCACGTGCGAAGACTGAACTCCCGGACGCAGCACCGTGCCATTGCGCGCGAGCAGATCCTTGAAATCGTAGCGGTCGGGATACGACGTCGGCCAGCTGCCGATGTCGCCGGCTTCGAGGGCTGCGGCAAAGCCGAGCGCCCCCGGCAGGTTTTCGGTCCCCTGGCGATAGCCGCGCTCGTGCCCGCCGCTCGGCTCGAGCATCGCGAAGTCGCGCACGAGCAAGGCGCCGATGCCGATCGGGCCGCCGAGTTTGTGCGCCGAGACCACGATCATGTCGGCATCAGGCAGCGGCACCCGGCCGGCGGACTGAGAGCAGTCGGCCAGGAACAGCCCGCCCGCCTCGCGCACTTGCGCAAGCGCCGGCGTTCCCTCGTGCGGAATCAGCACGGTCCCGGTCTCCGAATTGACCGACTGCACGGCGACCACTGCCCGGCCGGGCTGGGCGAGCGCCCTGGCCAGCGCGTCGCCGTCCAGCTGCACGCGGCCGTCCTCGTCCTTCGCCAGCGGGACGATCTCTGCGTCCGGCGCCGCGCGGAACACGGCCTCGTGCTCAACCGCGCTGGCGAGTCGCCGTTCGGCCCTGGCACGGCGCAGCCCGATCGCCAGGGCCTCGCTCGCACCGGAGGTGAAGATCACTTCCCCGTCCCACCCGAGCGCGGTCTTGATTCGGGCGCGGGCGTCCTCGAGTGCCGCGCGCGCCGCCCTGCCCTCGGCGTGCGGGCTCGACGGGTTCGCCCATGCCGCGAACCCTTCGCGCATGGCGTCGGCCGCCTCCGGGCGAAGCGGCGTGGTCGCCGCGTGGTCGAGATAGATGCGCGTCATGGCACGGGAATTGCGAATTCGGGCTGCCTCACTATATAGCCCGGCACTTCGGCCGCGCCACCTGCCGGCCGGTTTCACTGATCATACGAGCGACGCAATGCCCTCCGTCATCTTTCCCGGCCCCGAAGGCCGCCTCGAAGGTCGTTTCTCTCCAGCCCCGCGTCCGCGTGCGCCGGTGGCGATGATCCTTCACCCGCATTCGCAGGGCGGCGGGACAATGAACGACCGCATCGTCCAGCGCCTGTACAAGACGTTCGCCGACCGCGGCTTCGCCACGCTGCGCTTCAACTTCCGCGGCGTCGGCCGCAGCCAGGGCAGCTTCGACAACGGCATCGGCGAGCTGAGCGACGCCGCAAGCGCGCTCGACTGGGTGCAATCGATCCATCCGGAAGCGCAGACCACCTGGGTCGCGGGTGTCAGCTTCGGCGCGCTGATTGCGATGCAGCTGCTGATGCGGCGGCCGGAAATCCGCGGGTTCATCTCGATCGCCCCGCCGGCCAACATGTACGACTTTTCGTTCCTCGCGCCCTGCCCGGCCTCGGGCATCTTCATCCAGGGCGCGGCGGACACCGTCGTGCAGCCGAGTGCGGTGCAGAAGCTGGTCGACAAGCTGCGGACGCAGAAGCACATCACGATCCATCACGAGGAAATCCCACGCGCCAACCACTTCTTCGAGAACGAACTCGAGGAGCTGATGGCGGCGGTCGACAACTACCTCGACTTCCGGCTCTCGCCCGACTGCCCGATCCGCTGAGCGACCGTCAGGCGCAAACTCGCGCTTGCCGGGAACCCCTCTCCTGATGTAATGTTATACTGTGCCACGAGTCGCCGCCCCGAGCTGCCTCCGGGGGGCGGCACAGGAGAGGAGGCCAGGCTCAATGTCCTATCTCAACCGAACGCAGGATCCCCGCCACCGCGCGACGGCAATGATCGCCGTGGGTGCCGTCCACGCCGCGCTGGCGTTCGGCCTGGTCAGCGGTCTCGCGGTCGACTTCGTCCAGCACCTTCCGACGCCCCTCACGGCTATCGACGTGCCTCTCGAAACGCCCGATCCCGAACCGTCCGACCCGCCCCCGCCTGAGCCCGAACCGTTCGTCCAGTTTCCGACCGCGCCCCTGCCCCCAATCGAGCTCCCGCCGGCCGAGGCCCCTATTCGTGACGTGCTCGACCCGACCAATGAGGCCGAGAAGACGAGCTACCTCCCCCTTCCCCGACCCACTCCGCAGCCCGGCCCGTCCGCACCGGGGCTGACTCCGAAGCGGGCCACTCCGCGCAACAACGGCTGGATCGACGACTCCGATTACCCGCGCCGCGCAATCATCGACGGGGCCGAGGGCACCGTCGCCTTCCGGCTCGAGATCGGCACCAACGGCCGGGTTTCGAGTTGCGAGCTGACGCGGCCCTCCGGCCATCGCGCGCTGGACGACGCGACCTGCCGACTGATCAGCCGCCGGGCACAGTTCGATCCGGCGACCGACGAGACGGGCGCAAGAGTGCCCGGTACATACACGGGTTCGGTCAGGTGGGAATTGCCGGACTAGCTTCCCGACACTTCGGGCCGGTCGATCGGGGCCGTGCCGCTCGAGTCCGGCACGGTCCAGATCAGCAGGTTGAGGACCAGCACCACGGCAAGGATCAGCATCAGGGCGGACTGCTGCCGGCGACCGATGCGCCAGAAGTAGATCGCCCCGCCCACCAACGCGACGGCGCCAAGCGCGACGATCGAGAGCACGGTGTCCATCGGGCCAGCCTAAGGCTTTCGTGGAGAGAGGCAAGGCGCGCGCATTGACTCGGCATCTGCCGGCCCGCAGTAACCCGGCATGTCGATTTCAGCCGCAACCATCACCCGCCGGCAGGCTCTCGCCGGCCTCGGCGCGAGCGCCTCGCTGCTGGTTCTCCCCGGCTGCGCCACCGCGCAGGCCGCGCGCGTCGCTCCGATTGCCACCGATCCCGTCACGATCCTCGACGAGGTCGCCTGGAACCTGCTCGGCCACGAACCCGAGCGGGCGACCTCGCTCGGCGTCGATACGGACGCCCATGCCGTTCTCCGCGGCCGGCTCAAGGACATCTCTGCGGAGGGGATCGAGGCCTACGCCGCTACGCTGCGCGCCGATCTCGAGCGCGTCCGTGCGGTCGACACCTCCGCGCTCGACCCGTCGACCCGCACGAGCTTCGAAGTCGTCGAAAGCGCCTATGCCACCGCGCTCGAAGGTTTTGCCCAGCCCTATGGCGATGTCGCGGTCGGCTCGTGGCGCAACGCGCCCTATGTCGTGATCCAGAACGTCGGCGGCTATATCGACTATCCGCGGTTCCTCGATTCCGACCACCCCATCCGCGATGCGGCCGATGCCGAGGCCTACCTGTCACGCCTCGAGGCGATCCCGGCCAATCTCGACGGCGAGCTCGAACGCATTCGCGCCGCCGCCGGCATGGGCGTGATCCCGCCCGACTTCCTGCTCGCCAAGGCGATCCCGCAGCTCGAGTCTTCACTTGCCGACGCGAGGGCCGGCGGCGCACTGGTCGAATCGCTGACCCGACGCGCCGCCGAGGCCAACATCGCCGGGGACTGGGAAGGCCGCGCCCGCGCGCTCGTCACCGGCCCGATCGCTGCTGCACTCGAACGGCAGCTCGACGAGCTCAAGCGGCAGGCGACTCTCGCCGACAGTGATCCCGGCATGTGGTCGCAACCGCGCGGCGACGAGTGGTACGCCTGGGCGCTGCGGGCGAGCACGACCACGCGCATGTCGTCCGACGAGATCCACCAGATGGGGCTCGAGCAGCTCGACGAGATCCACGGCCGGATGGACCCGATCCTGCGCGATCTTGGCTACACGCAAGGCTCGGTCGGCGACCGCATGACCGCCCTCGGGGATGACCCGCGCTTCAAGTTCGCCGAAGGCGATCCGGGGCGGGCCGAAATCATGGCCTTCATCGAGGAGCGCATTGCCTGGATCCGGGCGCAGATGCCGCGCGCGTTCGAAACGATCGTCCCCGCCAACCTCGAAGTCCGCCGGCTGCCGCTGTCGGAAGAGCCCGGTGCGCCGACCGCCTACGGCGGGTCGGGCTCGAAGGACGGTACGATCCCCGGGAAGATGTGGATCAACCTCCGCACGACCGACCTGCACCGCAAGTACGATGTCCCGACGCTGGTCCACCACGAGACCATCCCGGGCCACGTCTGGGAGGGCGAATACTCGAACCAGCTGCCGCTGATCCGCTCGATCCTTGCCTTCAATGCCTTCTCCGAGGGCTGGGCGCTGTATGCCGAACAGCTCGCCGACGAGCTTGGCGCCTACGACGAGAACCCCGCCTGGCGGCTCGGCTACCTGCAGGACCAGGCGTTCCGTGCCTGCCGCCTCGTCGTCGACACCGGCCTGCACCACAAGCGCTGGAGCCGCGAGCAGGGCATCGCCTTCTTCATGGAGCGCAACGGCAACAAGCGCGAGCAGGTCGAGAGCGAGGTCGACCGGTACTGCTCATGGCCCGGCCAGGCCTGCGGTTACAAGGTCGGCCACAGCGAGATGGTCCGCCAGCGGTCCCGCGCGCAGCGGGCGCTGGGCCCTGCCTTCGACCTGCGCAAGTACAACGACGCGGTGGTCAAGGGCGGCAACGCCCCGCTCGACGTGCTGGCGAAGAACGTCGATCGCTACATCGCCTCGGCGCGCACCTGAGACCGGGGCTTCAGCGCGGCGCCAGCGTGCGCCGCGCGATGATCATCGCCCCGACCACGCAGCCGCCGAACAGCGCGCCCTCCAGCCCGGCGGTCACCACCTGGCTGACCGGCCCGAACCCCAGCTCGCCGAACAGCGCGCCGACCGGGTCGAGCCGCAGTCGGGATTGCGGGAAAGTCCGCGCGAGCAGGTCGAGGCTCCCTGCCATGAGCCGCCCGCCGGCAAGCGCGATAGCCACGCCCGCAAGTCCCCCGGCGAGTGCGGCAAGGCCCGAGCCGAGCCGGAGTCGCGGGCGCCCCTGTCGCCAGCCGAGCCAGGCTCCGAATCCGACGACACCGCCGAGCACCAGCCCCTCCGCCGCGCCCGTAATGCCCGACGGCGCGTGGCCGAAGAGCAGGTTCAGGGTGTCCACTCCCAGCAGCTTGACCACCGCTCCGGTCAGCAGGCCCCCGAGCGCCCCGCCGAGAACGCTGCGGTACCACGCGGGCCGCTCGCCGTCGGCGGCCGCGGCAAGCCCCAAGCCCACGCCCGCGCCGCCGATCGCGCCGACTACCACGCACACGGCGGTCACCACCAGCAGCACCGACAGCGCGCCGACCCCGGGCTGCATCGGGGTCGAAACCCCGCCGAACCCGTAGAGCAGCCCGCCGGTCAGCCCCGCGATGCCGCCGCCCGCCGCACCTGCCGCGCCGAGTGCGACGACGCGAGACCGGCGGGGCCACGCAGATTCCGCCGGCGCCGGCGAAGGTCCGCCCCCTGCCGACGACACCTCGACCTCGGCGAGGAAGCGGTAGCCGTGCTTGGGCACCGTCTCGATGAAGCGCGGGCTCGCCGCGTCGTCGCCGAGCTGGCGGCGCAGTGTACGGATGCACTGCGTGAGTGCCTCGTCGGTCACCGGGATGCCGCGCCAGACTTCCTCGAGAAAGCGTTCCTTCGACACCAGGCGGCCGCGCTCCGAGGCGAGCAGCAAGAGGGCGTCAAGGTAGCGCGCGTTCAGCTCAACCGGTGCGCCGTCGCGGCTCAGCCGCCGGTTGCCCGGATCGAGCTCGAACTCGGCGAAGCGGAAACAGGCATCCATCCTGACCCGCTTGCTATGCCGAGGCTTCGCGGGGGCCAAGTCCGAACTTCAAGCCCCCCTTTCTCGCCACGCGGGCGGCAGCGGCTGGGACGTTAGCGCCCGCCCGCAACCGCGACCTGGATGAACTGCGGCTTGGTCTTCGGCGGGCTCAGCAGCTGCGCAGGGTAGTTGCCCGGTGGCAGTGCGGCGAGGGGCATGCCGGCGGCTGCGAGCGCGTAGGGCGAGACACGGTGACGGGTACACAGTCCACCCGCGCCGTCACTGACCAGCGGGGTCTCGAACTCGATCGCGAACATGGCGTCCTGCGAGCGCGTCACGGTGCCGACGGCGAGCTGGCCCTCGCCGAGATCGAGCACCAGGCCTGTGCCGACGGGCACCCCGAGCAGGCCCTCGACCGCCGCGCCTGTCTTTGACAGGTCGCGCATCACTGCCTCGTAGCGGTGGTCGTCGTGGATGATGCCGACGCGGCGGAACACGCTGCGCCGTTCGGGTCGGTGTTTCCTGGGCCCGCTCGGCTCGATACGCATCTCGCCGCTCTGCATCCGCTCGGCGATCTCGGAGGCGGGAAGCGCCTTCGAGTAGATCCACCCCTGGATGTACTTGGCGCCCTTCTCGCAGACGAGGTTGAACTGGTCGAAGGCCTCGACCCCTTCGACCGTGGTCTCCATCCCGAGCGCTTCGGACAGCCCTATGATCGCGGTGATGATCTTGGCACTGTTCTGGTCCTTCTGGGTGCACGAATCGACGAAGCTCTTGTCGACCTTGAGCTTGTCGAACGGCGCAGAGCGCAGGTAGCTCAGCGATGAGTAGCCGGTGCCGAAGTCGTCGAGCGCGAGCCGCACGCCGAGGCCCTTGAGCGCGGCGAAGGTCTTCTCGGTCACCTCGCTGTCGCCCATGAACACGCTTTCAGTGAGCTCGAGCTCGAGCCGGCCAGGCGTCAGGCCCGAGGAAGCCAGAGCCTGCGTCACGACCGACAGGAAGTTCACGTTGCTGAACTGCACGGCGGACACGTTTACAGCCACCCACACCGTCTCGGGCCAGGTAGCGGCGTCCTCGCAGGCACGTTTGAGCGCCCATTCGCCGAGCTGGTTGATCAGGTTCGATTCCTCGGCCGCCGGGATGAAGACGTTGGGCGGGACGTAGCCGCGCTCCGGGTGCTCCCAGCGCATCAGCCCTTCGAACCCGACCACCGTGTGGTCCTTCGTCCGCACGACTGGCTGATAATGCAGTTCGAGCTGGTCCGCCGCCAGGGCCTCGCGCAGGTCGTCGAGCAACAGCCGGCGTTCCTCCTCCTCGTCCTTGAGCTCCGACGAATAGAACCGGAACTGCCCGCGCCCGCCGTTCTTCGCCGCATAGAGCGCGAGGTCGGCCGAGCGCGCCAGCTCCTCGCGATCCAGCCCGTCGTAAGGCGCGATGGCGATGCCGACGCTGGTGCCGATGATCGCCCGCTTGCCTTCGATCGGATAGGGCTGGCTGACGATCTGGATCACCTTCTCGGCCATCTCACCGAGCTTTCCGCGGTCGTCGATGTCGGGGAGGATGGCCTGGAACTCGTCGCCGCCGAGGCGGCCGATCTCGCCGCGATCGCCGATGATCGACTGCAGCCGCTGGGCCACCTGGCGCAACAGCTCGTCGCCTGCCGGGTGCCCCATGGTGTCGTTGACGTACTTGAAGCGGTCGAGGTCGAGCATCATCAGCGCGCAGCTGCGCCGGGCCGACTTGTATGCGGCGAGGATCGAATCCAGCCGCCGGTTCATCCGGTGGCGGTTGGCGAGGCCGGTGAGCGAGTCGTACTCGGCCATCCGGGAATCGAGCAGCTTGCGCTCGTACTCGGCGGTTACGTCCTTGGCGCTGCCGCGATAGCCGTGGAACTTGCCGGCCCTGTCGAACTTGGGATGGCCCGAGATCGACCACCAGGTGTGCCGTTCCTGGAACCGCGCGCGATCGGGGATCACCCGCACGATCAGGTCGTGGATCTTACTGCGCGAATTGAGCTGGAAGTTGAGCGGACGGTCGCTCTTCTCGTCGGGATTGTCGGGGTCGGTCTCGAACAGCGAGACGAGCGGCTGGGCGAGCAGCTCGTCGCTCGGCTTGCCGAGCTTTTCGGCAGCGTTCTCGGACAGGTAGATCAGGCGGCCATCAGCGTCGGTGGCCCAGATCCAGCCGACCCCGGCCTGTTCGAAGTCGTCGAGGATCTGCAGCCGGCGGCTCGTGTCGCCGGGCGTGACGACCGAAGGGTCGCCGCTTTCGGTCGGACCTCCGGACGCGTGCGACCCGCCGCCCGTCAGGCCCTTGAGGATCCTCCGTACAGCCATCTCTTGCCTGTTGCCGTGGAGCGTCCCGCTCCACTGCCGATCCTCTGCGCCGGTCGTGGTTTACTTTGCCCTAACGCAGGCGACTAGGCGCGGACATCAAACGAAAACGGGGGCGCCCGGGCCAGCCCGCGCTATCGCTTGCCGAACAGCTTTCCGGCGAAGCCCATAACATCGTCGAGCGCACTGCCGTCGCCATCCTGGTCGAGCATCGTCGCGAACCGCCCGAGCGAGCCCTCGCCGCCGATCTGCTCGACGATCTGCGCCACGATGCCCTTGTCGAGCCCGGTCTGCGCCGCCGCCTGCTCGACCGTATCGCCCGGCTGCTGGTGCGCCTCGCCGAGCGCAGCGACTGTCCGCTCGACCTGTTCCTGCGAGAGCCCGACCTTGGCCGCGAGGTTGGCGAGCTCGGGATGGCCGCTCACCTTGCCGAGAATGTCGTCGAACAACGCCATGGGTGCCTCCTTTCGAGGTCTCCCGTCCACCGCGGAGTGTGGCGAATTCTGGGCGCGGCGCAAGGGCCTCGCGCTCAGCCGAGATCGGCCGCCTTCAGCAGCGCTTCGGTGCTCGCATCGAAGCTCTCGCCGCCCTGCTCGATCTTGCGGGCGATCTCCTTGCCGAGCTCGACGCCGAACTGGTCGAACGGGTTGATCCCCATCAGCACTGCGTTGGCGAAGGTGCGGTGCTCGTGGAAGGCGATTAGCGCGCCGAGCGTGGCGGCGTCGAGATCGTCGGCGAGGATCGTGGTGGAGGGGCGGTCGCCCGGATAGGCCCGCGCCGGGTCGTCGCTCGCCTTGCCGGCCATCAGCGCGGCGCCCTGCGCGAAGCAGTTCATCAGCAGGATGCGATGGTGCGCCGGATCGAGGGCATCGCCCGGCGCCACGCTGGCGATGAAGTCGACCGGGACGAGGTGCGTCCCCTGGTGGAGCAGCTGGAACACCGCGTGTTGCGCGTCGGTGCCGACCCCGCCCCAGGTGATCGGCGCCGTCGGACCTTCTACCGGCGCGCCGTCGAGCGTGACTCGCTTGCCGTTCGATTCCATCTCAAGTTGCTGCAGGTAGCTCGGCAGCAGCCTCAGCCGCTCGTCGTAGGCGAACACCGCGCGCGTCTGACAGCCGCGAAGGCGAGCGTAGAGCTGGTCGGCGAAAGCCGCACGCAGCGGCAGATTGGCGCGCCCGTCGGTGTCGCGGAAATGTGCGTCCACCGCCGCGGCACCGTCGAGCATGGCCTGAAAATCTTCCCACCCGATGGCAAGAGCGATTGGGAAGCCTATGGACGACCACAGAGAATAACGTCCGCCAACGCTTTCAGCGAACGGCAGGATACGCGTCTCGTCGACGCCCCATTCAACGGCCTTCTCGGGCGCGGCGGTAAGCGCAATGACCCGGCCGGAGGGATCGGCAACGCCGTTGTCGGCCAGCCAGCGCAGCGCGCTCTGCGCGTTGGTCATCGTCTCGATCGTGGTGAAGGTCTTGCTGGCCACCGCAATCAGAGTCGTCGCCGGGTCGCACGCCGCGAAGGCACCCTCGAGTGCGAGCCCGTCGATGTTCGAGACGACGTGCACGTCGACCAGCGCGAGGTCGCGTGCGAGCGCGTCGACCGCCAGCGCCGGCCCGAGCGCCGAACCGCCGATGCCGATGTGGATCAGGTGTCTGACCTCGCCGAGCGCGCCTTCGTGAATCGCCTCGACCAGCAGCCGCATTCGCTCGCGCAGCGCGGCCGCTTCCTCGACGCTCGTCTCCTTGCCGACGCCGCGTAGCGCCGGATGCTCGGCGGCGCGGTTCTCGGTCGGATTGACCACCTCGCCGGCGAACAGCCGGCGCCGGGCCTCGGCGAACCCGGCCGCATCGGCCAGCGCCTCGAAGCCGTCGAGCAACGCATCGGTCAGGTGCGTCTTCGACCAGTCGAACAGGATCCCGCCCTGTCCGAGCTCGAGCCGTGCCGCGAGCTTGGTTACACGGTCGGGGTCGGCGGCGAACAGCTCCGAAAGCGTTTCGGCGGGCGCTTGCAGGCGGTTCCAGGCAGCCGGACGCGGGTCGTTCAACGTGTTTCCCCTTTCCTACAGGCCGAGCCCCGCGCTAAGGCCTCGGGCGATGATTGCAAACGCCAAATTGCGGCGGATTTCGGTCCGTTCCGACCGCCGGGCGCCCCGAGAGAGCGAACCTCGTCGATGACCGAGCCCGTCCCCGCGGCTGCGCCCGAGCCGACCGAGACCGCGCCGGAAAAACCGGCAAAGAAGGAAGACAGCTTCGCGCTGTTCCTCGTCAAGCTCGTCGTCGCGGTCGTACTGTTCCGAACGCTGCTGTTCACCAGCTTCATGATCCCGAGCGAGTCGATGATGCCGCGGCTGCTGGTCGGCGACTACCTATTCGCGGCGAAGTGGTCCTACGGCTACTCGGGCGCTTCGCTGCCGATCGACTGGGATTCGGGCAAGGGCCGGATCTTCGGCCGCCTGCCCGAGCGCGGCGACGTGGTGATCTTCAAGCACCCGATCGACCGCACCGACTACGTCAAGCGCGTGATCGGCCTGCCCGGCGATACGGTGCAGATGGTCGACGGCCAGCTCGTGCTCAACGGGCAGCCCGTGCCGAAGCAACGGGTCGCCGACTTCGTCCTGCCGATCAGGGCCAGCGGGGGCTGCGGGCGCGGCGGTGTGCAGCGGACCGATCGTAGCGCCGACGGCGGCTTCACCTGCCATTTCCCGCAGTTCCGCGAGACCCTGCCGAACGGGGTGTCGTACAACGTGCTCGACATCGCCGACCAGGAATCCGACAACACCCGGCCGGTGATCGTGCCCGAAGGCCACGTGTTCATGATGGGCGACAACCGCGACAACTCGCTCGACAGCCGCTTCCCGGCCGAGCCCGGGCGCGGTGTCGGCATGGTGCCGGTCGAGAACCTTGTCGGCGAGGCCAGCTTCATGTTCTTCTCGACCGACGGCAGCGCCGAATGGCTCAAGCCGTGGACCTGGTTCACCGCCGCGCGCTGGAGCCGGATGGGCCGCGCGATCTGAGCGTGACGGACGAGGCGATCCTGGCACCGGAGACGCGCAACTGGCTCGAGCGGATCGGCTTCGCGGTCAGTGACGAAGCCCTGTGGCTCGAGGCGCTGACGCACGGCAGCACAGGGGATGCGCGGAACTACGACCGGCTCGAGTTCCTCGGCGACCGCGTGCTCGGCCTCTCGATCGCCGAGTGGCTCTACGCCCACAATCCGGCGGCGGCCGAGGGCGAGCTGGCGCAGCGGCTCAACGCGCTTGTGAGCCGGCAGGTCTGCGCCTCGATCGCACGCGCGATCGGCGTCCCGCCGCACCTGCGTCTCGGCAAGCAGGCGCGCGACGACGGCGCCGCCGACAGCGACAACGTGCTCGGCGACGTGATGGAGGCGCTGCTCGGCGCGAGCCTGCTCGAAGGCGGGTTCGAGGCGACGCGCGAGATTGTCCAGCGGATCTGGCGACCGGCGATGGAGGGCAAGGCCGGCCGGGCCAAGCATCCGAAGAGCGCGCTGCAGGAATGGGCGGCCGGCAACCAGCGCCGCCCGCCCGAATACAGGGTGATCGACCGCTCAGGCCCGGATCACGCGGCGCGCTTCACCGTTCGGGTCAGCGTGAAGAACGTCGGCGAAGTCGAAGCCACCGCGAGCAGCAAGCAGGAAGCCGAGACCGAGGCCGCACGGCTGTTCATGGAGAAGTTCGGGTGAGTGTGCTTGCCGGAATCCCTCTCCCCTTGCAGGGGAAGATGGCGTGACCCGCTGCGGTGTCGTTGCCGTGATCGGCGCCCCCAACGCCGGCAAGTCGACGCTGGTCAACGCGCTCGTCGGCCAGAAGGTCGCGATCACCAGCGCCAAGGCACAGACCACCCGCGCGCGCCTGCTCGGCATCGCGCTCGAGGGCGAAACGCAGATCATCCTCGTCGACACGCCGGGCATTTTCCAGCCCAAGCGCCGGCTCGACCGGGCGATGGTCCAGGCCGCCTGGGAGGGTGCGCACGCGGCCGATGCGATTCTGCTGGTGGTCGACCCGATCAAGCAGCGCCGCCACGAACTCGAGCCGCTGCTCGAGCAGCTCAAGGACCGTCCCGAGCGCAAGCTTCTGGCGATCAACAAGGTTGACGCGAGCCCGAAGGAGAAGCTGCTCGAGCTGGCGCAGGAGCTCGCCGCAAAGGTCGACTTTGCCGAGGTGTTCTTCATCTCGGCGCTGACCGGCGACGGCGTGCCCGAGCTCAAGGCACACCTTGCCTCGCTGATGCCGGAAGGCCCCTGGCACTACCCCGAGGACCAGGTCTCCGACGCCTCCGAGCGCCTGCTCGCGGCCGAGGTGACCCGCGAACAACTCTATCGCCAGCTGCACGACGAGCTGCCTTACGACAGCGCTGTCCGCCCCGAGAGCTACAAGACGCGCCCCGACGGCAGCATCGAGATCCACCAGCAGATCGTCGTCGGCCGCGAGAGCCAGAAGCCTATCGTCCTCGGCAAGCGCGGTGCCCGCATCAAGGCGATCGGCGAGGCCGCGCGCAAGGAGCTCTCCGAGATGCTCGGGGTGAAGGTCCACCTGTTCCTTCACGTGAAGGTCGAGGAGAACTGGGCCGAGAGCCGCGAGATCTACGAGGAGATCGGGCTCGACTGGGTCCGCTAGCGCCCCGGCTCACTGCGCCCTTAAGGTCGCCATCGTCCCGCCCGCCTTGGTCACGCTCTTGTAGCGTGCGAGGCTGCACAGCGCTGCGACGACCGAAAGCGCTATCGCCACGAACAGCGGCGTGGCCCCCAGCCCCGCCCCACCCGCGAGCAGGATGCCGACAGTGACGGCGGCCATCGTCTGCCCGAGCAGCCGCGAGGTCGACAGGAGTCCGCCAGCCGCCGCGGCACGGTCGCGCGGGGCCTGACCGATCAGCAGCCGCGAATTGGGGGCGAAGAACAGGCCGAAGCCGAGCGCGGTCAGGCTCAGGCGCCAGGCGATGGCCCACTCGCCGGGGCTATCGGGCATGAACGCGAGCAGCAGCAGACCGGAGATCGCGATCGCCATGCCGGCGACGCCGAGCTTGGTCGGGGCGATGCGGTCGCTCATCCAGCCCGCAAGCGGAGCGATGACCAGCATCGTCAGCGGGAACGGCAACAGCAGCAGGCCGACTTCCTCGGGCGAGTAGCCCATCGTCAGCTGCAGCCGGAACGGCAGCGACAGCATCAGCGAGCCGGCGGCGATGAAACAGGCGATCGCGCCCAGCGCGGAGAGGCCGAGCACCGGCTTGGCCAGCAGGTCGACCGGCACGACCGGCGCCGTGCGCGACTTTTCGCGGCGGACGAGCAGCATTGCCGAGACCGCGCCGAGGACCGCCAGCGTGGTGCCGAGAGCGGCATCGTCGTGCGTCGCCAGCTGCAGGCCGCCGATCAGCAGCAGCATCGTCGCCGCGCTCCAGATCCCGCTGAGCCATTCGGCGGGCCGGTCGCGCCGCACGGGATCGGGCAGCGAGCGCCCGAGCAGCAGCGAGACGACCGCGAACGGCGCGGCGGCCGCGAAGACCCACTGCCACGCGGCATGTCCCACGATGAACCCGCCGAGTGTCGGTGCCAGTGCCGAGGACGAGGCGACGATCACGCTGTTGATCCCCATCCCGCTGCCGAGCTGGCGCGAGGGATAGATCTGCCGCAGCATCGCCGCCGAGACCGACAGCGCCATTCCCGCGCCGAGCGCCTGCAGCGCGCGCAGCGCGAGCAGCACGAACAGGTCGGTCGCGAACAGGCACAGCGCGGAGGCGACGAGAAAGAGCCCTTGTCCGTACTGGTACAGCCGCCGGTGCCCCATCCGGTCGCCGAGGCTGGCAAACGGCAGCAGCACCATCACCAGCACCAGTTGGTAGATCGTGACAACGTTGGTCACGACCGCGTCGGTCACCCCGAGGTCGCGCGCGATCGTCGGCAGCGCGACGTTGGCGACCGCGCCATCGAGCACCAGCAGCGCGGTGCCGAAGCTGATCGCGGCGATCGCCCAGTAGCGGCGCGGCTTAGGAAGGCCATCCGTCACGGCGGTTGCCGCCGGCGCGGCGGGCTGGTCCGTTTCGTTGTCGCGCGCCTGCAGCATTGCCGCCATGTGACGGCGGGCAGGCCAGGTTTCAAGCCGTCAACCCGCAGGCCAGAGCCGATTGAGCACGGCCAGCACCACCAGCAGCGTCACGCCGAGGCCGAGGCTCCAGCCGATCAGCTTCTTCTCCACCGGCAGCAGCGGTTCGTATTCCGCCTTCTCCAGTTCGCCGCGCAGGTCGGGTTCGCTCATCGCGCGTCTCCTCAGCTTGCCAGCGGCGGCTCGATGCCGCTGAAGAACAGCCACGAGATCACCAGGCCGACCCAGATCACGAAGCCGAACAGGCTGACCACGTAGACCGCCGCGAGCTTGCCGATCCCGTCCTGCCACAGCTTGCGGAAGTTCGACAGCGCGCCGATCGAAAAGAACGTCAGGATGAAGAAGATCACCCGGAAGGCGTTGGCCTCGCCCACGCCGGAGGTGAGCGCCGTGCGCGTCTCCGGCTCCGCCCCGAGCGCGATCGCGAAGACCACCGCGAAGCTGATCACGAAGCCGATGATGAACTTCGGGAAACGCTGCCAGATCTCGCGCGGCCGTGCCTTCTCGCCCGAAGCCGCTGGATTGACGTAGTTGGTCCAGATCACCGCGAGGATGAAGGCCCAGATGCCGATGAACACGTCGATGAACACCTTGACCGTCGTCGTCGTGCCGATCAGCCAGCCGGGCTCGTAGACGACGCCCTCGGCCGCGGCCCTGGACAGGATCAGGGCCTCGGTGATCCCGCCCGCGGCGACCGCGGCGCCGTCGGTCTTGACCGCCAGCCCCATCCACGCCGCGGCGACCATCGGCTCCTCGCTGAGGAACGCCTGCGCGAGAAACGGCAGGACCAGCACTTCCACCACCGCGAAGATCACCACCAGCGAGGAGACCAGCACCGGGATCGCCGGCCGCGCGCGGATCGCCCCGCCCGTGGCGATCGCCGCCGAGACGCCGCAGATCGAGATGCCCGAGGCCAGCGGCACCGCCCACTCGCGGTTGAAGCCGAACCACCTGCGCGCGACGTAATACACCACCGCCCAGTAGATCAGGTATGCCTCGATGATCGCCGCCACGCCGCGCAGCATCAGCGAGCCGGCGAGCGAGACCTTGCCGACCACGGTGACCGCAAGGAACCCGCCGAGGATGACGATGGCGATCTTGACGTAGAGCTCCGGCCGGATCGCCTCGTGCAGCCAGTCGGCGAGGCGCGGGAAGGCGTTAGCGACGATCAGCCCGGCCAGGAGTGCGAGCACGAAGCCGCCTTCGTTGGTCAGCTTGAACGACCAGTCGAGGCCGAATTTCTCCAGCTCGGCCGGCGTCACCGCGGCGAAGCGCGCGTGGCTGCCGACGAACCAGGCGCCGTAGGCGAGCGCGAAGATCACCGCGAAAGCCGCGAGGAAACGCAGCGGCCTGAGCCCGAGCGCTCTCGCCCCGACACCGAGAATCGTGAGCAGCGCCACGAAGGTCGCCCCCAGCGCGCCGAGCCCGCCCCAACCGGCATAGGCCTGGCCGACCGGTGCGAGCGCGGCTGAGGGATCGGTCCATATCGACGTGGTGACGGCCCAGCCCAGCAGGTCCATTCCGGCGAGCGGTGCCAGCGACAGGGCCACCAGCGCGAGCCCGATCCAAACGGCGAGCCAGTCCTCGCCGATTCCCCGTTCCGCTTCCTCTTCTGCCATGCGCGCCCCCGAGACCGTCAAGATCCAAGGCCAAGGCTACGTAGCGTCAGGCCGGCGCCCGCACTCTCCCCAAGCGCGTTGTCGCCTTCAATCAAGTTCTGCTTAGGCGAAGGCTACCCGGCCTTTTGCAGCGGCTGTCACCTGGAGTCGCGATGGCGCGACGTCAGTCGGACGCCCTTGCCTGGAAACGAACGTACACATTGGTCACATAGCGAGCCGGATGGTCATCCAGTCCCATCAACGGTGCCATCGAGAGCTTTCGCGCGTCCACACAGGCCACGTCGATCAACGCCTGCGGTAAGTTCTCACTGCGCTCCGCGATTCGTTCGCAGAGAGCCAAGCTTCCGTCAGGTTCGACCAAGACCGCGACCTGGATGTCACGCGGCATCTCCACGCCTCCTTCGACGTGCGCGACATCAATCGTCAAATCCGGTTGATGAACCCAGCTTCTGACCGCATCACGCTCGGATTTGCGTGTGTCGTTGATGAACCGAACTGTGTAAGTCCGGTACAGCCCCATCACTGGTTGGCCCTCTGCGTCGGTCGCAGGCCGCAATTTGTGCTGAGCGAGCTTGGCGCATTCCTCCCTTGCCAGCCGTTCGCTACCCACGAATTCGACGACGACGCATTCACGCACCGTCCCATCGGGATCGACGACGGCTTCGATCGATGTCGCCGATGAGCGACCTTCCCTGACCGCCCAGGTCGGATAGGTAGAAAATAGCCTTCGCTCGACGTCGGCAGGTATCGACACGGTGCCTAAGGCACCAGCCAGGATTGCTGCCCCGAACATCTATTGCCTCCCTTTACCGCTTCCTGGCGATGCCGATCCCGTCCGCCCTGGCCCGGTCCCTGGTCGACTCCTCGGTCCGACCCAGCGCCCTGGCGATCTCCTTGAGCCCCTTGCTCTTGCCCGCAAGCGTACGCAGCTTGCCGACCTCCTCGGATGTCCACGGCTGGCGGTGGCGGGCGAACGTCTCGCTCACGCCTTGGCCTTCTTCGCCGGCGCCTTCTTCCGCCCCCCCTTCTTCTTCGCCGGGCCCTTCGCCGCCCGCGCATCGATCAGCGCGATCGCCTGCTCGGCGGTGACGTCCTCGGGCTTCACGTCCTTGGGCAACGTGGCGTTGGTCGCGCCGTCGGTCACGTACGGCCCGTAGCGGCCAGGCATGACCTTGATCTCGCCGCCGCTGGTCGGATGCGCGCCGAGCGTCTTGATCGGCTCGGCCCTGGCCCGGCCGCCTGCGCCGCCCTTGCGGTTGGCCGCTTCCGCCAGGAGCGTGACCGCGGCGTTCATGCCGGTCTCGAACACGTCGCGCGTGCTGGAGAGCTTGGCGTACTTGCCGTCGTGCGCGAGGTACGGGCCATAACGGCCGATGCTGGCGGTGATCGGCTTCCCCGTTTCGGGGTGCGGACCGATCTCACGTGGCAGCGAGAGCAGCTTGATCGCCCACTCGAGGTCGAAGTCGGGGAGGTCGCGCGGAATGGACGCGCGCTTGGCGTCCTTGCCTTCGCCGAGCTGGACATAGGGCCCGAAACGGCCGGTCTTGCGATGAATCTCGAGCCCGGTCGCGGGATCGCGGCCCATCGCCTCGTCCTCGTCGCCGTCCTCTCCGTTGGGCTGGCCGAACTTCCGCCGGTATGCGCACTCGGGGTAGTTCGAGCAGGCGATGAACGCGCCGAAGCGGCCGCCGCGCAGCGACAGGCGTCCGCCGCTACGCCCCTCGGCGAGGCACCTGGGGCATTGCCGTGGATCGCCACCGTCGGCCTGCGGCGGGAACAGGTAATCCGACAGGAACTCGTCGAGCACTTCGGTGACTTCCGAGGGCTTGCGCTCCATGACCTCGTCGCTCTTCGGCTTGAAGTCGCGCCAGAACTGCTCGAGCACGTCCTTCCAGGCGGCACGCCCGCCCGAAACGTCGTCGAGTTCCTCCTCCATCTCGGCGGTGAAGTCGTAGGCGACGTAGCGCGGGAAGAAGCGCTCGAGGAACGCGGTCAGCAGGCGGCCGGAATCCTCGGCGAAGAAGCGGTTCTTCTCCATCCGCACGTATTCGCGATCACGCAGCGTCTGGATGGTCGACGCGTAAGTCGAGGGACGCCCAATGCCGAGTTCTTCGAGCCGCTTGACCAGGCTCGCCTCGGAATAGCGCGGCGGCGGCTGCGTGAAGTGTTGCTCGGCGCTGACGCCGAGCCTGGCCGGCGAATCCCCCTCGCGCATTACCGGCAGCAGGCCTTCCTCCTCGTCGTCTTCGCCCTTCTGGTCGCGACCTTCCTCGTAGACCGCGAGGAAGCCCGGGAACTTCACGACCTGCCCGGTCGCCCGCAGCTCGTGCCGCCCGGTCGGATCGCGCAACGTGACCGTGGTCCGCTCGAGGCTCGCGGCGGCCATCTGGCTCGCCATCGCGCGCTTGAAGATCAGGTCGTAGAGCTTTGCCTCATCGCCTGTGCCCGCATGCGCGCGGTCGAAATCGGTCGGCCGGATAGCCTCGTGCGCTTCCTGGGCGTTCTTGGCCTTGGTCTGGTAGATGCGCGGCTTCTCCGGGAGATAGTGCCCGTCGAACCGCTCGGCGATCGCGCGGCGGCAAGCGGAGATCGCGCCGCCGTCCATCTGCACGCCGTCGGTGCGCATGTAAGTGATCGCGCCCGCCTCGTAGAGGCTCTGCGCGAGCCGCATCGTGTGGCTCGCCGAATACCCGAGTTTGCGCGCCGCCTCCTGCTGCAGCGTCGAGGTGGTAAATGGCGGCGCCGGATTGCGTCTGAGCGGCTTCGTCTCGACCTGTTCGACGGTAAACCGCGCTCCCTCGACGGCGGCCCTGGCCCGCTCGGCCGTCCCCTTGTCACCGATCGACAGCCGTTCGAGCTTCGTCCCGTCGAAAGTGACCAGCCGCGCGTCGAACTCCGTCCCGTCGTGCTGCATGCGCGCGACGACCGACCAGTATTCCTGCGGCCGGAACGCCTCGATCTCGCGCTCGCGGTCGACGATCAGGCGCAACGCGACCGACTGCACGCGGCCCGCGCTCTTGGCACCGGGCAGCTTGCGCCAGAGTACCGGCGAAAGCGTGAAGCCAAACAGGTAGTCGAGCGCGCGGCGCGCGAGGTAAGCGTCGATCAGGTCGCTGTCGAGCTCGCGCGGATGCGCCATCGCCTCGGTCACGGCGTCCCTGGTGATCGCGTTGAAGGTCACCCGCTCGACCGCCTTCGGTAGCGCCTTGCGCTTTGCCAGCAGCTCCTGGACGTGCCAGCTGATCGCCTCGCCCTCGCGGTCGGGGTCGGTCGCGAGGATCAGCCGATCGGCCTTCTTCGCGGCCTCGGCGATCTCCTTCACCCGGGCGACCTTGTCCTTGTAGGTCTCCCAGTCCATCGCGAAGCCCTCGTCGGGCCGCACCGAGCCGTCTTTCGGCGGCAGGTCGCGCACATGGCCGTAGCTCGCGAGAACCTTGTAGTCCTTGCCGAGATACTTCTCGATGGTCTTCGCCTTGGCGGGCGATTCGACGATGACGAGTTGCATGGGTGGAGCGGCAATCCCTTACGTGTGCACGTACGCGCGAGGGTGGTGAGGTTCGGCGCGGTTCGTCAAGCGGAGGTCAGGCAAAGACTTCGCTGAGCGCCTCTCCCTCGTCGTGAACCAGACGGTAGACAGCAATCCCGAACGCGGCGAACACCGCGCCCGACGCGGCCTCGAGGAACGCCGAGACGACGTTGACGGCCTGCTCGCTCGTGAGGGCCAGAAGGCCTTCCAGCACGCTGGAAAGCACGACAACTCCGACGAACACGATGACGGCGGCAAGGAAGATCGCCCATCCATGGCCATCGGTGGCATTCCAGCTGGCACGGAGAGAATCCGTCACCCCTTCGCCCGCTCCGATCAGGAACCCCGACGCGGCAGACCAGCATACGAGCAGGAATATCCCCGGCACGATCAGCAGGAGCAGCCCAAACACGACGGCGATCGTCGAGACGATACTCATGCCGACGTATGGCCAGAAGCGCCCGCCGCCGGTGGCCAGGCGTCCCCTGGCTGAGAGAAAACGTGTCAGCAGGAGGTAGGTCCCGACCACGTCGAGGATGGCTCCGACGTTCAGCTCGTTCTTCAACTCGCCCCCCTCCGTTTCGCCGATGCGCTAGGCGACCTTCAGCGAGACGCGACCCCCGGCGTGGCGTTCTAGCCGCCCGGCTATCTCCAGTTCAAGCAGAGCCAGCTGCACCGCCCCGGTACTGGCGCCGCTCTGGCGGACGAGTTCGTCGGTGCCAACCGCCGCGGTCGTCAGCAGTGCGGCAATGTCGGCCGGTTCGTCAGGTAACGGTTCCGCTTCGGCAAACGGCTCGGCTGGCATCGCGCGCAGCGCCGACTTCGGCGCGCCGTCGAAGCCGCTCAGGAGCTCGATCACGTCTTCGGGAGCCTGCACCAGCACGGCGCCTTCGCGGATAAGCTGGTTGCAACCCTGGCTGCGCGCGTCGAGCGGGCTGCCCGGGATCGCCATGACCTCGCGCCCCGCCTCACCGGCAAGCCGCGCGGTGATCAGCGAGCCGGATTTGGGCGCCGCCTCGACCACCAGCGTGCCGAGCGCGAGCCCGGCGATGATCCGGTTGCGGCTCGGAAAGTGGCTGCCGCGCGGCTCGGTGCCGGGAGGTTGCTCGGCAACGAGCAACCCGTCGGTGGCGATACGCTCCTGCAGTTCGGCGTGCTGCGGTGGATAGGCGACGTCGATGCCGCTGGCGATCACCCCGATCGTCGCCGGCAGCGCGCCTTCGTGCGCGGCACCGTCGATCCCGCGCGCGAGACCCGAGACGACCGCGAACCCCGCCTCGGCGAGCGCGTGCGCGAAGTCGCGCGCGAGCTTGACCGCCGCGGCCGAGGCGTTGCGCGCGCCGACGATGGCGGCGCACGGCCGGGCCGCGAGGGATACGTCGCCGCGGACGGTCAGGATCGGCGGCGCGCCTTCGAATGCCGCGAGAAGCGGCGGATATCCGGGGGCGTCGTGGAACAGATAGTGCGCCCCCGCGGCCCGGACAGCGGCAACCTCGTCCTCTATCCGCGCGACTGGCGCCGGGCGATAGTCGCGCCCTCCGCGAGCGGCCAGCTCGGGGAGCGCTTCGAGCGCCGCCAGCGCCGAGCCGAACCGGCGCAGGAGCTCGGCGTAGGAGATCGGGCCGATGTTGGGCGAGCGGAGCAGGCGGATGCGGGCGAACGCTTCGTCCTGCGCGAGGCCCGCCGCCGCGCTCATTTGCCGGCGCCGACTCTCGGCTCGGTCCCGGCGCGCAGCCGGGCGATGTTGCTGCGGTGGAGCCAGACCACGAGCGCTGCAATCGCCGCCAGCACCGGCACGAATTCCATGCGCCCGGTCGCCGCAGCCGCGATCGGGGCTGCCACGGCCGCGCTCATCCCGCTGACCGAGGAGATCCGCGTCGCCGCCAGCATCGCCAGCCAGACGACGGCGTAAGCGAGCCCGATCGGCCAGGCGAGGCCGAGGCACACCCCGAGCGTGGTCGCCACGCCCTTGCCGCCCTTGAAACGCAGCCAGACGGGAAAGCAGTGCCCGAGCACCGCTCCGATCGCCGCGAGCGGTGCGCCGTCCGGCCAGTAGCGCCACGCCAGCCAGACCGCCGCCAGCCCCTTGGCGCCATCGAGCAGCAGCGTCGCCGCAGCGAGGCCCTTGCTTCCGGTACGCAGCACGTTGGTTGCGCCGATGTTGCCCGAGCCGATGCTGCGGATGTCGCCCTTCCCCGCCGCCTTCGCCAGCAGCAGGCCGAACGGGATCGAACCGAGCATGTAGGCGAGCACCAGAGCGAGCAGCGAGTCCATATCCTCCCCAACACTTGCGCCTCGATACTTCAGGACCTTGCACTTCGTCAGATGGAATACAATCCGATCCCGATCCAATGCGGACGGCGGGCGCGGGGTCTCAGAACGCGCGCTCCGCTGGCGCGTTGACGCGCCGGCCGGGTTTGGCCATCCCGCGACCATGGACCCGGCGGCCCCGATCCTGCTGTTCGATTCCGGCGTCGGCGGGCTGACCGTGCTCGCGGAGTTGCGCAAGCTGCTTCCGCAGACGCCGGTGATCTACGCCGCCGACACCGCCGGCCTGCCCTATGGCGAGAAGACCGAGGCCGAAGTGGCCGCGCGGGTCGCCGGGCTGCTCGGGAGGCTGTCGGAGCGCTACGCCCCGCGGCTGATCACGATCGCCTGCAACACCGCCTCGACGATCGCGCTCGGCATGGTGCGCGACGTGCTCCACGTGCCGATCGTCGGCACGGTGCCCGCGATCAAGCCGGCGGCGGCGATGACAAAAACCGGGGTCATCGGCCTGCTCGGCACCGCAGCTACGATCCGCCAGGGCTACGTCGACCGGCTGCAGTCCGAGTTCGCCGCCGACAAGGTGCTGATCCGCCATGCCTGCCCCGCGCTTGTCGAAGCCGCCGAAGCCAGGCTGCGCGGCGAGCCCCCCGACCCGGCGGTGTTCGCCGCCGCAGCGGCAGGATTGCGCAGCCATGCCGAAGGCGAACGGATCGACACGGTCGTGCTCGCCTGCACCCACTTTCCGCTCGTCGTGAACGAGCTGCGCGCCGCACTCGGGCCGGACATCGCCTTCGTCCACGGCGCGGCCGGCATCGCTCGGCGGATCGCCTTTCTGACGCAGGGTCAGCCCTTTCTCCGTAAATCACCGGATGCAGCCATCTTCACGGGCGACCTATCCGCTGCCCAGCGCCTGCGGCCGGCGATCGAGGCACATGGCCTCATGGAGATTGAGAGCCTCTAATGCGAATCCTTCGCAAACTCGGCGCTTTAATCCGCGCGACCCTTCGCCTAAGTGGCGCGGTGACTCACCGGCCGCACGGTTTCGCGGCGACAACGGGACAAGTCCGCTGAACTACGATCACATCTTCGACCAGGCAATCCAGCGCCTCCACGCGGAGGGGCGCTACCGCGTGTTCATCGACATCCTGCGCAACAAGGGCGCCTACCCCGACGCGCGCTGCTTCGCCGGCCACAACGGGCCGAAGCCGATCACCGTCTGGTGCTCGAACGACTATCTCGCGATGGGCCAGCATCCGAAAGTCATCGCGGCGATGGAAGAGGCGCTCAACGACGTCGGCGCCGGGTCCGGCGGTACGCGCAACATCGGCGGCAACACGCACTACCACATCGAGCTCGAAAAAGAGCTGGCCGACCTCCACGGCAAGGAAGCCGCGCTGCTGTTCACCAGCGGCTACGTCTCGAACGATGCTACGCTGTCGACGCTCGCCAAGCTGCTGCCGGGCTGCGTGATTTTCTCCGACGAGATGAACCACGCGAGCATGATCGCCGGCATCCGCAACTCGGGCTGCGAGAAGCGCATCTTCCGTCACAACGACGTCGCGCATCTCGAGGAACTGCTCGCCGCAGAGGATCCCAACGTCCCCAAGCTGATCGCGTTCGAAAGCGTCTACTCGATGGACGCCGACATCGCCCCGATCCACGACTTCTGCGATCTCGCCGAGAAGTACAACGCGCTGACCTACATCGACGAGGTCCACGCGGTGGGCATGTACGGCGCGCGCGGCGGCGGCATCACCGAGCGTGACGGGGCCGCGCACCGGATCGACGTGATCGAGGGAACGCTCGGCAAGGCGTTCGGCGTGATGGGTGGCTACATCGCTTCCGACACGCGCATCATCGACTGCATTCGCAGCTATGCGCCGGGGTTCATCTTCACCACCTCGCTGAGCCCGGTGCTGGTGGCCGGGGTGCTCGCTGCGGTCCGGCACCTCAAGGAAAGCTCGGTCGAGCGGGAAGCGCAGCAGGCAGCCGCAGCCGAGCTGAAGCGACAGTTCCGCGAGGCTGGCCTGCCGGTGATGGAGTCGGCCACGCACATCGTTCCGCTGATGGTCGGCGACCCGGTGCGGGCGAAGAAGATCAGCGACATCCTGCTCGCCGAGTACGGCGCCTATGTGCAGCCGATCAATTTCCCGACCGTGCCGCGCGGCACCGAGCGCCTGCGCTTCACGCCAGGCCCGGCGCACACTCCGGAAATGATGCGCGAGCTGACCAGCGCCCTGGTCGAAATCTGGGACCGCCTCGACCTGCAGTTGCAGAAGGCCGCCTGAGCCTGCGTACCGGCAGCGTTCGAGGGGCGACTGGCCCGGTCGGCCAGCCAATCCTCGAACGACACGGAGCGCCAGCTCGTATGGTACCAGCTTACCACAGTTGATTCCTAAACTGTATCTTCGGATACATTTGCATTGCGCAATCCCCAGCCGAAGCTACGCCCCGTCACGGGGAGACTTCGGTGACGCTGAACGACATCGTCGGTTACCGCCTGGACATGGCTCGCTGCGCGGCGCTGCGCAGCGTTCACAGGTTGCTTGCTTTCACCGGCTTCCGCCCCGCCGACACCACGGCACTGCTGACGATCCGCGACCGCCCCGGCTGCGACCAGACCGAGCTCGGCCGCGCGCTGGCCGGAAACCGCTCGGTCGGGATGAAGGTGGCGAGCCGGCTCGAGGAACGCGGGCTGCTGGTCCGCGGTCCCGGTCGCAACCGCCGAAGCAAAGGGCTCTACCTCACGGCGGAGGGTGAGGCGACGTTGGCCCGGCTCCTCGATCGCCACGCCGTGGCCGAGGAACGCCTCACTGCTGGTCTCGAGCCGGGTGAGCGCGAGACGCTGCTTATCCTGCTGGCGAAGATCGAACAGGCCGTGCTCGAGGAGGAAGCGGTGCTAGCCGCTCAGGTGCAGGAGGCTGCCTAGCAGGAATTCACTCGAGCGCTGCGGTCCGGCTCGCTGCGCCGATCATTGAGGGGAGAGTGCCGTGAATAAGCGATTGGTTTGGCTGAGTTCGTCCGCCCTGGCGTGGGTTGCCGCGCTACCCGCTGCGGCTCAGGACGCCGCTCCGGCACCCGCGGACGGGGCTTCCGATGAGGGCACGATCCTCGTGACGGCGCAGTTCCGCGAGCAGAACCTGCAGGACACGCCGCTTGCGATCACCGCGGTCAACGCAGAGATGCTCGAGGCACGCAGCCAGACCGACATCAGCCAGGTCGCCAACCAGGCGCCCTCGGTGACGTTGAAGCCCCAAGGGGCCGCGTTCGGTCCCTCGCTCGCCGCCAACATCCGCGGCGTCGGGCAGTACGACTTCAACCCGGCGCTCGAGCCCGGCGTGGGCCTCTACGTCGACGACGTCTACTATGCGACGCTGACCGGATCGATCTTCGACCTGCTCGATCTCGAGCGCGTCGAGATCCTGCGCGGCCCGCAGGGCACGCTCGCCGGGCGCAACTCGATCGGCGGCGCGGTCAAGCTCTACTCGCAGCGTCCGGAGGGGACCAACACGGGCTCGATCTCGGCGGCTTACGGGAGCCGCAACCGCGTCGACCTCAGGGGCAGCTTCGATTTCAACCTCGCCCAGGGTATCGATGCGCGCGTTGCCGGCGTCGCCAAGCGGCAGGACGGTTACGTCAAGCGGCTCGACTTCGGTTGCGTCTATCCGATGGGCGGCGGCGACAGGCTGCCGGCCGATGCACCGATCAATGCCGGCGCGGAAATCAATCCGGCGGTGGGCGGCATTCCCGCGCAACTGCCCTCGAATAGCAACTGCGTGCTCGCCGACGAGGGCGAGGTCGACTACATGGGCCTGCGCGGCCAGCTCCGGCTGCGACCGACCGACACGGTCGATATCAACATCATCGCCGACTACACGATCGACGACCGCTGGCAGGTGGGCTCGGTGCTGCTCGAGACCTATTACCCTAACGGCGAACTCGCGAGCCCGCGCTTCCCGCTGCCGGCGATCCCGCCCTATGTGGGCGCGCCGACCAACCCCACACGCGACATCAATCCCTACGGTCCGGGTATCGCCTACGATACGCGCTTCGTCTGCGGGCCGTATTGCAACTTCGCCAGCTACACCAACGACCCGGACACGACCTGGCCGTTGCGCGACAGCGCCGACGGGCGGATCAAGTTCGAAGGCTGGGGCATTTCCGGCCAGCTCGACTGGGATATCTCGGACAGGCTGCAGTTGGTCTCGATCACGGCCTATCGCGAGTACACCTCGAACTTCGAGAACGACAACGACACCTCGCCGCTGGCGCACAGCCTCGGCTACGGGCCACTGACGTTCGAATTCTTCAGCCAGGAGCTGCGCCTCAACGGCGCGTTCGGCGCAAACGACGAGGTCGAGTGGACGATCGGCGGCTATTACAGCGACCAGACCTCGGTCTACACCTCGTTCCAGGGCCTGCGGGGCTCCGGCCTTCGGTTTGTGCAGAGCGACCCGGTCGATCTCGAGAGCAAGGCCCTGTTCGCCAACGTCGGCTGGACGCCGATCGACCCGCTGACGTTCAACGCCGGCATCCGCTACACCGAGGAGGAAAAGACTTACACCTACGTGCGGCGGAACCCGGAGGGTGGCGTCGCCGGCCCGCCGCTGACGGCTCTCGACGGCCTCGTCGGCGAAGCCTCGGCCGAGCGCGTCGACTACCGCATCGCCGCGCAGTACCGCTGGACCGACGAGTTCATGACCTACGCCCAGTTCGCCACGGGCTTCAAGGGCGGCGGCGTGAACCCGCGGCCATTCTTCCCGCAGCAGGTGCTGCCGTTCGGCCCTGAAAAGCTGGAATCGTGGGAAGCGGGCTTCAAGAGCGACCTGTTCGACCGCCGCGTGCGGTTCAACTTGGCCGCATTCTACAGCAAGTACAGCGACATCCAGCTGACGCTGACCAACTGCACGGTGCAGGCCGGCGTCGGATTCGGCGCACCCTGCGCCTTGCCGGTCAACGCCGGCGATGCCGAAATGAAGGGGATCGAGGCCGAGGCGACGCTGCGGCCGATCGAGGGGCTGCTGATCGATGCCTCGGCCGCTTACCTCGACTTCGATTACAAGGAATTCGCCAGCTTCGACACCCCGACCGGCCCGGTCAGCGTCGGCGGTCCGACCAACATCAACGCCCCGCAGTTCGGCGACTACCCGGCCTTCACGCCGCGGTGGAAATGGAGTATCGGCGCGCAGTACGAAATCCTGCTGGGCAACGCGGGTTCGCTGACGCCGCGCTTCGACGCGGCCTACCAGGGCGACGTTCACACGAACCCGATCAACCGCGAGAGCAACAGGATCGACGCCTACGTGATCGCCAACGCCCGGCTGACCTGGCGCAACTCGGACGAAGACCTCGAAGTGGCGCTCGAGGTCACCAACCTGTTCGACGAGTACTACTTCCTGACGATCAACGACCAGACGACCGGCGCGCAGGGCTACACCAACGCCCAGCCCGGCCGACCGCGCGAATGGGCGGTGAGCGTGAAGAAGAAGTTCTAGAGGCGGAGCCGCCGGGAGTGGAACCGGTTTCGGTGCCATCGTGCCGGACCGGGACCGCCCCGGTTGGGGACCGTGCCCAGGGGGCGTTTCGACGAAACGCGCAGACCGCCGGTTCGCGCCGCGGCCGGACTAGTTCTTCACCGAATTGATAGCATCCTGGCCCGCCTGTCCGACTGACTGGATGTCGCGGCCGGCACCCTTGACCGTGTTGCAGGCGCCGAGCGCGAGTGCCGCGACAAGCAGGACGGCCACGGCTGATCGACGCATCACGTTCTCCCTCTTCTGACTGGCAGCCTGCTAGCGCGTTCTCCCGGGCCAAGCCAGAGGCCGACTGCCAACCGGCCCGCCCTCATGCGACGGCCGGCACCTGCAAACGGACGACCGGTGCTGCTACATCGTGCCGCCAGCGCAGGAACGGGCGCGCGCCGAAGCTCAGCTGCAGCCTGCCTAGCCGAAGGATCGTGATCGTCCCCAGCTCGTTCGCCCCGAGGCGGCGATGGGCGGTAATCGAGGCCACGTTGTAGTCGGCAATACTGCTCATCGTCCATGCGAGCCTCTCGGAGCGCAGCCACTCGCCGATTGCCGCCCAGAGCGCGGCGAATGCGCGGGTCATCCGCTTGTCCTCGGGCACCCACAGCCCGGTGTCCCACGCGGTCGCAGCGGGGAGCTCGTAGCGAATGCCGAACAGCGGATCCTCCTGTCGACCGGTCCCGATCCAGCTCACGCCGACCAAGGCTCCGCTGCTCCCGAATACGCCGAGGCATTGCATTCCCGCCGCGAAGCGCTCTGCCTGCACTTCCGGGCCGACATCGATCTCATGGCGGGAAAGCTCTCCAGGCTCGAGCCGGCGCCAGGTGTACCCGCGCGGCATCTCGGGAAGGTTGTCGACCGGCACGGCCACAAGACGGAAGCGATGATAGGCGATGTGCCTGCGCTTCGCGCAAAGGTAGGCCAGGGCGTACGACCCCAGCCCGATCGCCCCGATGACCTTGAATGCTACGCTCGCCACGACAACCTCCGCGGAGGCCCTTAGCGCGACATGGTAAAGATCTGTTGACCTCGCCGACTGCGCTCGGCGCCGCCGTTAGCTGGGCGTGCCGGCCCTCAGCGAAGGCTGACCACGTTCTCGCTGTGGCGCGGGTCCGGGCGGTCGCCGCGGTAGAGGCTCTCCATCGGCTCGTCGTCGACCACCACGGCCTCGGCCGTGCCGAACCCGTTGAATCGGGTCTTCATCGCCGTGCCGTAGGCACCCAGCATGCCGATCTCGATCCAGTCCCCGGCCTGGATGTCGGCCGGCAGCATGAAGGGGCCCTTCATGTAGTCGGCATCATCGCAGGTCGGGCCGTAGAACGCGAAGGGCTCGAGCGGCTGGGTCAGGTCGTCCTCGAGCGCGCGAACCGGGAAGCGCCAGCCGACGTGCGCCGCGTCAAACAGCGCGCCGTACGCGCCGTCGTTGATGTAGAGTTCGTCGCCGCGGCGCTTCTCGACCTTGACGATCAGCGAGCTGTACTCGGCGCAGAGCGCGCGGCCGGGCTCGGCCCACAGTTCGGCCGAGTACGAGATCGGCAGCATCTCGAAGTGGCGGTGGATCAGCGCGAAATAGTCCTCCAGCGGGGGCGGTTCCATGCCGGGGTAAGAGCTCGGAAAGCCGCCGCCGACGTCGACGATGTCGACCGTCACCGCTGCCTCGACGATCGCCGCGCGCACCCGCTCCATCGCCTGGACGTAGGCGAACGGCGTCATCGCCTGGCTGCCGACGTGGAAGCAGATGCCGAGCGCGTCGCAGTGCTGGCGAGTCGCCTGGAGAAGCGACGCCGCATCAACGAGATCGGCCCCGAACTTCGCAGCGAGCGACAGCTCCGAATGCTCCGAAGACACGCGCAGGCGCACGAGCAGGTTGAGGTCCTGCGCCGGCGTTCCGTCGGGTGCGGCGGTCGCCTTGACGATCTTGGCCAGTTCCTCGTGCGTGTCGAGGCTGAAGGTGCGCACGCCGTGCCGGTGATAGGCCTCGGCGATGGCGCTCTGGGTCTTCACCGGGTGCATGAAGCACGGCGTCGCCGTGGCCGGCAGCACCTCGCGGACCAGCCGGACCTCGGCGATCGAGGCCACGTCGAAATGGGTGATTCCCGAATCCCACAGGATCTGCAGCAGCTCAGGCGAGGGATTGGCCTTCACCGCATACATCGCCTTGCCCGGAAACTTCTCGGCGAAGAATCGGGCGGCACGCGCGGCGGCGTGCGGGCGGTTGCAGATCACGGGTTCGTCCGGCGCGAGGGCGCGGACTACAGCCTTGGCGTCAGGATGATGGTGCAACTCAAGGGACCCCCAACAAAACAGAGCGATACAAGCTGCCTTGCGGTTGGAAGTCCCCATGGGGCAGCGGAGACGCGCGCATATATGCCGCTGCCGCTGAACTGCAAGTGAAAATGGAACGGTTGCGGTGCAATTGCGGTGGATAGCGCGCGAACCGCGCTGGGGTCATTCCTGCGCCCTCGCCGCGTCGAATCGCGCCCGTGCGGCCTCGATCCGGGCGAGGTTCTCCTCCGCCCAGGTCCACACGCCGCAAAATGCCTCCCCGAGGCTGTAGCCGAGGTCGGTCAGCCGGTAGTCGACTCGCGGCGGGATCACCGGGTGCACGGTTCGCGTCACCAACCCGTCGCGCTCCATCTGGCGCAGCGTTTGCGTCAGCATCTTCTGGCTGATCCCCGGCACCGCGCGGCCGACCTGCGTGAAGCGCAACTCGCCGTGGTCGGCGAGCGCCTCGAGAATCAGCATCGTCCACTTGTCCGCCACCTGGCCGATCACGTCGTTGACCAGAGCGTCGACCCGCGGGTCGCTGTCGGGCCAGGGTTTCGGCGGCGCGGCGGTCATGGTCTCTCTCCAAATGGTAAGTATAAATCTTTTCGGTGCCTTCTTCCGAAGGGAGAGTATCGCGTTACATGGGACGGCCTCAACCCCAAAACGGAGGCAACCCATGAAACTCACTGGAAACACCATCCTCGTCACCGGAGGCGGCTCGGGCATCGGCGAGGCGCTCGCGCACCGGCTGCACGACCTCGGCAACACCGTGATCGTCGCGGGCCGGCGGCGCGACGCCCTCGAGAGGGCGATCGCCGGCCGCGCGAACATGGCAGCGATGACTCTCGACGTGGAGAGCGCGGAGAGCGTCGCCGAATTCGCGAGGCGCCTGCTCGCCGAGCAGCCGGAGCTCAATGTGGTGGTCAATAACGCCGGCATCATGCGCTACGAGAACATCGCCACGCGGCGTGACCTCGCGGATGCCGAGGCGACGATCGTCACCAACCTGCTCGGCCCGATCCGGCTGATCGATGCGCTGGTCGATCACCTCGCGGCGCAGGCCGACTCGGCAATCGTCAACGTCACTTCGGGCCTCGCCTTCGTGCCGCTGGTCGCCACCGCGACCTACTCTGCGACCAAGGCCGCGCTGCACAGCTACACCGTCTCGCTGCGCGAGGCGCTCAAGGGCCGCGTCGAAGTGATCGAACTCGCCCCGCCCGCCGTCCAGACCGACCTCACGCCGGGCCAGCGCGAGGCGCGCGGCTACATGCCGCTCGACGCCTTTGCCGACGAGGTCATGGCCCTGCTTTCGCAGCAGCCGACCCCGTCCGAGGTTCTCGTCGAGGCAGTCAAGTTCCTGCGCTATGCCGAGGCTGAGGGCCGCTTCGAGTCCACGGTGACACAAATCGGCGAGTTCGCGCGCCAGTCGCGCGGATAATCCTCCAAAGATGGGGACCAGCCGCAGGCGAGCAGGCGGCGCGCGTCGCATGCCGCAGCACCAGTCGTCATCCCGGCAAGAGCCGGGATGACGGCAGCGAGCGTCATACCGGTGGCACGAGGTCCCGGCTTTCGCCGGGATGGCGGGTCAGGCGAACAGCCGGCTCCACCTCCGCTCGGGCCGGGTCTTCCAGTGACCGCGGTGATAGGCGTCGCTGGCAAGCAGCGGCAGGACCGAGCCGGCTTCGGCGAAGACCATCTGCTCGATGCCGGTGTTGACCTTGCCCCAGCTCGCCGCCTCCTGCAGCGTCGAGGAAGAGCAGGCGCCGTCGCGCACGTCGGCCACGGTGATCTGCACCGCGTACTTGTGCACCTCGACATCCTCGTGGCCGAGAATCTCGGCGGCGACGACGGTGTCCTGGATGAAGTTCTTCGGCACGCCTCCGCCGATCATCAGCAGGCCGGTGGTGCCCGCCTTGATCTTGATGTCGGTCAGTTCGCGGAAATCGGCCACCGAGTCGATCGACATGTAGGGCTTGCCCGCCTTCATCCGCTCGACCTGGTGCTTGACGAGGCCGAAGCCCGCCGAGCAGTCGGAGAATGCCGGGCAGAAGATCGGCACGTCGTGCTCGTAAGCGAGCTTGACGAGGCTGTTCTCCTTCTTGCCGTGCTCGACGAGGTACTTGCCCATCGCGCGGATGAACTCGCGGCTCGAATAGGGGCGCGCCTCGAGCGTCTCGGCGATCTCGAACACCGTGTGGTCGACGTGCTGAAGGTCCTCCTCGTCGATGTAGGTGTCGTAGATGCGGTCGATGTAGAGCGAGCGCAACGTGTCGTCGTCAGGGATCTCGAGCGCCTGGTAGTGCTTGTGGCCGAGGCCCTCGAAGAAATCCATGTCGACGATCGTCGCACCGGTCGCGACGATGCCGTCGACCATGTTGTTGCGCACGAGCTCGGCGTAGGCGTCCATGCACCCGCCGGCGCTTGTCGAGCCGGCGATGACCAGGAAGATCGTGCAGTCCTTGTCCTCGAGCATCTGGTTGTAGATGCGGGTCGCCCGGGCGAGGTCGCGGCTGGTGAAGCTCATCTTGCCCATCGCGTCGATGATCGGGCGCGCGTCGAAGCTCCTGATGTCGATGTGCTCGACTTCGGTCGACAGCAGCTCGGCCTTGCGATTGCTCTTGGGCGCGTCGGTCATGATCGATCCTTCCGGTGTGTCGCTCGGGCAACGGGCCGCGCAAACGCGGGGTTCCCCTCGAAAAGTCGCGCCCGATAGAGGCTGGAGACGCCCGAGTAAATATGCGACGGGGCCCGCCCATGACAACGCGCGAAATCGGCCGCGAACCGACCCGTGAAGGCGTGCTCCGGGCAGCGACGAAGATCGCCGAAATCCTGACTCCGACGCCGCTGCTTCCGCTCGAGATCGACGGCACCACCGTGTGGGCGAAGGCCGAAAGCCTGCAGCCGATCGGCGCGTTCAAGATACGCGGCGCATGGCACCGGCTGACCGACCTCGACGAGGACCAGCGGGCCCGCGGCGTGGTCGGCGTCTCGAGCGGCAATCACGCGCAGGGCGTCGCCTGGGCCGCCCGCCGGCTTGGCATCGCCGCAACGATCGTCATGCCGAGCGACGCCCCGGCGGTGAAGCTCGATCGCACGCGCGCCCTCGGCGCCGAGGTCGTGCTCTACGACCGCGCACGGGAGGACCGGGACGCGGTCGCGCAGGCGCTGGTTGCTGAGCGCAACGCGACTCTTGTCCACGCTTTCGCCGACCCCTGGGTTATCGAAGGGCAAGGCAGCACGGGGATCGAGATCGCAGCGCAGATTGAGCGCCTCGCCGAGGGGCCGCCGACGCGGATCGTCATCCCATGCGGCGGCGGCGGGCTGACCGCGGGGCTCGCCCTCGCCTGTCCCGAGGCCGAGATCATCCCGGTCGAGCCCGAAGGATGGGACGACGTCTGCCGCAGCCTCGAAGCCGGCAGCATCCAGCGCGTCGCGCCCGACGCGCCGTCGACCGCGTGCGACGCGCTGCAGACCCCCGCGACCTGGCCGATCAATTTCGCCGTGCTTCGCGCGCGATGCCACCGTTGGCTTCGCGTCGGCGAGGCAGAGGTGGCGGCCGCGCAGCGCTTCGCCTTTGCCAACCTCAGGCTGGTGCTCGAACCCGGCGGTGCGGCGGCGCTGGCGGCGGTGCTGGCGGGCAAGGTTCCTCTCGACGGACGGACCGCCATCGTGTTGAGCGGCGGCAACGTTGACCCGGCGGCCTTCGCACAAGTTCTCGCGACAAACTAAGTTTCAATTGCCAACCCTTACTCCGGGCCGCACCCTCGGCGACACGCTGAGGGGAGGATCGGCATGATCGGAATGGATATCCTGCAACCGGCTGTCGCGCTGGACCATGGTGACGTGGGCGTGGATGTACGCCGCCCGCATCCCGGCAATGATGGCGGCCAGGGTTCAACCCGATACCCTGGCGCGCGAGCCCAAGGCCCTCGACACGCTTCTCCAGGCACAGGTGCAGTGGAAGGCGCACAACTACACCCACCTGCACGAGGCGCCGACGGTGTTCTACGCGGTGGCGGTGATTCTCGCGATCACCGGCGAGGGCGACGGCTACAGCGCGGTTCTCGGCTGGATCTACGTCGCGGCGCGGATCGTCCACTCGCTGGTGCAGGCGACCGTCAACAAGGTCACCCTGCGATTCGCGGTGTTCGTGCTCTCGAGCCTGGTCCTGCTGGCGCTGATCCTGCGCGCCGCTCTCGCGGTCTTCTGAGCCCAGATACGCGAAGGCCGCCGACGTTACCGCCGGCGGCCTTCAAAATCGGCTGAGACGGCCGAGCCCGTTACGGGCTGGTCGGCAGGTCTTCTTCGGCGTCGTTGTCGTTGATCGCGAACAGCACGGCGACGAGCACCGCGAGGCCGAGAACACCGAGCCAGACGTGCACGGAGTTCTCCCCGGTGAGCTCTTCGCCGTTCAGGCTGGAGCCCAAGCGTGCGCTGTCGATCGCAACCGGCGCGGCCTGCGCGACGGTGCTGCCCAGAACCATGGCTGCAGCGGCAGCGCTCACGATTAACTTACGCATCTTCATCTCCAGGCCGTTGTTTCGCGTGGCGTTTTAAGCACATCGGAGCGTGTTGCAAGGTGTTTTAGGCCCCGTTTACGCTCCGTACCATGACGCCGGATCGCTAAACCGGAGCTACTCGCCTAAGTTCCGCCGGGCAAGAGCATCTCGGCCAGTTAACCGCGCTCTGTTGCACGAATGATACAGAAG
The DNA here is from genome assembly GCA_937898525.1 of uncultured Sphingomonadales bacterium. Classification (GTDB taxonomy): domain Bacteria; phylum Pseudomonadota; class Alphaproteobacteria; order Sphingomonadales; family Sphingomonadaceae; genus Croceibacterium_A. The sequence goes on from CALCBC010000127.1 coordinate 51,801, forward strand.
CCGTCGGAGGCGCTTGCCGAATCGAACTCCGCCGGGTTGTCTACATTCGCGCAGGCTCTTGATGCCGGCATTCACGAGGACATGCCCGGATGTCCCCTTCGATTATCGCGAGCACGCGTTCCAGCGCAGGAGCGATAGGGCCCGGTCTTTGCCGGCTGCGGCCGCCCCGGACATCTCGATCGGCACCTCAGCCCGTACGATGAGGCCCCGCCCCCTGCTCGAGATCGTCAGCAAGCCGCCGAATTCCTCGAGCCGCTGCCGCATGCCTTCGAGCCCGACGCCGGAGCGGGCCGCAGTCTCGCAGTCGTCGAGGCCGATTCCGTCGTCCTCGATCTCGAGGATCAGGCAGTCGTCGCGGAAGGCGAGGCGGACGACGGCCCGGCTCGCCCGGGCATGCTTGTGAACGTTGATCAGTGCTTCCTGGACGACCTTGTAAAGCTCGTGCTCGAGCTCGGGGGCGATCCTGAGGTCGAGTTCTTCGCACTCGAGGTCGACGCGGGTCTTCATTCGCGTCGACAGCCCCCTGATCAGCGCATGCAGCGCGACGATGAGTCCCTCGCTGTCGACGACAGGCGGATGCAGCAGGAAGCTGAGCGTCCGCAGGTCCTGCTGCGTCGCCGCGAGAATGGTCCGGACTTCGGAAAGGATCTCCTTCGCGGCCGGCGGGTCGACGAGGTCCTCGAGGCGCCGGAGCATCAGCCCGATCGCGACGAGGTCCTGCACGGTCGAGTCATGCATCTCGCGAGCGATGCGGCGGCGCTCGCGCTCGCGCGCCCGTTCCAGCTCCTCGCCCAGCCGCCGGACTTCCTCGCGAAGCTCCATGAGCTCCTCACCGTCTCCGAGCGCCATGCGCGCAAGCGAACGGGCGCGCTCGGTTCGCGGAGGCCGCGGGGCATCATTCGCGAGCATGAGGTCCCTCCTCCCGGAACGATCGCCGAGCGGCGAGCTTGTGCTCCCAAGCGACGGCATTTTCCAGCCAAAAGACGTGCCGAACAAGTCATGCCGAAGGCTATGGCGTTAACAATTTGATCCTTCCGTGTGCCTCAGGCTCCCTAATGGTCGCAGCGGATTTGTTGCCGTGACACACTCCCGCGTTAACATTTTCATCAAATGAGATTATCAACTATCAGGTCGAGGCTGCCTTCTTTCGAAACTGTCGCATGACGCGAATGGATGCATCCCCCCGACCGAAGATGCCCCGGCCGCGCCGATCCAGAAAATTCCGCCCCATTGCCGGGCTCGCCCCCGGACAGAGGTTTCACCGTAGTACGTGGAAAAATTAGCGATGGTTGTCTCCAGAACCGGTGGCCGCCCGAAGAAGCGGGTGATGCTCGCCGACGATCATGCGGTCGTCCGGCGGGGACTGAGGACGCTGATCGAGGGCGTCCCCGGCTGGGAAGTCGTTGCCGAAGCCGCCGACGGCACCGAAGCCGTTTCGCTTGCCCTCGAAACCAGACCCGACATCCTGATCATGGACCTGTCGATGCCCGGGCTCGGCGGAGTCGACGCCACGCTAGAGATCCGCAAGAAGTTGCCGGACGTCGAGATCCTGATCCTGACGATGCACGAGAGCGACCGGCTCGCCGGCCAGGCGCTGCGGGCCGGCGCGCGCGGCTACCTGCTCAAGGGCGAAAGCGAGGACAAGCTGCTGGAGGCGCTCGAGGCGCTGTCCCGTCATCAGCCCTATTTCTCACCCGGCGTCTCGGAAACGCTGCTGCAGGGCTACCTTCATTCCGAGCCATCCCACGACCTCAAGCAGCTGACCCCGCGGGAGCGGCAGATCGTCAAGCTGGTGGCCGAAGGTAAGTCCAACAAGACTATCGCGGCGATCCTCAAACTCAGCATCAAGACGGTCGAGACTCACCGCTCCTCCGCGATGCACAAGGTCGGCGCCAAGTCGGCGGCCGACCTGACGCTCTACGCGGCGCGCAACCACCTGGTCCAAATCTAGGCCACGCGCATTCGGGTCAGCTGGTCCGATCGGAGGTTCGGTCGATCGCGCCGGAATCGAGCAACGGCGCCGCGTCACTCGCGGCAATTCCGAGAATCTCGCCGAGACGCTCGAGCCCGGCCAGGATCATGGCCTGTTCCCAGCGCGGCAGGGCCGCAAATCCCTCACTGAAGCGCGCTTGCAACAGGTCCGGTGCCGATTCGACGGCCGCCAGACCCGCTTCGGTCGCGGTCAGATGGATCCGACGCTTGTCCTGCTCCCCCCGCTGCCGGGTGACCAGGCCGGCCGCCTCCAGCCTGTCGCAGATGTTGGTGATGGTCGCCTGCGAGAATTGCAGCGCAGCCGAAAGCTGGGTCGGCGTGGTCTCGCCGCGCTCGCCGATCTCCTGCAGGATCAGCAGCTGGGACGGCGTCAGGCCCGTCGCCGCAGCGAGCTGGCGGTTGCTGAGCTCCGACGCCCGGAGAACCCTCCGCAGCGCCCGCAAGGCGGGAATGGTCAGCGTCTCGGCCATCGGCATTGGCTAGCGCTCGTGCCCCGCCACGCCAAGCCTGTACGCGACCCGAAATATCATTCCATATCCGAATGATCTTCCTACCATAACGGAAGGAAACTGAGGGGAAATTCCGGCCAGCCCGGTTGCCATCCTCCCTGTAGTCCTTATATGTGCGCCCCTCCAGCCAGAACGATGAACCTCACAGGGAAACCTTAGTTATTTCCGTTTCAGAACTACAAACTTCTCCGAAAGGCCCGGACAGACGCGGCGCAGCGAGTGGACGATCGGGCCACAATTCCCAACTCGCGTTGCTGCGCATGCCCAACGCCACAGACGGCCCTGCAGTGTCACGGCTGATCGCCGCGTGCCCGCCGCTCGACGTCAACTCTGCCTACTGCAACCTCCTGCAGTGCACCGATTTCGCGGAAACATGCGTGCTGGCGGAACGGGCCGGAAGGATCGTCGGCTGGATCTCGGCATACCGTCCGCCAGCGTCGCCCGAGTGCCTGTTCGTGTGGCAGGTCGCGGTTGCCGACGAGGCGCGCGGCGACGGACTGGCGAGGCGGATGCTTGACGAACTCGTTTCGCGTCCTGCCGCCGCCGGAGCGGTGGCGCTCACCACGACCATCACCGCCAGCAACGTCGCCTCATGGTCGCTGTTCGAGGGGTTCGCCCGCCGTCACGGCGCCCGGCTCGAGCGCACGCCGCGCTTCGAGCGCGATACGCATTTTGCCGGCGCCCACGAAACCGAATGGCAGGCGCGCATTTCGCCCCTGCCGAAAGATCTCACGATAACACGGAGAGCCAGCTCATGACCCAGTCACCCCGGCCCAGCACGGCCGCGCCCGAAACGGGCATTTACGAGCGACGCGAATCCGCCGTGCGCAGCTATTCGCGCGCGATTCCCCGGCAATTCGAGCGCGCCGAAGGAGTCTGGCTGCACGATGCCAACGGCGGCCGCTACCTCGACTTCCTGTCGGGCTGCTCGTCGCTCAACTACGGCCACAACCACCCGGTGCTGAAACAGGCGCTGCTCGACTACATCGCGGCCGACGGGATTGCTCACGGGCTCGACCTGCACACCGACGCCAAGGCGCGTTTCCTCGAAGCTCTCGAGGCAGTGATTCTCGAACCGCGCGGGCTCGACTACCGGGCCATGTTCACCGGCCCGACCGGCACCAACGCGGTCGAGGCGGCGATCAAGCTCGCGCGCAAGGTCACCGGGCGCGAGATGGTGATCGCGTTCACCAACGGTTTTCACGGCATGACGCTCGGCGCGCTTGCCTGCACCGGCAATGCGAGCAAGCGCGGCGGCGCAGGAGTTCCGCTGACCCACGTCGCTCACGAGCCCTACGACGGCTACTTCGGTCCCGAGGTCGACACCGCCGCGCTGCTCGAACAGCGCCTGTCCGATCCCTCGAGCGGCCTCGATGCGCCCGCGGCGATCCTGGTCGAAACCGTCCAGGGCGAAGGCGGCCTCAACGCGGCCTCGCCCGAGTGGCTGCGGGCCGTCGCGAGGATCGCCCGCGAGCACGGTGCCCTGCTGATCGTCGATGACATCCAGGCCGGCTGCGGGCGGACGGGCAGCTTCTTCAGCTTCGAGGACATGGGCTTCACGCCCGACATCGTCACTCTGGCGAAATCGCTCTCGGGGATGGGCCTTCCGTTCGCCCTGACGCTGTTCCGGCCCGAACTCGACGTGTGGTCGCCGGGCGAGCACAACGGCACCTTCCGTGGCAACAACCACGCCTTCGTGACGGCCGAGGCCGCGATCCGGCATTTCTGGTCGACCCAGGATTTCCAGTCCAACATCGCGCGCCGCGGACAGATTCTCGAGGCGCGGCTCCAGCGCATCGCAAAGGAACATGGCCTCACCACCCGCGGCCGCGGAATGATGCGTGGCATCGACGTCGGCTCAGGCGAGGCCGCAAGCGCCGTGACCCGGTCCTGTTTCGCGCAGGGCCTGATCATCGAAACCAGTGGCGCACACGACGAAATCGTCAAGGTCCTCGCCCCGCTGGTGATCGATGACCAACTGCTCGGCACCGGGCTCGACATCCTCGAGCGGGCGATCCGCGCCGAACTGGCGGCGCCGCTCGGCGTCGCCGCCTGACCCCAAAAAGGAGACCGACGACATGATCATCCGCAAACTCAAGGACGTCCGCAAAAGCGACCGCAACGTGAAATCCGATGGCTGGGAGAGCGCGCGCTTCCTGCTCGAGGAAGACGGCATGGGGTTCTCGTTCCACCTCACCACCCTGCGCGCCGGCAGCGAACTGAAGATGCACTACAAGCATCACCTCGAAGCCGTGCTGGTGCTCAAGGGTACGGGGACAATCGAGGATCTGGGGACGGGCGAGACGCACGAGCTCAAACCGGGCGTGCTCTACGCGCTCAACGAAAACGACCGCCACATCGTTCGCCCGGAGACCGACATCCTGACAGCCTGCGTGTTCAATCCGCCGGTGACGGGGAACGAAGTCCACGACGAGGACGGCGCCTATCCGGCGCCTCGCAAGTCGCCCGAACCGGTCAGCTAGACGAGCTCGAGGATGACCCAGGATCTTTACCCGTCACGCCGGGCGGCAAATCCCGACGCCCTGCCACGCCTCGATCCGGTGGCCTGGCGCGAGTGGTGCGAGGACGCACCGCTTGCCAGGGAGCAGGTCGAGCACTTCGATCGCCACGGCTACCTGGTGCTCGACAACGTCTTCAGCGCGACCGAGCTCGAGGCACTGCAGGACGAGACCCGTTGCCTGCTGGCAGACCCGACGGCGCTCGATCCCGAGACCGTGATCACCGAGCCCGGCAGCGACGAAATCCGCTCGATCTTCGCGATACACGAGCAGAACCGGCTGATGGCCCGGGTTGCGGCCGACGAACGCCTTGCCGGCGTCGCCGCGTTCCTGCTCGATGACGAAGTCTACGTCCACCAGTCGCGGCTCAACTACAAGCCCGGTTTCAGAGGCAAGGAGTTCTACTGGCACTCCGATTTCGAAACCTGGCACACCGAGGACGGCATGCCGCGCATGCGGGCGCTGTCGATGTCGGTGCTGCTGGCCGAAAACACGCCTTACAACGGCCCGCTGATGATGATCCCGGGCTCGCACAGGACGTTCATCACCTGCGTTGGCGAGACGCCCGACGATCATTACCGCCAGTCGCTCAAGAAGCAGGAATACGGCGTTCCCGACGAGCTCAGCCTCGCAGTGCTGGCGCACAAGCACGGCATCGTCGCGCCCACCGGCCAGCCCGGCACCGTCATCGTGTTCGACTGCAACACCATGCACGGCTCGAACGGCAACATCACGCCGTTCCCCCGCTCCAATGCGTTCCTCGTCTACAACGCGGTCTCGAACCGCCTCGAGAAGCCGTTCGGCGCCGATAAGCCGCGCCCCGAGTTCATCGCCGCGCGCGAGGTCCGGCCCATCTCTCCCCACCGGGGACTGATCGACAAGGCGGCCGCCTGATGGGGGAGCACAGCGTAGAGAAGATCGGCGGCACCTCGATGGCCGCAACCTCGACCCTGTTCGACAACGTGCTGATAGCCGGCCGAAGCGGCGACGACCTCTACCAGCGGATATTCGTGGTCTCGGCCTACGCCGGGATGACCAACCTGCTGCTCGAGCACAAGAATTCGGGCGAGCCGGGCGTCTACACCCATTTCGTGCGCGGCGAGCCCGAATGGCGCGATGCGCTCGAGCGGGTGCGGGAGGCCATGTGCGAGCGCAATGCCAGCATGTTCGCCCGCAGCGAAAGCCTCGTACATGCCGACCGCTTCGTGCACCGCCGCATCGAGGCGCTCAACGCCTGCCTCGACGATCTCGACCGGCTGCGGGCGCACAAGCGTTTCAGCCTCAAGGATCAGCTGGTCACGGTGCGCGAGATGCTCGCCGGCCTTGGCGAGGCGCACAGCGCCCATTCGACCGCGCTGCTGCTGCGCGACCGCGGGGTGAACGCGGTGTTCGTCGACCTGACGGTGTGGAGCGAAGAGGACAAGGTCAGTCTCGACCAGCGCATCCTCGATGCGCTCGCGACGATCGATCTCTCGCGGCAGATGCCGATCGTGACCGGCTACGCCGGGTGCGAGGGGGGCATGGTCCGGCGCTACGCGCGCGGATACTCCGAGATGACCTTCTCGCGCATCGCGGTGCTTACCCAGGCCAGCCGGGCGATCATTCACAAGGAATTCCACCTTTCGAGCGCGGACCCCAGGCTCGTTGGAGAGGATCGCGCGCAGAAGATCGGCCGGACCAACTACGACGTCGCCGACCAGCTCGCCAATCTCGGCATGGAAGCGATTCACCCTCGGGCGGGGCGCGGCCTCCGTCAGGCGGCCATTCCGCTGTGCGTGCGCAACACTTTCGACCGCGAAGACGAGGGCACGCTGATCTGCGCCGACTATGTCTCCGATCGTCCGCGAGTCGAGATCGTCTCCGGCGTCCGCGAGCTGCACGCGCTGCAATTCTTCGAGCAGGACATGGTCGGCGAGAAGGGGTTCGACAGCGCCATTCTCGAAACGCTCGCCCGGCACGGCGCATGGATCGTCAGCAAGTCGTCCAACGCCAACACGATCACCCACTACCTGACCGGCAGTCCGGAAACGATCGCCCGCGTGGTCGCGGACCTCGACAAGGCCTATCCGGCGGCAACCGTCTCGGCCCAGCCGGTGGCGATGATCGCCGCGATCGGGAGCGATATCTCGGAGCCCGGCGTCGTGCCCCGGGCGCTGCGCGCGCTCGACGACGCCGGGGTGCTGACACTCGCGGTCCAGCACCAGATCCGCAATGTCGACGTCCAGTTCATCGTCGAGCGCGGCGACTTCGAGCGCGGCGTGCGCGCGCTGCATGCCGCGCTGGTCGAGGACTCGGTACCCGCGGGCAAGGGCCGCGCGGCCGCCTGAGCCGGAACGATGTCGCGGCTCGCCATTATCCCAATGTGCTGAGCGCAATCGCCCCGGTCCGCAGCCTGCTGCTCGCCATCTTCATGCTGATGGCGGGCAGCGGCTTCATGGCGACGCTGATCGCCGTCCGCCTCGAGCGCGCAGGCAGCCCCGCCCTGGCGGTGGGGGCGGTCGGCACGGCCTATTTCGCCGGCCTCGTGATCGGCTCGATCCGGGCGGGTCGGCTCGTCTCGCGCGTCGGCCACATCCGGGCGTTCGCCGCGTTCGTCTCGCTGTTCTCGGCGAGCACGCTGAGCTACGCGATCTACCAGGACCCGCTGTTCTGGGCCACGCTGCGGCTGGTCGACGGCTTCTGCATCGCGGGCGTCTACATCTGCCTCGAAAGCTGGCTCAACGAGCGTGCGGAGAGCAACGCGCGCGGCACCGTGCTCGCCGGCTACATGATCGCGCTCTACACCGGCCAGGCGCTCGGGCAGTACCTCTTGAACATCGGCGATACCAGGCCGTCGCTGCCGTTTCTCGCCGCCTCGATCCTGATCTCGCTGTCGGCCATTCCGGTGGCCCTCACGCGCATCGCCGCCCCTCCGCTCGATGACATCGACACCCTGCCGATCCGGTCTCTCTACGGGGTCTCGCCGCTCGGCGTCGTGGGCGCCACGGTAACCGGCCTGATGCTCGGCGCGTTCTACGCTCTCGGAGCGGTCTACGCCCGGCGGATCGGGATGGAGCTCGCGGCCGTCGCCGTGTTCATGAGCACGGTGATCTTCGGCGGCGTCGCGCTGCAGTGGCCGCTCGGGCTGCTGTCCGACCGTTTCGACCGCCGAAGGGTGATCGTCCTCGCTTTCGCCGGCGCGCTGGCCGCCGGGGGAGCGATCGCCCTGATCGACACCCCGGGCTGGCCGCTGCTGGCCTTCGCCGCGCTCTTCGGCGGCTTAAGTTTCGCGCTCTACCCGCTGTGCGTGGCGCACGCCAACGACAGGCTGCCCGCGGAACAGCGGGTCTCGGCCAGCGGCAGCCTCGTGCTCGTCTATTCGGCCGGCGCCGCCGCCGGTCCCCTCGCCGCGGCAGGCGCGATGACGGTGGCGGGCACACCCGGCCTGTTCCTGTTCATCGCCGCCTGTGCGGGCGGTGCGCTGCTGTTCGGCTTTTGGCGCCAGGCCGCCACGCTGCCGGTGCCGGCTCCCGACCAGAGCAGCTACCAGATTCTCCCGCGCACCACGCCGATGTCCGCTTCGCTGGACCCGCTCGCACACGACCCTGAGGAGGCCACATGACCGAACATCACGCCACGCCCATTGGGGCGGAAGTGCCGATGGGGCATCCGGAAGCGACCCCGGCTCCAGTCCTGCGCCGAGCGATCGCCGCGTCGGCGCTCGGCAACGCGACCGAATGGTTCGACTACGGGATCTACGCGTACGGTGTCGTCTACATCTCCTCGGCGCTGTTCCCCGGCGAAGCGGCCGAGGCCACGCTGTTTGCGCTCGCCACTTTCGCGATCTCGTTCCTGGTCAGGCCGCTCGGCGGGCTGTTCTGGGGCCCGCTGGGCGACCGCTACGGCCGCAAGACGATCCTCGCTATGACGATCCTGCTGATGTCCGCTGCGACCGTCGCGGTCGGCCTGATCCCGTCGTACGAGACCATCGGCCTGTGGGCCCCTGCCCTGCTGGTGGCACTGAGGATGATCCAGGGCTTCTCGACCGGCGGCGAGTACGGCGGCGCGGCGACGTTCATGGCCGAGTATTCGCCCGACGACCGGCGCGGCTTCTACGGCAGCTTCCTCGAATTCGGCACGCTCGCGGGCTTTTCCTTCGGCGCGCTGCTGATGCTCGGTTTCTCGCTCTGGTTCGGGGAGCAGGCGATGTACGACTGGGCCTGGCGGATTCCGTTCTTCGTTGCCGGTCCAATGGGCCTCGTGGGCATGTATCTCCGCTCGCGGATGGAGGACACGCCGATCTTCCGCGAGATCGAAGCACACCACGAGACCGAACCTGCCGCATCGACCGAGATCCGGCACCTCATCACGCGCTACTGGCGGCCCCTGCTCACGATGGGCGGGCTGGTCATTGCGCTCAACGTCGTCAACTACACCCTGCTCAGCTACATGCCGACCTACTTGCAGCGTCGGCTCGGTCTCGGCACCGACGACGCGCTGATCGTGCCGATCATCGGCATGCTGTTCATGATGCTGTTCGTACCCTTCGCCGGGGCGCTGTCCGACAAGGTCGGGCGAAAGCCGCTATGGTGGGTTTCGCTCGTCGGCCTGTTCGTGGGTGTGGTTCCGCTTTACCTTCTGATGGCGACGAGCTTCACCGGAGCCGTGATCGGTTTCGCGCTGCTGGGCCTGCTCTACGTGCCGCAGCTGGCGACGATTTCGGCGACTTTCCCGGCGATGTTCCCCACCCACGTGCGCTTCGCCGGGTTCGCCATCTCCTACAACGTCGCCACCTCGCTGTTCGGCGGCACCGCGCCGGCGTTCAACAGCTGGCTGATCGGAGCGACCGGCAACGAACTGATGCCTGCCTACGTGATGATGGCTGCGTGCGTCGTCGGGGCGGTGGCGCTGACACGGACGCCTGAGACGGCCGGTCAATCGCTGCGCGGCACCGAGCTCCCGGGCAAAGGGAAGGCTTCGCCGGCAAGCCGCACAGCCTGACCCGAAGGCTGGCTCCTCGCCTGAGGTCCGAAAGAAGAACGGTGGCCACGTGCACCGCACCTGCGTGGGGTGGTAGCGGAGGAGGGACTCGAACCCCCGACACGCGGATTATGATTCCGCTGCTC
>CALCBC010000128.1 GCA_937898525.1 uncultured Sphingomonadales bacterium
GTGCCAGGCCGCGCTGGCTGCGCTGACGGAGGCGGCCTTGAAAGCCCCCTCCCCTTCAGGGGAGGGGGTTGGGGGCGGGGAAGGCGATGCCTCGTCGCGACGGCCCCCCCTCCCAACCCTCTCCCCTGGAAGCGAAGCTGGCCCGCAGGGCCAACGGGAGAGGGCTAATTTGCTTGCCCTCGCGATCGAAGCCGCCCGGGCCGATGCGACGCTGGGCGAAATCTCCGCCGCCCTCGAGGCCGCCTTCGGCCGCTACGGGACTCAGCCGACCCCCGTGCGCGGCGTCTATTCCGCCTCCTACGCGGGCGATGCGCGCTACGCGCAGGTCCTCGCGGGCGTCGAAGCGGTCACCCGCCGCCTCGGCCGACCGCCGCGACTGCTGGTCGCCAAGATGGGCCAGGACGGGCACGACCGCGGCGCCAACGTGATCGCCAGCGCGTTCGCCGACATGGGCTTCGAGGTCATCCCCGGCCCGCTGTTCCAGACCCCGCCCGAAGCCGCCGCTCTGGCGCTCGAGCGCGACGTCGACGCCGTCGGGGCGAGCTCACTCGCCGGCGGGCACAAGACGCTGATCCCCGAGCTGATCGCCGAGTTGCGCGCCGCCGGGCGGGCCGACATCAAGGTCGTCGCCGGCGGTGTGATCCCGCCGCAGGACTACCAGTTCCTGCGTGACGCCCGAGTGCAGGGGATCTACGGCCCCGGCTCGAACGTGGTCGAATGCGCGGCCGACCTGCTGCGCCTGCTCGGCCACAACATGCCGCCGGCGGGCGAGCACGTGCGGGAGGCGGCGGAGTGAGCTTTAGCGACCGGCCGACGTTGTCACCCGGCCAGAAATTCGGCTGCTTCGGCTTTGGCGCACTTCTCTTCGCGCTGAATGCATATTTGCTGCTTCCTTATTTTCTGCCGGGAGACTGCGAGCCGAACGCCACATGCAAGAGTCTTGGGGTTCTATCCTGGCTTCCTGTGCTCTCCTTGCTCGCAGGAGCAGGATTGTTCTGGTGGATGACGCGAGACAGGAACGCCAAGGGATGAGCACCCGCACCAACTGGACGCGCGAGGAGATCGCCGGGCCGCTGTTCCAGACCCCGCCCGAAGCCGCCGCGCTGGCGCTCGAGCGCGAGGTCGACGCGGTCGGCGCCAGCTCGCTCGCGGGCGGGCACAAGACGCTGATCCCCGAGCTGGTCGAGGCGCTGCGTGCCGCCGGGCGGGCCGACATCAAGGTCGTCGCCGGCGGTGTGATCCCGCCGCAGGACTACCAGTTCCTGCGTGACGCCCGAGTGCAGGGGATCTACGGCCCCGGCTCGAACGTGGTCGAATGCGCGGCCGACCTGCTGCGCCTGCTCGGCCGCAACATGCCGCCGGCGGGCGAGGATGTGCGGGAGGCGGCGGAGTGAGCCGAGACCAACGCTCAGCGCGCTTCTTCTTGGCTGTAGCGACGGCAGTGATTTTGATTCCGATTGCTCTCGCATTCCTAGGCATGGCAGCAGTATCGGGCGGGGGAGATTGTGCCGTATCGCAGGACGAATGTGCTGCCATTTCGAGGTTGTTCTTGATTGGTGCGCTGGTTTTCCTCGGCTTGGAAATCTACTCGCTCCGCTGTGCTTACAAGGTTTGGAAAGAGCCTAAATCCGACAGATGACAAACATCCGCACCGACTGGACGCGCGAGGAGATCACCGCGCTGTTCGAGCTGCCCTTCACCGAGCTCGTGTTCCGCGCCGCCGAGGTCCACCGTGCGCATCATCGTCCGGGCGAGGTGCAGTTGTGCACGCTGCTCTCGATCAAGACCGGCGGGTGCCCGGAGGATTGCGGCTATTGCTCGCAGTCGGTCTCGGCCGACAGCGGCGTGGAAGCCACGAAGCTGATGGACGTGCAGCAGGTGCTGCAGCGCGCGGCGCAGGCCAAGGATGCGGGGAGCCAGCGGTTCTGCATGGGCGCCGCCTGGCGCAATCCCAAGGATCGCGACATGCCGAAGATCGTCGAGATCGTGAAGGGCGTGCGCGCGATGGGGCTCGAGACCTGCATGACGCTCGGCATGCTCACGCCGAAGCAGGCGGAGATGCTCGCCGAGGCGGGGCTCGACTACTACAACCACAACATCGACAGCAGCCCCGAGTACTACGAGCGGGTGATCACCACGCGCCGGTTCGAAGATAGGCTGGAGACGCTCGAGAACGTGCGCGCGGCGGGGATCAGCGTGTGCTCGGGCGGGATCGTCGGCATGGGCGAGACGCGCGAGGACCGCGTCGGCTTCATCCACGCGCTGGCGACGCTGCCGCGGCACCCCGAGAGCGTGCCGGTCAACGCGCTGGTGCCGGTCAGGGGCACCGTGCTCGGCGACATGCTCGCGGACACGCCGCTGGCCAGGATCGACGACATCGAATTCGTGCGCACGGTGGCGGCGGCGCGGATCACAATGCCGAAGAGCATGGTCCGCCTGTCCGCTGGTCGCGAGAGCATGTCCGAAGCGACGCAGGCGCTGTGCTTCCTTGCAGGGGCGAACTCGATCTTCACCGGCGACAGACTGCTGACCGCGCCGAACGCGGGCGACGATGCCGACGGGGCGCTGTTCGCCAAGCTCGGCCTGGTGCCGCTGCAGGGGGACGAACCGCTGCGCCAGGCCCGGGGCCCGGCGTGCGCGACGGCGGAGGCTGCCGAATGATCGCCGCGGCCGCCTTGCTCGTGCTGGCGCAGGCCGCCCCTGCGATCGAAACCGAGGAAATCGACTGCGAGCACGCGCAGTACCAGATCGAGATGAACCTCTGCGCCGCGCGCGAGTTCGAGGCGGCCGATGCCGAGCTCAACCGGCAGTGGGCCGAGACGTCGGCGCGGATGAAGGCGCTCGACGCCGAGCTCGACCGCGAGCACGACAGGCAGCCGGGTCATTTCGACACCCTGCTCGAAGCCCAGCGCGCCTGGCTCAGGTTCCGCGACGCGCAGTGCCTGTCGGAGAGCTTCATGGCCCGCGGCGGCTCGATGCAGCCGATGCTCGATTCGCAATGCAAGACCTACCTGACCGTCCAGCGCACCGAGCAGTTGCGCAACCTCGCCGCGGGGCCGGAATGACGCCACGCGCGGTCGGCTGGCTGCTCGCAGCGCTCATGCTCCTGGCCGCGCCGCTGGCCGCGCAGGATGGCGCGCCGATCGTTATCGGCGAAAGCTACGGCCTGCCGTCGGCGGAGCTCGGCGCGCAACGCACGATCAACGTGTGGACACCCCCCGGATATGCCGAAAGCGGGCGGCGCTATCCGACGGTCTACCTGATCGACGGCGGGATTTCGCAGGACTTCCACCACATCACCGGTCTGGCGCAGCTCGGGGCTATCTCGTGGCTGACGCAGGACCTCATCGTGGTCGGCGTCGAGACGGTCGACCGGCGGCGCGAGCTCGCCTTTCCCATCGAACGCGATGCCGAACTCGGATCTGAATACCCCACGGCCGGGGAATCCGCCGCGTTCCGGCGGTTCCTCGTGGACGAGGTCAAGCCGTTCGTCGAAAGCCGGTACCGCACGTCGGGCGAGGACGCGCTGCTCGGGGAATCGCTCGCCGGGCTGTTCATAGTCGAGACCCTCCTGCGCGAGCCCGATGCCTTCGACACCTACGTGGCAATGGACCCGAGCCTGTGGTGGGACGACGGCAGGCTGAGCGAGGACGCTCCGGCACTGCTGGCGGAACGTGACGGGGCACCCCTGCGGCTGTGGCTCAGCGTGGGCAGCGAGACGCTCGGGCAGCCTGGCCCCACCGAACGGCTGCTCGCTGCGTTGCGCGCGCGGCCCGAGATCGAGCTGCACTACGAACCGCGGCCGCACCTCGGCCACGCGACGATCTACCACCCCACGGCGTGGGAAGCGCTGCAGGCGCTCTACCCGCGGCCGGAGGAATAGGGCCGATGTTCTCGAAGATCCTCATCGCCAACCGCGGGGAAATCGCCTGCCGCGTGATCCGCACCGCGCGGCGGATGGGGATCGCGACCGTGGCGGTCTATTCGGATGCCGATGCGCGCGCGCCGCACGTGCGGATGGCCGATGAGGCGGTGCATATCGGGCCCTCGCCGGCGGCCGAGAGCTACCTGCGGACCGACCGGATCATCGAGGCGTGCAGGGCGACAGGGGCGGGTGCGGTGCATCCGGGGTACGGTTTCCTTTCGGAGCGGGCGAGCTTCGTCGAGGCGCTCGAGGCCGCGGGGATCGCCTTCATCGGCCCGCCAGCGAACGCGATCGCCGCGATGGGCGACAAGATCGAGAGCAAGCGGATCGCGCAGGCGGCGGGCGTGAACGTCGTGCCCGGCTTCGTCGGCGAGATTGCCGATACGGCACACGCGGTGAAGATTGCCGGCGAGATCGGCTACCCGGTGATGATGAAGGCCTCGGCCGGCGGCGGCGGCAAGGGGATGCGGCTGGCGTGGTCCGAGGCCGACGTGCGCGAGGGGTTCGACGCCGTCCGCCGCGAAGCTTCGGCCAGCTTCGGCGACGACCGGGTGCTGATCGAGAAGTTCGTCGAGAGCCCGCGGCACATCGAGATCCAGGTGCTCGGCGACAAGCACGGCAATCTGATCCATCTCGGCGAGCGCGAATGCTCGATCCAGCGGCGGCACCAGAAGGTGGTCGAGGAAGCGCCCTCGCCGTTCGTCACGCCGGCGATGCGCGCGCGGATGGGCGAGCAGGCGGTCGCGCTGGCGCGAGCGGTCGGATACCATTCGGCGGGGACGGTCGAACTGATCGTCTCGGGCGCCGATCCGAGCGGCGAGAGCTTCTACTTCCTCGAAATGAACACCCGGCTGCAGGTCGAGCATCCGGTGACCGAGGCAGTGACCGGGCTCGACCTCGTCGAGCAGATGATCCGCGTGGCGGCGGGCGAGAAGCTGGCCTTCGCACAGGGGGACGTGCGGCTCGACGGCTGGGCGATCGAGACGCGGGTCTATGCCGAGGATCCCTATCGGCACTTCCTGCCGAGCACGGGGCGGCTGGTGCGGTACGGGCCCCCCTCCCGCTTGCGGGAGGGGTCGGGGGTGGGCACGACCGATAGCGCCGCGCCTGCCGAACTGACCCACCCCCAGCCCCTCCCGCAAGCGGGAGGGGAGTACATCCGCGTCGACGACGGCGTCGCCGAGGGCGGCGAAGTGTCGCGGTTCTACGACCCGATGATCGCCAAGCTGATCACCTGGGCGCCGACACGCGAGCGGGCGGCTGACCTGCAGGTCGAGGCGCTCGACCGGTTCGAGGTCGAGGGCCCCGGGCACAACCTCGATTTCCTCTCGGCGCTGATGCAGCACCCGCGGTTCCGCGCGGGCGAGCTGACCACCGGGTTCATCGCCGAGGAATACCCGGACGGGTTCGAGGGCGCGCCCGCGGAACCGGCGCGCCTGCGAACGATCGCGGCGGTCGCCGCGGGTCTCGCCTTCACCCGCATGGGCCGGGCGCGCCGGACCTCGGGCCAGCTCGACGGTCCGCCGCCCATGCCGTGCGAGTGGACCGTGCGCCTCGACGGGCACGACTACGCGGTGACGCTCGGCGAAGGCCACGCGATGGTCGACCAGCACCGGGTCGAGGGCACCTGCGACTGGCAGCCCGGGATGCGCACCGCCACCGCGACGGGCAACGGCGAAACGCTCGGGCTCAGGATCGAGCGGCAGGGGCTCGACTGGCTGATCACCACCCGCGGCCGCCGGCACCGCGCCCGTGCCCTGCCCGCCCGCCTCGCGCCGCTCGCCGCGCGGATGATCGACAAGCCGCCGCCCGACCTCTCGCGGCTGCTGCTGAGCCCGATGCCCGGCCTGCTCGTCGCGCTGCACGTCGCCGCCGGTGATACCGTCGAGCCCGGCCAGCCGCTGGCGACGGTCGAGGCGATGAAGATGGAGAACATCCTGCGCGCACCGAAGGCGGGCCGGGTCAAGGCGATCAGTGCCGAGACCGGGCAGACGCTGGCCGCCGATGCGGTAATACTGGAGCTCGAATGACGTTCGACTACGAAGCCTACATCGCGGATTTCCTGACCGGGGACGACGAGACGCTGGTCGAGCGCTGGTTCGCCGAGGACTGCGCCATGGAAAGCGGCAGCGGCACCTTCGAGGGCCGCGACGGAATGCGGCGGTTCCTCGCCTGGGCGCACGACGGCGTGCGCGAGTGTCCGAGGATCGTCGCCTACGTCCAGCAGGGCCGCGACCTGTTCGCCGAGATAGACATGGACTTCCATGCCACCAGGGAGCGACCGGAGTTCCCGTTCCGGCACCTGTTCCCCGGCGATTCGATCACCGTGAAGTTTCTCGCCCACTACATTCTCAACGACCAAGGACAGGTGTGGCGCCTCAAGACGATGACCTGGCCGGCCGAGAAGGGCGTCAGCAAGCTCCCGCCGCTCGGGCCGCACCCGAGCCAGCTCGCCGCCTACCAGGCCTATACCGCGGCGTTCTCGAACGGCGATCCGGAGCGCTACACCCGCTTCTACACCGACGACGTCGAGCTGCTGCTCGGCTCGGTGCCGCCGATGAAGGGCAAGCAGGCGATCGCCGATTTCTACACCGAGATGTTCAAGCGGGTGCGCGAGAGCCTCACCGTGCACGGCATCGAGGCCAGCGAGCGCGAGATCGTCAGCGACACCACCAGCCGCTTCACGGCGATCGAGGATGCGCCGGATTTCGTGGTCGGCCCTCTGAACAAGGGCGACTACATCGAGGTGCGGGTAATCGTGACCTACACGCTGCGCGACGGGCTGATCGAGCGGATCGCGGTGCGGCGCGCGGGCGAACCGGTGACCGTGCGGGCGGGGAGTTGAGAGGGGGCCAGAAGGAAAACTCCTGCCAATCCCCTCTCCCAACCCTCTCCCCTGAAGGGAGAGGGCTATCGAGCGAGAGCCCGCTTTACCTCCGCCAGATCGTCCGGCGTGTCGACGTCGCGCAGCATTCCGGCGGGCGCATCAAGCAGCCTCGCGCCCTGCAGCAGCGGCCCGGCGCCGCGGTCGCCGGTGAGACGCGCGGCGAGGTTGAGCAGCGAGCGGTCCAGCAGCGCCGGGACGCCGGGGCGCCCGTCGCCCTGGCGCGTCGCGGCTGGGGCCGGAGTGGCGGCGAGGTCGCGCAAATAGCCGGCACTGACCAGCGGCATGTCGGCGAGGAGGACGAGGAGCGCCTCTGCTTCGCCGTCGACCGCGGCCCTGGCGGCGATCGCCAGCGAGGAGCCGAGGCCTTCGTCCGGCCGCGGGTTGACCAGCACGGTCCAGCCGGCGGCGAAGTTCGCGCCCTCCGGACCGGTAACGATCGTGCCCGGCCCCAGCCCCGCCGCCTCGACCGCTTCGATCACCCACCGCCCCAGCGGCTTGCCGGCGCATTCGGCCTCGAGCTTCCCTCCGCCGAAGCGCCTGCCCAGCCCCGCTGCAAGCACCGCGACGGCGGGCTCAGCCATGTGGATGCAGGGCTTCGTAAGCGCCGACGATCTCGGCCAGCACGGATATCGCCAGCACGCCAGGTTCACGGCTGTGGCCGATCACACCGATCGGCGAACGGATGCGGTCGAGCTGTTCCGGGAGGACGCCACTCGCGGCAAGACGCTCGAGCCGTCCGCGCCGCGCCTCCAGTCCACCCTGTGCACCGATATGGAACGCGGGCGTCGACAGCGCCCACTCGAGGATCGGCGCTTCCCATTCATGGTCGTGGAACAGCAGCACGACCGCGGTCCAGGGGTCGGCCGACAGGCCCTCGGGCCGGCGGCCGAGCGACAGCGCGTCCTTGCCGTGCGCCTCGGCCTCGATTCCGGCCGCCTCGGCGAGCGCTCCCAGCGCCTCGAGCTCGGGCCCCTCGCCGAACAGCAGCAGCCTGAGCGCGGGAATGTAGCGCCGCTCGGGCAGCTGTTCGGCGGGTAGCCGCAGCACCGATTCCTGGCGCGCCTCGAGCAGCGCCATCGCCGCAAGGCAGGCGACGGGGTCGGGCTCCGGATCGATGAGCACGTCGAGCCCGCTGCCACACGGCAGGCGGAAGTCGATCAGCTCCGAACCCGCGCCGAAGCGCTTGACCACGGGTGCGCTCGCCGCCGCGACCTCGCTCGCAAGCTGCTTCTCGAGGCAGCCGTCGGCGAGACTGCCGGTGATCGTGCCGTCCGGATGCACGGCGAGCTGGGCGCCGAGACGGCGCGAGAAGCTGCCCTCGATGCCGACGATCGTGCATAGCCCGACGCCCGGCTCGCAGGCAGCGCGCAGCGCGGCACGATCGTCGGCGAAAGCCATCGCGCCCGCGCTAATCCGGCGCGACGCAGCGGAAGCTCGCCGCTTCCGCCGGGTCGCCCCTGCCGTCGTAGCGAGCATAAGTCGGCCACGGGCACAGCGGCCGCGACATCGGCGCGCGCGGCGGGCCGGCCGGCGCTCCGGGCATGCCTCCGGCAACCGTCGGCCGCGTGGCGACGATACTGTCGGGCGCGGCGCCGGTCGTGGCCCAGGCGTCGAGAGTCCCCAGAGTGTCGAACTCGCTCGTCCCCTCGCCGCCGCTGCAGTGGTCCATGCCCGGGACCATGAACAGGCGGTACTGGTTCGCCCGCTGCTCCGCGCTCAGGGTCGGGAACAGTGCATCGTGGAAACGCAGGGTGTTGGTCGCCGGGATCAGCCCGTCGGTCCAGCCGTGGCTGAGCAGCAGCTTGCCGCCGCGTGCGAAATACGCCGCGAGTCCCGTGGCCGGCACGTCGAGGATCGCAGCGCCGTAGTCGCGGCCGGCCTGCGCGTCGCGCTCGTAGTCGAAGGTCCGCCAGTCCCACGCCGGGCGGTCGCCGAAGGCCAGCATCGAAAAGTAGGTCAGCGCGACCGGAAACGGCTGCTGGCCCTGGGTCACGACCGCCATCTGCAGCTCGCTGCCCACCGGCCAGCCGGGAAGTCCGGGCGGCCCCCGGTAGAGCGCGCGCATCGTCTCGACCTGGTCGGACGTCAGGCCTTCGACGGTGCCCGGGTCGAAATCGCAGACGTCGGGGCGCCCGATCAGCCCGTCCTCGAGCCCGTCGAGCTTGTCGCACTGCTTGACCGCCGCGGCATGCACCGCGGCGAGCTGCGGCACCGGCACCGCTGCGCCGGGTGCACGCTGCGGCTGCCACCCGGCCCACATCGACTGGGTCATCAGGTCGGTCATCGGATTGGCCGGTGCCATCGCGCTGATCGCGTCGAAGTCTTCGGGGTAGCGGTACGCGGCCATCAGGCCCTGCCGGCCACCGGTCGAGCAGGAGTTCCAGTAGGACTTCTGCGGCCCGCTGCCATAGAAGGCCTCGATCGCGCGCCTGGCGGTGACGACCATCTCGTGCACGGCGCGGTAGCCGAAATCGACCAGCTTCTCGGGGTGGCCGATCGCCCACTCGGCGGTGAGGCCGTTGCCGGTGTGCCCGGTGTCGGTCGTCGCCACGGCATAGCCGCGCTTGAGCGGGTCGCCGAGCTGCGAATAGCTGAGCTGCCCGGCCCAGATGCCGTTGCCGATGCCGACGAACTTGCCGTTCCAGCCGGAAGTCGGCAGCCAGACCTCGACCTTGATGTCGCTGTCGCTGCTGGGTGTCAGCGTCGCCTGCACGCGGCAGAATTCAGGGAGGTCGGCGTAGGCCCCACCGCCGACGCCGGGAGGCGGGCCGCCAGGCGCCTGCGGCTGGACGAACGCCCCCGGGGCGACGACTTCCGCGGCGGTGATCTTGCCGTTCGGCAGCGTCATCCTTGCGATGTCGCCGCACTCCGCTGCTGCCGCAGGGACGGCCCAGCCGACCATCGCCGCAGCGGCGGCCCCTTTCAGCAAGGCCCCTTTCCAGTTCGCACGCATCGTTGCCACTCTCCCGCCAATCGCTTCGATCCCTTCATTACCGAGGACGGTGGCGAAGGCCAGCGGCTCCGTTGTCGCAAGATGTGCGGCGTCTTGGAGCCGTGCATGAGCCCGACGGAGTGGGATAGAGAAAGGACAGGGGCCTTCCTCCAAGCTACGCCAACCGCCCGGCGGCAAGCTTCGCTGTCCTTCGCCCACCAGTGGAAGAAGGAGAACGAGCGCGGAAGCAGGGCCCTGCTTCTCGCGCTGGCGGGAGAAGGGTACGAAGACTTGGCCCCGCAGGTCTTAGTCGGAGCTGGATGGGGGCACCTGCCCTTTCCTACCCCGCCTTCTCCCCCGACCACGACGCCTCGTCGATCGTCAGGTCGAGGCGCAACGGGGACTTCGTCGTGTCGAGCAGGAACACCTGCAGCGGACCGGTCGGCGTGCCGGCGTTCTGCACCGTGTCCATCACCCGCTCGAGCTTCGTGGAAACCGTTGGAAGCCGGTCGTAGCTCGACACGATCTCGACCGTATCGGGGCCGGTCTTGCTGACCGTGATCGTCACGTCCGAACGCGACGAACCGCGCGAGTCCGAGATCACGTCGCCGCGGTAGGTGCCGGCAGCGAGGTCGGCGAGATCGGGCGGCGGCGTGTCCGGCTGGGCCGACAGGCCGGTTGCTAGAACGGCGGCACCAAGGGCCGCAGCGAAGGCAAGCGGTCGGGTCATGAGCCTGCTCCCGTGCTGAGGACGCGCCATTCTAGCACGCCCCCGGCCCGGGCGGCAGCTCAGACGAGCTGGCTCGTGTCGATCGGCAGATTGCGGATGCGCTTGCCGGTCAGCGCGAACAGCGCGTTGGTCAGCGCCGGGATCACCGGCGGCAGCGCAGGCTCGCCCATGCCGGTCGGCGGGTTGTCGGTCTTGACGAACTCGACCGTGATCTTCGGCGTCACCGGCATCCGGGGAATTTCGTATTCATGGAAATTCCCGGGCTTGGCCGCCCCGCCCTCGATCTCGACCGCCAGCGCCACTGCCTGGCCGAGGCCGTCGATGATCGACCCTTCGACCTGGTTGAGCGCGCCGAACGGGTTGATGATGTGGCTGCCGACGTCGCCCGCAGCCCAGACGTTGTGGACCACGACCTGCCCGCGGTCGAGGCTCGCCTCGACGACCTCGGCGAAATAGCCGAGGTGGCTGTAGTAGAAGCCGAACCCCTTGGCCCGGCCCTCGTGCGGCCTGCCGCGGAAATCCGACATCGCCACGACCTTCTCGATCACGCCCTTGGCGCGCGGCGGGCTGAAGCCGGGCTGCTCGCCGAACGGCCCGCGCGTGCCGGGGAGCGGCTCGCGATCGCCGAGCAGCTCGAGCATCAGCGCCGGGAGGTCGCGCCCCTGCGCGTGGGCGATCTCGTCGAGGAACGACTGGTAGACGAACGACAGCGCGTTCGAGCGCGGCGCGCGCAGCGCCCCGGTCGGCACGCGGGTCTCCATCGTCGACTGGCCGAGGCGGACGTTTTCGAGGAACGGCGCCGGGAATTCGTCGGCAGTCATCGAGTTCTCGAGCGTGACCTGGCCGTTCTTGATGAAGGTCACGAAATGGTTGTCCATGCCGATGAGCTTGCCGTCGGCATCGAGCGCCGCGCGCATCTTGTGCCAGCCCGCGGGCCGGTAGAAGTCGCTGCGAATGTCGTCCTCGCGGCTCCAGATCAGCTGGATCGGCGTGCCCGGCTTCCTCGCAGCGATCGCGGCGGCCTGGACCATGAAGTCGTTGGTCAGCCGCCGGCCGAACCCGCCGCCCATGCGGGTGATGTGGATCGAGATCTTGTCCTGCCCGATGCCGAGCTGCTGGGCGATGCCCTGCGCGCCCGCGGTCGGGTTCTGGGTCGGCGCCCACAGCTCGATGCGGCCGTCCTCGTGCGCGAGCGCGGTGCAGTTCATCGGCTCCATCGCCACGTGGGCGAGGAACGGGTACGAGTAGTCCGCCTCGATCACCCTGGCGGCCGAGGCGAACGCCGTGTCGACGTCACCGGATTCGCCGAGGATCGTCTCGGGCTTGCCCTTGACCAGCTCGGCCGCGCGCGCGGCATAGCCGGCCGTCGAGTGGCTCGCCCACTGGCCGTTGTCCCACTCGATCGCGAGCTTCTTGCGGGCTTCCTTGGCGATCCACCAGTTGCTGGAAATGACCGCGACGCCGTCGATCAGCAGCTCGGGATTGTCGCCGCCCTTCATCACGAGGACGTCCTCGACCCCCGGAACGGCTTTCGCCGCCTCGAGGTCGGCCGAGACCAGCTTCGCCCCGAACACCGGAGCGCGCTCGAATGCGGCGTACTTCATGCCCGGCAGCAGCGTATCGACGCCGAAGATCGGCTCGCCGCGGACGATGCGCGGGGAATCGATGCCGCTGATCGGGCGGCCGATGATGTGGAAGTCCTTCGGGTCCTTGAGCGCCACGGTCTCGAGGTCGGGCACCGGTTGCGAGACGGCGTCGGACGCCACCTCGCCGTAGGTCAGCGTGCGGCCCGAGGCCGGATCGATGATCCTTCCGCGCTCGGTCTTCAGCGACGAGGCGGGCACGCCCCAGCGGGCGGCTGCGGCGCCCAGCAGCATCTGCCGCGTGGCCGCGCCGACCTGGCGCATCGGCAGCCAGTTCATCGGCGTGGCGAAGCTGCCGCCGGCGAACTGGAAGCCGTACTTCTGCGGATCGAAGTCGGCCTGGGTGATGCGCACCTGCTCCCAGTCGGCGTCGAGCTCGTCGGCGATCAGCATCGGCAGCATGGTCTTGATGCCCTGGCCGATCTCGGGGTTCTTGCCGACGATCGTGATCACGTTGTCGGGGCTGATCGAGACGTAGGCGTTGAGCGTCGCCGGTGCCGCTCCGGTGGACGTGGCCGCCTTCGCAACCATCGGCAGCGAGGCGGTGAGCATGAGCCCGCCGCCGGCCAGAGCGCCGGCCTTGAGCAGCGAGCGACGCGAGAGTGTGGCGGTCTCAAGCATTGGCCGTCCCCTTCTCGGCGACCATCGCGATCGCGTCGTGGATGCGGGTGTAGCAGGCGCAGCGACAGATGTTGCCGGCCATCGCCTGCTGGATTTCCTGCGAGCTCGGCTGCGGGTTGCGGGCGAGCAGTGCGCTCGCGTTCATCAGCTGCCCGGCCTGGCAGTACCCGCACTGCATCACGTCTTCCTCGACCCAGGCCTGCTGCAGCGCGCGGCCGATCGGGCTCTCGGCGAGCGCCTCGATCGTCGTCACCTTCTTGCCTTCGAGCGCGCTGACCGGGACCGAGCACGAGCGCGTGGCGACGCCGTCGACATGCACCGTGCAGGCCCCGCACAGCGCCATGCCGCAACCGAACTTGGTCCCGACCAGGCCCAGCTCGTTCCTCAGCGCCCACAGCAGGGGCATCTCGCCCGGTACGTCGAGCTCGCGAGTCTCGCCGTTGATTTCGACCCGGTAGGCCATGGAATTCTCCCGATTTCTGACCGTCGGCCGGAGCTGCCGGACAAAGTCAAGCCACTGTAGCGGCTGGCAACCCGTCTGAAAAGCGCGACGCGCGCTTTCGAACTGCGGCTCGCTTGACAAGACGTGCCGGCACCCGTTTACCCTCACCGAGGGGGCGGCCGCGTTCCCGTTGCATACCACGAACGACCCCGCGTTCGTGGCGCCTTCACAGGAAGCGGGAGACCGATGAGTACGGCGACGACGGTAGGGGACGGACGCGAGCCGACGGGTCCGAAATCCAATTTCGAGATCTACCGCGAAGGCGGCACGACGCGCGAGATCCGCGTGACCGTGAACCTGGTACTGGTCGCGCGCCGCTGGCGCTCGCTGCTCGATGAGCGGCTGCGCGCGATCGGACAGAGCTCGGCGCGGATGGAAGCGCTGGCGGCGATCGTCAACTCGCCCTGGCCGAGCGCGCAGGTCGACATTGCCAAGCGGCTCCGCATCGAAGGGCCGACGATGACCCGCATGCTCGACACGCTCGAAGCCGACGGGCTCGTCGAACGCCTGCCAGACCCGACCGACCGCCGCAGCAAGCAGCTGCGCCTGACCCCCGCTGGCGAGAGGGTGCTCGAGGAGATCTTCACGATCGCCGACGAGCTGCGCGACCGCCTGCTGCGCGGCATCCCGCCCGAGAAGATGGAGGAGCTCAACGAGCTGCTGGTCATGCTGACCGAGCGGCTCGATGCCGGGCTGCCGGAGTAGGCGCGCCTCTTACTCCTCTACTCCTCCCGTCCCCAGTCCTCGTTCGCCCGCGCGATCAGGTAGGCGTGGATCGCGTCGGCCTGCTCCTTGTCGAGAATGTCGGCGAAGCTAGCCATGCCCTTCTCGAGGTAGAGGCCCTCGAGCACGATCTGGTCGAACAGGTCGTGGGTCTCGCGGGTCATGTGCCGCAGGTCCTTGACCCCGCCAATCGCGTTCTGGCCGTGGCACACGGCGCAGGTCTGCGCGTAGAGCTGCGCCCCGAGCTGCACCTGGGCCTCGCTTGCCCGCAGCGGCGGCGGCGGCTGGACCGGCTCGCGCGCGGCGAGCGGCGGGAGCTGCGCGGTGCCGCCGAGCTTGAACACCAGCAGGCGCGCCGGCGCGCGCGGCAGCTCGATGCCGGCCGACTGCTCGATCTGCGCCGCACCGCCCCCCCAGCCGGCATTGATCGCGACGTACTGCACGCCGTCGAGCATGTAGGTGATGCCGCCGGCGACCGGGGCGCTCTGCGTCGGGTACTCCCACAGCACTTCGCCCGTGCGCGCGTCGAATGCGGTGAAGGTCTGCTTGGTCGTGCCCTCGAACACGAGGTCGCTCGCGGTGACGAGCACGCCGCCGTTGCCGTGGCGCGGCAGCTCGACCTGCCAGGCGAGCTGCTGCTTCACCGGATCCCACGCGGTCAGCCAGGCCTTCTCCAGCTTGTTGGCCTCGGCCTGCAATTCGGCCCGCTTCCGCCCCGCCTCGCCGGTGTAGCCGCCCCAGCCGCTGTTCGAGCGGCGCGGCTGCGGCGTCCACCCGGGCTGGACCGCGTAGACGAAGGCCGACTGGTAGGACGGGAAATAGGCGAGACCCGTGCGCGGGCTGAAGGCCATCGGAAACCAGTTGTGCGCTCCCCCCGGACCCGGCGCGACCAGCGCCGGCTCGGTGGTGTAGCGCACCTTGTCGCTGGTGATCGGCCGCCCGTTCGCCTCGAAGCCCTCGTTCCAGTTCTGGAATACGTGCGCCGCGGCCGAGACGAACTCGCCGGTCTCGCGGTCGAGCACGTAGAAGAACCCGTTCTTCGGTGCCTGCATCAGCACCTTGCGCGGCTTGCCGTCGATCACGAGGTCGGCGCTGATCATCGACTGGGTGCAGGTCCAGTCCCACTCCTCGCCGGGGTTCATCTGGTAATGCCAGGCGTACTCGCCGGTCTCGGCATGGAGCGCGACGATCGAGCAGACGAACAGGTTGTCGCCCTCGTTGTTCGAGCGATAGAACCGCGCGTGCGGGACCGCGTTGCCGGTGCCGACGTAGACCAGCTTCAGATCGGGATCGTAGGCGATCGAATCCCAGGGATTGGCGCCGCCGCCGAGCTCCTTCCACAGCCCCTCCGACGACCAGGTCTCGCGCACCCAGTCCATGACCGCATCGCTCACTTCGCCGTCGGGGCCCCTGGCCGGGTCGTTCGGGGTGAGGAAGAACTTCCACAGCTTCTCGCCGGTATCGGCGTCGAACGCGGCGACGAACCCGCGCACGCCGAGGTCGCCACCCGACTGGCCGATCACGACCTTGCCGTCGAACACGCGCGGAGCGCCGGTGATCGAGTAGGCGTAAGGCGTCTCCTCGGGATAGACGCGGGTGGTCCAGAGGGGCCTGCCGGTGGCCTTGTCGAGCCCGATCAGCCGGCCGTCGAGCGTGGCGATGATGACCTTGTCGCCCCACATCGCGAGGCCGCGCGACACCGGCTCGCAGCAGGCCAGCCGCGCCACCTCGCGCGGTACCTCGGGATCGTAGGTCCACAGCCGCTCGCCGGTCCGCGCGTCGTAGGCGATCGTCACGTTGAACGGCAGGATGTTGTAGAGCACGCCGTCGGCATAGATCGGGGTCGCCTCGACCCCGCGGAAGGTGTCGTACTGGTCGAACCAGGCGAGACCGAGCTGGCCGACGTTCGAGCGGTCGATCTGCGTCAGCGGGCTGTACCGCTGTGCCGTGTAGTCGCGCCCGTCGCTCGGCCACTCGCCGGGTGCCGGGCTGGCGAGCGGGTCGGCAGCGACGGCCTGCGCGAGCAGCAGAGCGAAGGCGCCGAGACCGGCGAGCGGCAGTTGGACGAGTTGACGCAGATGCATGCGTTCGAGCCTGTAACCTTTGAGGGATATCGGTTTAGTTCAGCGATTTGCTGAAGCGTTCGCGTTCAACAGGGCGCCCCCGCTTCAGTCTCGCGGCGGTTCGGCGATCGGCTGCGTGCCGTCGGCGAGGCGGCCGACCTGCAGCGCTTCGGCCTGCTCGGGCGTGCCCGGCGGACGGTGGTAGGCTCCGACCTGCCCCGTGTCGGGCCGGAAGGGCCTGCCCGTCACCGGGTTCGGATAGTGGAACGGCACGATGTAGTACGCCGGGTAGGTCAGGTAGACCGTCGACGGCGGCAGGTCGGGCGGCGGGTCGAACTTGTCGGGCCAGGTGTTGTTGAGCGCGTTCTTACCCCAGCCTTCCCAGTTGGTGTACATCGTGAACGGACCCGACAGGCGGCTGATCCGCCAGATGCCGTCCTCGCCCTTCTCGTACTCGTTCTCGTACAGCGGCAGGCCCCAGCCCGCATTGCTCATCACGAACGCGCGGCTGCGGACCCAGGCGGTCCGGCCGTCCGGAGAGATGTCGACGATCGGCTGGAACTGCATGTGCTGGGCAAGCACGTTGTCCTTGACCCCGTCGGGACCGAACGCGGTCTGCATGTATTCGAGGACGCGGGCTCGGCCGAGGAACAGGCCCTTGCCGCCGATCTCGAGCGTCGCGTCTTCCGAGAACAGCTCGCTGAGGCGGGTCCACTGGCTCTCGTCGACGAAGTAGCCGTAAGCCTTTTGCAGCCGCTCGACCGCGTTCATGTCCTCGAGCCGGGTGATGCGCGCCTCGAGCTGGTCGAGCTTTTCCTCGGTCGTCTGCGCGAGCGCGGGCGTGGCGGTCGCGGCGAGCAGGGCCGCGGCGAGTGTCAGGCGGATCATCGTTGCGGCCTCGCGACGTCGTCGGGGGGTTGCGTGACCGGCAGTGGCTCGCCGGTCACCGGGTGGACGAAGCTGAACGGCGGCGCGTAGCCTTGGGGGAACGCGCGGTAGACTTCGGTCGGCGGCCGGTCGGGCGGGAACAGCGCGCTCGGCCCTTCCATGCGCAGTGCTCCGCGCATGAAGCCGAGGTCGTAGTCGGCCATCGCCTGGACGTAGAAGTGCAGCTTGCTGATCTTCCACACGCCGCGTTCCTTGACGTAGGCGTTCTCGTACTGGCCGACGCCCCAGACGCCGTTGGCGCCCGGCTCCGAGAGCATGACCATGCCCTGCCAGCGCCCGGTCGCGGTCTTGCCGTCGGGCGCGACGGTGATGATCGGCTGCAGCAGCATGTGGTTGTTGAGATAGCCGCGGCCGAGCCCTTCGGGGCCGAACAGCAGCATCGCGCGGCGGATCCGCTCGCGTCCGACGTAGACGCCCATCTGGCCGTACTCGAAGGTGCCGTCGGCGGCAAACAGGTCGGCCGCCTCGCTCCACAGGCCCTTGTCGAAGTAATAGCCGTAGGTCGCCTGCAGCTTCTCGATCGCCTCGACGTCCTCGAGCCGTTCGACCCGCTCGCGATAGGCGGCGAGCCGCGCCTCGGGCGTCTGCTGGGCGAAGGCGGCGACGGGAACGAGGCTCAGGACGAGCGCCATGGGCAATGTGACCGCGCGCATCACCGGGCTCCTCTCACGGGCCGGCCCGTCACCGGGTTCGGCTGCTGGAACGGCGGAACCTGCACATCGGGGAACGGTGCCGGCGTCGAGGTCGGCGGGCGGTCGGGCGGGAAGGCTCTGGAAGCCTCGCTCCGCACGAGCCCCTCGCCCGGCGCGAGCCGCGCCCAGCCGCGCTCGTAAGGCGCGACGAAGTTGACGTAGAGCCGCAGCGACTTGATCCGCCAGATGCCGTCGGCGCCCTTCTCGTAAGTATTCTCGTAGATTCCGTCGCGCCACTCCGCGTGCTGCTTGTACTGGCCGAGCATGCCGAGATCGCGCCAGCGCGCGGTCGCGCTCCGGCCGTCGGCGGCGACGGTGATCGCCGGCTGCAGCGTGACCCATTCGTTGAGCTGGCCGTAGATCAGCCCCTCCTGCCCGCCGTGGAGCCGGCGCAGGTATTCGCGGATGCGTTCCTTGCCGACGTAGACGCCGTCGATGCCGATCTCGATCGTGCCGTCGTCGGTGAACAGGTCCGCGGCGTCCTGCCACAAGCCGCGGTCGACGTAGTAGCCGAAGGCGCGCTGGAGCTTCCTGACCGCACGGCTCCCTTCGAGGCGCTCGACGCGCTGGGTCAGCGCGGCAATCTCCGCATCAAGGTTCTGTGCAGCGGCTGGCGTCGAGACCGTCACGGCCGCTGCCACCACGACCGCCATCGCGCGCCTCGCTCGGGCTGTCGGCATCGCTTCCCCAATCCTCACTTTGCCGGCGCCAGGCCGGTCGGAAGGCCACAATAGGCAGGCAAGTGGCGCTGAAAAGCCCCTAATTCGGCGACGATGGTGTCACGTCGACGACGCGACCGAGCGCGGGCACGCGTACGCCGCCGGCGATGTAGGCCTCGAGCGCGTCGAGATCCTGACCGACGTCGGCCACCACGCGCGCACCGGGCAGGACCGAGAATCCGTCGCCTCCGCTGGCGAGGAAGTTGTTGACCGTGACGCGGTAGGTCCCGGCGGGATCAACCGGCCGCCCCTCAAGCGTCATCGCCACGATCCGCTCGCCCGGCGGTCGGGTGCGATCGTAGGCGAAGCCGAAGCCGTCCGAGGGAATCAGCAGCGACTGCTTGATCGCCGCCGGGCTTGCGTCCGTGAACTGCTCTTCGAGCAGCCGCTTGAGATCGGCGCCGCTCAGCTCGAGCACGACGAGCGTGTTGCCGAACGGCTGCAGCGCGAAGATCTGGCCGTAGGTCACCGAGCCGTCCTCGGCCGGGGTGAAGCGCGTGCGCACGCCGCCCGAGTTGATGAACGAGATCTGCGCCCCGCCGTTCGCCGGGTCGCGCGTGGCAGCGAGCTGGGCATCGGCGATCAGGTTGCCGAGCGGGGAATCGGTATCGCGCCCGTCCCAGTCGAGCGAGCCCTCGATCCGGCCGACGACCCGCGCGGCGACGGGAGCCGTCGCCTCGGCATAGCGCTCGACCAGCGCGGCGATGTCCGGCTGCTCGCCCGCGGCCTCGAGCACCGGACGGTTTTCCGCCGTGATCGCGACCACCTCGTCGGCCGCCGGGTCGACGGTCAGGCGGATGTCGGTGACGAAGTAGCCGTAGCGCCCGGCGCTGGTCAGCGTCCGCATCGAGCCATCCGCCGCCGGCAGCCGGCAGACGTAGGCCTGGTGCGTGTGGCCGGACACGACCAGCCGGATGCGAGGGTCGAGCCGGTCGAGGATCGGCAGGATGTCGCCCGAAAGTTCGGGGCACTCGGCGCTGTTGTAGACCGGGTTCACGTCGGCGCCCTGGTGGATCAGCAGGACCACCGTGTCGGCCCCCTGCGCGCGCAGCTCGGCGGCGAGCGCGTTGGCGGTCTCCGCCTCGTCCGCGAAGGTGTAGCCGCGGGTCCCGGCGGGCGAGACGAGCATGCCGGTTTCCTTCAGCGTCATGCCGACGAAGCCGATCCTGACGCCGCCGAACTCGCGGATCGCGGTGCCCGGGAACAGCGTCCGCCCCTGTTCGTCGAACACGTTCGCCGCGAGGTAGGTGAACTGCGCCCCCTCGAACGGGCGATCGAGCTGGCACGGCTCGCGCGGCGTGTGCTTGTCGCAGCCGCCCTGCTGCATGCGCCGGAGCTCGGCGATGCCGCGGTCGAACTCGTGGTTGCCGACGGAGGCGAGACCGAGCCCGAGGCGGTTGAGCGCCATGATCGTCGGCTCGTCGAGGAAATGGGCCGAGACCAGCGGGCTCGCGCTTATCAGGTCACCGGCGGCGACGGTGATCGTGTTCGCCTGCCCCTCGCGGAGCCGCGCCAGCGTGGCGCCGAGCCGCGCCGCTCCGCCGAGCCGGTCCTGCCGCCGCTCGCCCGCGGCGAACCAGGTCTGCGGACCGGGCGGGGGTTCGATGTTGCCGTGGAAATCGTTGAGCCCGAGGATCTGCACGGTCTCGATCGCGGCCGGCTGTGGAAGGTCGGGGACGGTGGCGCAGGCAGCGAGCCCGGCAAGGCCCATCGCGGCAGCGAAGGCCCGCAGGCGCGGCCAGGATCGGGCGTACTCCATCGACGTGCTCCCGCTCTCCCCCAAACGAAAATGGCGGCCCCTCGCGGCGCCGCCATTTCCTTGCGATCCGCTGCGAGTCTCAGAACTCGTAGCTGACACCGACCTTGATGCGCCAGACCGACGAACTGACGTTGATCTGGTTGTCGGACTCGTAGCCGGTCAGCCCGGTATCCGGATCGACGACGAGATTGCTGTCCGAGCCGAAGATGTAGCGGCCTTCGGCGTCGATGCCGGTCAGCGAGGTGATGTCCTGCAGCCCGGCGAAATTGCGCCGCCGCTGGACGTTCCAGTCGTTGTCGAGGAAGTTGAGGAAGTTGTCGAACGTGGCGAACAGCTTGAGCCGGTCGTCGACGCCGAAGAACGAGCCCGGGCCCGGGATTTCCTGCGAGAACGACAGGTCGAGGTCGTAGTACCAGTCGTTCGAGCAGGTGTTCCGCGGGATCGTCTGTCCCATGTACTTCTTCGCGCAGCCGAGCTCGCTGGCGAAGTCGACCAGCCGCTGCACGGCGCCCATGTCCGAAGTCGGCGCGACGTTCGGATCGTTCACTCCCGTCGGGATGTAGAGCAGCGCATTCTCGAACCCGGAGCTGCTGTCGTTGAACACCCCGCCGCCGGTAAACGTCAGGCTGTACGGCCTGCCAGACCGAGCGATGAAGGTGATCCCGAGGCGCGTATCCAGCTCGCCGAAGAACTGCTCTGTGAGGTTGAGCTGGGTCGAGAAGTTGTGCCGGCTCGAGAAGAAGCCGCGCGACTCCTGCGGATCCTGCCGGTCGAACGCGGCCGTCAGATCGTAGTTCGAACCCGCTGTCGAGTTGTACATGTTGCGCCGGTCGCTGCCCGCGGTGAACGCGTAGCCGAAGCTGAACCACGTCGAACCACCGTCGGTGAAGAGGCCGCCGTCGAATTCCTTCGACAGGATCACCGACGCGATGTGGCTGTCATAGCCGTCACCGTTGATCAGCTGCAGCTCGTCGTCACGACCCGTGTTGAAGCACTCGGCCGTGACGTTGTCCCACTCGGGCGCCGGGGTAAGACCGGTGAGCACCGCGTTGCACCCGGCGACCGTCGGGTCGATCGCCGCGTAGATCGGCCGGTTGTCGCGGGTATAGCCCATCAGTCCGCGCCGGATGTCGGGCGTCTGCGACAGGTCGACGATTGTCAGCGGGTCCTTGTAGTAGCTGTAGATGTAATCGAGATTGAGGTTCCAGCCGCTGAAGAAGCCTGTTGGCGCGAAGTCGAGCCCCGACGAGAAGCCGATGTTGGCGCGCTGGACCGACGGCATCTTGATGTCGGGATTGATCGACTGGGTATCCCCGAGGCCGGCGGCCGCGCGGGCGCTGGCCGAGGCCTGGAAGCAGTCGGGCAGGCCGGTGAACTGCCCGTTCTGGACCACGTCGATCGGTCCGGCCGGGCAGGCCGGGTCGGTCGTCGTACCGGTGGCGAAGCCGATGCCGTCGTTCTGGAACGCATTGCCGAACCACACGAGCGGGTCGCCGCCACCGAAGATGCCGAAGCCCGCCCGCAGCTGCGGTCGCGAAAAGACGGCAAAGTCGTCCATGTCGTAGGTCACCGCGGCGCGCGGCATGATCAGCGGCGCGAGATCGTCGAACCCGTGGGCGTTGCTGATGCCGTAGCGCGCGACGAAATTCGGGTTCTCGCGCGGAGCATCACCGCTGTACCAGTCGACACGCACGCCGGCGACGAGGCTGACCACGTCACTGAGCTGCCAGTCGTCCTGCACGAAGGTCGAGAAGATGGTCCTCTGGAACGCAGCGGCCGCGTCGTTGACATCGCCGGTCGCGGTGAAGTTGCCTTCGGCGCCGACCGCCTGCCCGCCGACGAGCTGCGTCGCCGAAGGGTTGGTGAACGTGCCGTTGGACAGGATGCCGTTGCGCAGGTCGTCGATGCTGCTGAAGTACATCGTGCCCGTCGCGCCCTGCACGAACAGGTTGAACAGGTCGGCCTTGTTGTATTCGACGCCGAATTTCAGGCTGTGGTCGCCAACCTCGTACTTGGCGAGGAAGCGGGCCGCGTCGACGGTCGTCTGCAGGTCGTTCGCCGAGCGCGAGAAGCCCGGGCCGGCGAGGATCTGGCCGCTGAGTCCCCCGTTGGTAACTCCGACGATGATCCGCGGGATCGGGTTGGCGTCCTGCGCCTCGCCGCCGCCCACCGGATCCTGCAGATCCTGGATCTCCGACCGCGAGTAGCGGAGCTCGGTCGAGAAATTGTCGGTCCACTGCGAGTACAGGCGGCCCGAGTAGTAATCCGATTCGGTGCCGCTGACGTAGAACGTGTTGAGCCCGGTCACCCGCGCGTTGGTCGTCGACGAACTGAAGTCGTCGGCCCGGACGGTCGATTCCTCAAGCCGCTGGTAGGTCAGCTCGAGACGGTGGTCGTCGTTGATCTGCCAGTCGATGCGTCCGAAGTACCGGTCGTTCTTGAACGGTCGGTTGGTGACAAGCGGACCGGTGTCGATGCCGTAGACCGAGCTGAGGATCTCGGAGACCTCGTTGAAATCTTCCACAGTGACCGAGGTGATCTCGTTCGGGAAGCCGGCGCCGAGCGGGCCATCGTCCTGCGACTGGCCTGCCTCGTGATGTTCGTAGGCGCCGAAGAAGAACAGCCGGTCGCGGATGATCGGGCCGCCGATCCAGGCGCCCCAGCGCTTGTCGGGCTCGACCGGGGCGACCTCGTTGCCGGAGACCGAGCTGCCGCGCAGGCTGTTGTCCGAATACTCGAAGAAGCCGCCGCCGTGGAACGCGTTCTGGCCCGACTTGGTGACGACGTTGATCGCGCACCCGGTGAAGTTGCCATATTCGACGTCGAAGGGCGCGAACTGGACCTGCGTCTCGCGCACCGCATCGTACGGGATCGGGGTCGAACTGCGCGACGAGAAGCCGGTATCGTTGAGGCCGTAGATGTCGCCCTGGCTGATGCCGTCGACGGTGAAGGCGTTGCCGCGGTCGTTGCCGCCGAGGCACGAGATGCGGTCCTGGCCCGAGCCGCCGTCGTCGCGGTCGAGACTGACGCGCGGGTCGAGGCGGATGATGTCGCGGACGTCGCGGTTGAAGCTCGGTGCCGCCTCGAGCTGCTCGCCAGCGAAGCTGGTACCCGGTCCGACCGCGAGCTGGGTCACGCGGACGCGGCTGCCGGTGACGACGATCACGCCGCCGCCGCTGGTCAGCGAGAACCCGAGGTTCGTGCTGCCTTGCAGGTTGGTCATGATGTCCGAAATCGTCTGGCCCTCGAAGCCCTCGGCGTTCGCGGTCACGGTGTAGGGGCCACCGGTTACGAGGCCGGTCGCGGCGAAAGTGCCATTCGCGCCGGTAGTGATCGTCCGCGTCGCGCCGGTGCGCGTGTCGGTGATGGTCACCGTTGCCCCCGCAATCGGGTTGCCCGATTCGTCGGCAACGGTGCCGTCGATCCCGGACGTGATCTGCTGCGCGGCAGCCGGTGCGGGCAGGACGGCGACGACGGGCAGCGCAAGCGCGCTGGCGGCGAGGAGATACTTGAGCTTCATGGATGGGGACCCCTGTCTGATTCCCGGACAACCGTTGCGTTAGAAACGATTCGAGACAGGACAAGGACTAATTTGTGACAGAACGGCTACGCTGCCCACCGATCCGGCAGTCCACAGGTTATCCACCACCCGGCCATTGAAATTGCTGTATTTTCCAATTGTTGCCGCGCCGCAACATGAACGCAGCAAATCGCACCGGGGGAGTCCGTCAGACCAGATTGATCTCGCGCAGGCGCTGCATCAGGTAGTCGTGCGCCGTGATCGGCGACTCGGCGG
>CALCBC010000129.1 GCA_937898525.1 uncultured Sphingomonadales bacterium
CTCTCCTCCTCTCCTCCTCTGACCCGTCTGATCGTTCCGACAGGGTCTCTCCACCTTTCGTTGCCTGTGGCAGCCGCGAAGGTTGGTCCGCCCAAACGATCGTTCAATGGCCGGGGCAGAGCGTGTTCCCCATTCAGCAACTGGGTGCCCCGTCCGCGGCGCAAGCGAAGCACGCGGCGCCGGCCGGTCCCGCCTCGGTGAGGAGTCTGGGTCATGAAACTGGACGTCTCGATACTTGTTGCCTGTGGCGCCGGGCTGGCGGCGTGCGCGCATCCGACCGAGACGCGCGAACAGTCGAGTGCGGAGCGCGCGGAAGCGAACCTCGCGCAACTGCTCGAGGGCCGGGTCGCGGGGGAACCGCGGAGCTGCATCACGATCCTGAACGACCAGAACCTCAGGGTGATCGACCGGACCGCCCTGGTCTACGACGCCGGGGCAATCATCTGGGTCTCGAGGCCGGCCAATCCCCGCGCGCTCGACCAGCGGAACATTCTCGTTACCGAACGTTTCGGGCGCGAGCTTTGCCGGCATGACGTGATCCGCACGCTCGACCGGCAGAACGGCACGGTCGCCGGCGTGGTGTTCCTCGGCGACTTCGTGCCCTACCGGAAGCCGGCTCCGTGACACCGTTGCGGTCAGGCGGCGCCTGCCCGGGTCGGTCGTTGCCGGCCGTCGCCAAGCCGCATCGACAGCCGCTCTCGGACCGCCTGCGGGCGTGGCACAGCCGGTCCCTCGCGCTGATCGCCGCGCTGGCGATCGCCGCCTGCGCGGACAACGAGGCCTCCTCTCCGGCCCCACCTGCCGTCACGGTCGCCGAGCCGCTGATCCGGACGGTGCGCGACTGGGACGATTTCGTCGGCCGGTTCGAGGCAGTGCAGAGCGTCGAGGTACGGCCGCGGATGACCGGATACCTGCAGAGCGTCCATTTCACCGACGGCCAGTACGTCCGCGCCGGCCAGCCGCTGTTCACGATCGACCCGCGGCCCGCGCGCGCCGCGCTGGGACAGGCGCGCGCGCAGCTCGCCCGCGCCGAGGCGCTGCTGGCCAATGCGCGGACCGAGCTCGCCCGCTCGGAGACGCTCGCCGCCGCGCAGGCCGCGAGCCAGGAGGAAGTCGAGCAGCGCCGGGCCGCGGTCCGTGCAGGCATCGCCGAGGTCAACGCCGCACGCGCCAACGTGGAGGCGCAGCAGATCCAGGTCGGCTTCACCACGGTGCGAGCCCCGTTTTCCGGCCACGTCTCGGAGCGGCTGGTCGACGTTGGCAACAGCGTGGTCGCGGACCAGACCGTGCTCGCGCGCATCGTCTCGGTCGATCCGATCCACTTCGCGTTCGAAGGCTCCGAGGCACTACTGCTCAAGTACCAGCGCCAGGGGCTCGCCGGTCCCGGCGCCGAGGTCCGTGTACGCCTGCAGGACGAGACCGCTTACGTTCACCCCGGCCGCGTCGACTACATGGACCCGATGGTCGATCCCGGGGCGGGCACGGTTCGCGGCCGAGCGGTGCTGCCGAACGCAGACGGGTTCCTGAAGCCGGGCATGGTGGGACGTCTCCAGCTTGCCGGTTCGGGCAACTACCGCGCACTGCTCGTCCCCGACGCGGCGATCGTCACCGATGCCTCGCGGCGACTGGTCTACATCGTGGACGGCGAGGGCACCGTGGTCTCCCGGGTCGTGGAGCTGGGGCCGCTGGTCGGCGACCTGCGCGTGATAGTACGCGGCGTTGCCGCGAAGGATCAGGTGATCATCTCCGGCGTGCAGCGCGCCCGCCCGGGCCGGAAGGTCCGGCCGAAGAAGGGCACTATCAAGGCAACGACGGCGGCCGAGGCGCCCAGGCCGGCGGCGATCGCGCCGCGCGCCTCCTCCGCCGAGATCGTCGCGCCGGCGAAGACCTAGGCGATGAACCTGTCGCGATTCTTCATTGATCGGCCGATCTTTGCCGCGGTCATCGCGATCGTCATCACACTGGTCGGCGCCTTCGCGTTCCCGCAGCTGCCGCTGTCGCAGTATCCCGAGATCGCGCCGCCGACGATCGTGATCCAGGCCTCCTATCCCGGCGCCTCGTCGGAGACGGTCGCCGAAACGGTGGCAACGCCGCTCGAGCAGGAAATCAACGGCGTCGAGGACATGCTCTACATCCAGAGCTCCTCGACGCAGGGCCTGGCTCAGATCACCGTTACTTTCGAGCCCGGCACCGACCTCGATGCGGCGCAGGTCCTGGTGCAGAACCGGGTCCGCCTGGCCGAACCGCGCCTGCCCGAACAGGTGCGCCAGGTCGGCGTCACGGTGAACAAGCAGGCGACGGGCTTCCTGCTGATCGCCACGTTGACCGCGCAGGAAAGCTCGGGCCTCGATATCGACTACGTCGGCAACTACGCGCAGACGGTGGTCCGGGACCGGCTGCTGCGCTTGCCCGGCGTTGGCGACGTCACCGTGTTCGGCGGCGGCAACTACGCGATGCGCGTCTGGATCGACCCCGATCGCGCGGCGGGTCGGAATCTGACTTCAACCGAGATCGTCGCCGCGCTGCGCAACCAGAACGTCCAGGTCGCGGGCGGCGCGCTCGGCCAGTCGCCGAACTCGGCCAGCCCGGCTTTCGAGATGCCGATCGACGTGCAGGGCCGCCTTGTCACCCCCGAGGAATTCGGCGACATCGTGCTCAAGTCCGATCCCGCGACCGGCGCGATCACCCGTCTGCGCGACGTTGCGCGGGTCGAGCTCGGCAACCAGGACTACGGCCTGCGCGCGTTCTACAATGGCGAGCGCAGCGTCGCGATCGCGGTCATCGAGCAACCGGGCGCGAACGCACTCGACGCCGCCGAGCTGGTCGAGCGCGAGCTGGAGGCGCTCGCCGCCGAGTTTCCCACCGGACTGACCTACGCAACGCCATACAATCCGACCGAGTTCGTCGAGGCTTCGGTCGAAGCGGTGCAGGAGACGCTGGTCGAGGCGGTCTTGCTCGTCGTGATCGTCATCATGGTGTTCCTGCAGACATGGCGGGCGGCGATCATCCCGATCATCGCCATCCCCGTCGCACTGGTGGGCACCTTCGCGGTCCAGCTCGCGCTCGGCTTCTCGATCAACTCGCTGTCGCTGTTCGCGCTCGTCCTCGCGGTCGGCATCGTCGTCGACGACGCGATCGTGGTGGTCGAAGCGGTCGAGAAGCACGTGCGCGAAGGGCTCTCTCCGCGCGAGGCGGCCCAGCGTACGATGCGCGAGGTCTCGAGCGCGCTGGTCGCGATCGGCCTGGTGCTCGTCTCGGTGTTCGTGCCGACCGCACTGACACCCGGCATTCCCGGCATCTTCTACCGCCAGTTCGCGGTGACCATCGCCGCCGCGGCGGCGATCTCGCTGCTCGTCTCGCTGACGCTGTCGCCCGCGCTCGCCGCGTTGTTGCTCAAGCCGCATCAGGACGGCGACCACCACGCCGACCGCGGTCCGCGCTGGCTGCGTCCGCTGCGCCTCGGGGCGGACAAGTTCAACAGAGGCTTCGAGTGGCTGTCGGACCGCTACGGCCGTCTGACCGCGCGTACCGTGCGCATGGCCGCGATCATGCTGCTGATCTACGCGGGCCTTCTCGGCCTCACCGGCTGGCGCCTGGCCGCGACACCGACCGGGTTCATCCCCGAGCAGGACCAGGGCATCCTCATCGGGGTCATACAGATGCCGCCCGGCGCCTCGCTCGACCGCACCAACGCCGTGCTCGACGAGGTGTTCGCAGCCGCGATCGAGGAGGATGGCGTCCAGTCGGCGATCTACATCGCCGGCCTCGACGGCACCACGCGGGCGACCTTGTCCAACGCGGGTACGATCTTCGTGCGGCTGACCGACTGGTCGGAACGCGGGGACGATCTGACTGCCGAGGCGCTGGCTGCCCGGCTGACCGGCAAGTTCGCCGCGCTGACCGACCAGGGCAACGTGTTCATGGTCTCGCCGCCTACCGTTCGCGGTCTCGGCAACGGCAGCGGCTTCGTGATGATGGTGCAGGACCGCAGCGGAAACGGCTACCGCGCACTCGAGCAGTCGGCGGGTCCGTTGACGGCCGCGGCAGCGGAGCGGGCCGACACGCTCAGCCAGGTCTATACGACCTACAACACCGGCACTCCGCGCGTGCACGCCGACGTCGACCGCGATCGGGCCGAGATGATGGGCGTCGAGCCGAACGATGTCTACGGCGCGCTCGGCACCTACATTGGTTCGACCTACGTCAACGACTTCAACTTCATGGGGCGCACCTACCGTGTGACCGCTCAGGCCGAGGCCCATGCCCGCGACGACGTCACGGACATCGGCCGGCTCCAGGTTCGCTCCTCGACCGGGGCGATGGTTCCGCTGTCGGCCGTCGCCACCCTGCGCGACGATGCGGGGCCGGCGCGCGTGATCCGCTACAACCTGTTCCCGGCCTACGAACTGCAGGGCCAGGCCTCCGCCGGCATCTCTTCGGGGCAGGCGATCGAGGCCATGGAGGAGATCGCTGCCCGCGTCCTTCCGGAAGGGTTCGGCTACGAATGGACCGGCATCGCCTTCCAGGAGAAGGCGGCGGGTAGCAGCTCCGCCCTCATCTTCGTCCTCGCGGTCGTGTTCGTGTTCCTGGTCCTCGCCGCGCAGTACGAATCGCTGACGCTGCCGCTGGCGGTGATCCTGATCGTGCCGATGTGCATCCTTGCCGCTCTTTTGGGCGTGAACCTGCGCGGGATGGACAACAACATCCTGACCCAGGTCGGCCTCGTCGTGCTGATCGCGCTCGCGGCCAAGAACGCGATCCTCATCGTCGAGTTCGCCAAGCAGGGCGAGCAAGCCGGTATGCGCCCCGTCGAGGCCGCAGTCGCCGCCGCGCGCGTGCGGCTGCGGCCGATCCTGATGACCAGCTTTGCCTTCATATTCGGCGTGCTCCCGCTCGCCATCGCGACCGGGCCGGGCGCCGAGATGCGTCAGTCGCTCGGGACCGCAGTGGTCTTCGGCATGCTCGGCGTGACGATTTTCGGGCTGATCTTCGCCCCGGTGTTCTACGTCGCTACGCGCTCGTTCGGGCGCGCCCTGCGCTACTGCAGGCTGAGGGCGAGGCTGTCCCCGCGCACCGCGAACGACGCGTCGCGGACCGAGGAGGCCAAGGCATGAAGCGCCTCGTTCCCCTTCTGGCGGCTCCCGCCGCGCTCGCCGGCTGCACTGTGGTCGGACCCGACTATGCCCCCGAGTTGCCGCGGGCGACGGCGCAGGCCGCGCTTCATGCCTCGAACCAGGCGGCGTTCGTGCCCGATACGCCGCCCGCGGACTGGTGGCGGCTCTACGGCGACGAGCGGCTCGACGGCCTCGTGGCCGAGGCGCTCGCTGCCAACGCCGATCTGCGCGTCGCCGCAGCCAACCTGGCCCGCGCCCGCGCGACGCTGCGCGAGGTCCGGGCAGGGCGATCGATCGGCACGAGCGTCTCGGCCGCCGCCAGCTACGGCCGCCAGTCGGGGGCGGCGCAGGGGCTCGACGGGAGCTTTCCCGACGGCGAGCTCTACGACGCCGGGCTCGACGTCGGCTACCAGGTCGACCTGT
>CALCBC010000130.1 GCA_937898525.1 uncultured Sphingomonadales bacterium
CCTCGCGGATCGGGTCGATCGGCGGGTTGGTGACCTGGGCGAAGTTCTGCTTGAAGTAGTCGTAGAGCAGCCGCGGCCGGCGGCTGAGCACGGCGATCGGTGTATCCGTGCCCATCGAGCCGATCGGATCGTCGGCGTTGAGGGCCATCGGCTCGAGGAACTTGCTGATGTCCTCCTGCGTGTAGCCGAACGCCTGCTGGCGATCGAGCAGCGTGGTCGTCTCCTCTCGCACCGCCTCGCGGTCGGTCTCGATCGCCTCGAGGTCCTTGAGCTTGTACTGGGCCTTGTCGAGCCACTTCTCGTAGGGCGCGGCCTGGGCGAGCTCGGCCTTGAGTTCCTCGTCCTCGACGATGCGGCCCTGCTCGAGGTCGATCAGCAGCATCTTGCCCGGCTGCAGGCGC
The DNA here is from genome assembly GCA_937898525.1 of uncultured Sphingomonadales bacterium. Lineage (GTDB taxonomy): Bacteria > Pseudomonadota > Alphaproteobacteria > Sphingomonadales > Sphingomonadaceae > Croceibacterium_A. The sequence continues at coordinate 402 of CALCBC010000130.1, forward strand.
CACTTGCGGACGATGTCCTCTTCGCGGAACGGCAGCACGCCGCTCTCCGAGGCCATGCAGACGACGTCGTCGCGGGTGATCGTGAAGCGCGCCGGCCTCAGGCCGTTGCGGTCGAGCGTTGCGCCGATCTGGCGGCCGTCGGTGAAGGCGACCGCGGCTGGCCCGTCCCACGGTTCCATCAGCGCGGCGTGATACTCGTAGAACGCCTTGCGCGCGGGATCCATCAGCGGGTTGCCCGACCACGCTTCCGGAATCAGCATCATCATCGCGTGCGCGAGGCTGTAGCCGCCGAGCAGCAGCAGCTCGAGCGCGTTGTCGAGGCAGGCGGTGTCCGACTGCCCGTGCGGGATGATCGGCCAGAGCTTGTCCAGGTCGGCGCCGAGCAGCGGCGATTCCATCGTCCGCCGGCGGGCGTTCATCCAGTTCACGTTGCCGCGGACGGTGTTGATCTCGCCGTTGTGCGCGATCAGCCGGTACGGATGGGCGAGCTTCCAGCTCGGGAACGTGTTGGTCGAGAAACGCTGGTGGACGAGCCCGAGCGCCGAGACGCAATCGGGATCGCGCAGGTCCTCGTAGAAGCTGCCGACCTGGTTCGCCAGCAGCAGGCCCTTGTAGACCACCGTGCGGCTCGAGAAGCTCGGCAGGTACAGATGGGTGATCTCGGGCAGGCCGTGCTTCTCGGCGAGCGCCGCGAGCGGGTTCTGGGTCTGCTTGCGGATAACGATCAGCTTGCGCTCGAACGCGTCCTGGTCGGCACAGTTCTCGCCGCGGCCGACGAAGCACTGGCGGATCATCGGCATCGATTCGAGCACGGCCTTGCCGAGCCCGGCCTCGTTGACCGGCACGTCGCGCCAGCCGATCAGCCGCTGCCCTTCCTTGGCGATGAACTTCTCGAACTGGCCGCAGATGAACTCGCGCGCCTCGTCGTTCTGCGGCAGGAAGCACATCGCCACCGCGTATTCGCCCGGCGGCGGCAGGGTCAGGCCCTGCGATTCGGCCCACTTGCGGTAGAGCGGATCGGGGATCTGCAGCAGGATGCCGGCGCCGTCGCCGAGCAGCGGATCGGCCCCGACCGCGCCGCGGTGATCGAGGTTGGCGAGAATCTCCAGCGCCTGGCTCACGATAGCGTGCGACTTCGCGCCCCTGATGTGGGCGACGAAGCCTACGCCGCACGAGTCATGCTCGTTGCGCGGATCGTAGAGGCCTTGCGGCGCAGGGTACTCGGTCAAACTCATCAATCTTCCTGTTTCGGTCGGGGAGATACCCGCCCCGCCGCCGGCACACCGGCGACGCAGCGAATCACCCGGAGACCGGGTGCCTCGAAAATGTCGCGAGGGTTTCCCATGGCGACAGGAAACAGTTTTGGCAAGTTTCGGCCGTTAGCGCCACAAAGTTGCGCGTCTATGCGGGGAAGAGCAATTTTGCGTCAGGCGCTGCCGCTCATCCTCTGAAGGTTGGCGAGTGCGGCGCGCAGCGCGGCATCGGTCTGGGCCGGATCCGGCTCGGGCGAGGCCGCAGGCCGTGCCGGCGGCGCGCCGAAATCATGCGGGGCCGCCGCATCGCTGTGCACCTCACGGCGAGCAGGCGACGCAGCCCCGCCGATCGCGGTCGGCCGGCCGAAATAGGCTGCCATCGCCTGCGCCGCTTCCTCCGCCGGGGCCGCTTCGAGCTCGGCCGGCAGGGCCGTGGCATTGCGAGCGGCCCATTCGCGGCGCCGTTCGATCGACGCGCGCAGACGCTCGGCAAGATCGACAAGGCCCATCTCTTCGAAAGTTTCGGGCGTCCGGCTTTCGTGCGCGGCGGGCGGTTCGGCGCACTCCGGCTGTTCCACGCGCGGCGCGTACGAAGGCGCCGAGAAATCCACTGACTCACGCTGTTCGGCGGGGGCCGGTCCGCGATCGACGGCCCTTGGCGGGGGTTCAGCGAACGCTTCCGGAGTCGTCGCCACGATCGGCGGCACGGGATCGAAGCCTGACATTCCCGAATCCTCCGTTTCGAAAGCGTGATCCTCGCGCCGCGAATTCTCGTCGGCCGAGGTTGCCCGATCGTGGACCGGCAGGCCGTGAGGGTCGAACACTTCCTCGTCACCGAATTCGTCGCGCACGTTGATCGGACGGCGAACGCCGGAGGGGAAACGGAGTCGCTGCGGCTCCTCGTCCTCCACCTCGTGTGGCGCGGCCACGCGCCGGGCGATCGCCCGGCCTATCGCCGCTCCCGCGATGGCGGCGACGACCGCGACCAGCAAGCGAGCGGTGCCGCCGAGCGGCGGAGCGGCGCCGGGGAGCACTGAGGCGAGCCCCGTGATCTCGACCAATCGGTCGAGCAGCACCGGGGGCAGGATCAGCGAGCCGAGCCCGAGCAGCGTGGCGAACCACGCGGCGACGATCGCCGGGAACGCCGGATGCGTGACGATCGCCGGCCGCTGCATGGCCTCGTCTTCGTCGAAACTGTCGAACATGCTCGTCGCCACCGGTTGTCCCCATTCCTCCAATGACTGTCCGCGCCGCGCGACCAGCCGCGGATCAGGCCGCGTCCGCGAGCCGATCATGTGCCGTGGAGCCTAGGAGGGTTTGGTAAACGTCCCGATAACGCCTGACGTTGCGCGACCAGTCGTGGTTCGCGGCGACGTGGGCGCGACCGGCCTCGCGCAGGGCCGGCCAGTCGGCACGGCGGTCGAGCAGCTCGGCGAGCGCGGCGGCGCAGCGCGCGGGATCGTCAGGGGCGAACAGGACGCCGGTCTTGCCGTCGGCGATCAGCTCGCGGTGGCCGCCGACGCTCGAGGCGGCGACCAGCTTGCCCTGCGCCATCGCCTCGAGCGGCTTGAGCGGCGTGACCAGCTCGGTCAGCCGGCTCGCCTTGCGCGGGTAGGCCATCACGTCGCACAGCGAGTAATAGCGATCGACCTCGGCATGCGGGACGCGGCCGACGAAACGGATCGCCGCGGAGGCCGGTGAGGCCTGGGCGCGCTTCTCGAGGCTGTCCACCATCGGCCCGCCGCCGACCAGCAGCAGGCGTGCATCCGGGTGCCGGGCGATCAAGGCGGGCATCGCCTCGATCAGGTCGTCGAGCCCCTCGTAGTCGTAGAAGCTGCCGATGAACCCGATCACCGGCCCACCGCCGATCCCGAGCTCGGCGGCGAGCGCTGCGTCGCGCGGGAGCGGCGTGCCGAACAGCTCGAGATCGACGCCGTTGGGCATGGTCCCGATCCGCTCGGGGGCGAAGCCGCGGGCAATGAGGTCGTCGCGCAGGCCGCGGCAGATGGTCATGACCGCATCGGCTCCGGCGACGACATGGTTCTCGAGCCCGCGCGTCAGGCGGTAGCGGAGCGATCCTTCACGGCCAGTGCCGTTGCCGACCGCGGCGTCCTCCCAGAACGCGCGAATCTCGTAGACCAGCGGCAGTCTGTGACGCCGCGCGGCGCGGAGCGCAGCGAGGCCGCATAGTGCAGGCGAGTGCGCGTGAAGGACGTCCGGGCGCCATTCGCCGACCAGTGTGCCGATCGCCTCGGCGAGCGCGCCGATCTCGCGCCATTCGCGCAGCAGGGGGAGCCCGGTGACCTTGCCGGGGGTGCGGTGAAAGCGGAGGCCGTCGATGGTCTCGAGCGCCGGGCCGGTGGCCGTGTGCCTGAGGCCCGTTATCCCGCGAACCTCGATTCCGTCAGCCAGCTGGGCCTTCATGATCGCGCGCGTGCGGAACGCGTAGCCGCTGTGCATCGGCAGCGAGTGATCGAGGACGTGGAGGACGCGCAGCATCGCCGCCTGCCTGCCACGACAAGCTTAACGGCGCGTCAACCGCGAGCGCGTAAGGCCGGGCGGAGACTGCCGGGAGCCTGGGCTTGATCGACATCTTCACCCTCGCGCTGACGCACAGCCTGATCGCGCTCGCGCTGTGGCGCATGCTGTTCCGCGCCGATCTCGACGTCGACGAGACAGCAAAGCCCCCGCCGCCACCGCCATGGCGTCGCCGGCGCCAACCGGAAGGGACCGGGCGTGCTTGACCTCGCGCTGGTCGGCTTCATCGCCCTGTTCCTCGCGCTCGGCCTCAAGCGGCCGTTCTTCTGGGTGCTGGCCTACATCTACATCGACGTCGTCGCGCCGCAGAAGATCGGCTGGGGCTTCATCCAGTCGCTTCCCGTCTCGCTGATCGCGTTTGCCGCGGCCTTCCTCGGATGGCTGTCTCTTGACCGCAAGGAAGGCACGCGATTCACCTTGCGCCAGGGCCTGATCCTCGTGCTCCTCGTGTGGTGTTTCATCACCACGCTCGGCGCCGTCTTCCCCGAGGCCGCGTGGAAAAAGTGGGATTGGGTGTGGAAGGCGCTGATCTTCGCCGCGTTCCTGCCGCTGACGCTGCGCACCAAGCTGAGGATCGAGGCCGCGACGCTGATCATCGTGCTGTCGATCGGCACGATCATCATCAACGGCGGCATCAAGACCGCGCTCGGTGGTGGCGGCTACGGCACGCTCGCGCTGCTGGTGCAGGAGAACGCGGGGCTCTACGAGGGGTCTATCCTGTCGACCGCGACGATCGCGACGATCCCGCTGGTGCTGTGGCTCGCGCGGCACGGCACGATCTACCGGCCGGACTGGATGGTGCGGCTGTTTGCGGCGGCGCTGATCTTCGCCTGCCTGCTGATCCCGATCGGTACCTCGGCGCGCACGGGCCTCGTCTGCATCGGGGTGCTCGGCGTGCTGATGCTGCGCTCGGTGCGCTACAAGTTCGTCTACGCCGGGCTCGCGGGGCTCGCGCTCGTCGCGGCGATCCCGTTCCTGCCGCAGAGCTATCTCGAGCGGATGGGCACGATCACCGCGCATGAAGGCGACCAGAGCGCCTCGACGCGCGTGCAAGTCTGGCTGTGGACGCTCGACTATGTGTCGGAACACCCGCTCGGCGGCGGTTTCGACGTCTATCTCGGCAACAGCTTCACCTACGAGACGCGCCGGGTGACGGGCGAGGAGAACAACCGCACGATCGAGTACGACGTGGTGACCGACGAGGCCCGGGCGTTCCACTCGTCGTACTTCGAGATGCTCGGCGAGCAGGGCTGGCCGGGATTGTTCCTGTGGCTGTGGCTGCAGGGACTCGGCGTCTGGCAGATGGAGCGCCTGCGGTGGTTCTTCGGCCGCAGGAAGGTGGGCGACGAGGGGACGGACGGCCGGGCGACCTGGCAATGGGGCCTCGCCACGGCGCTGCAGCAGGCCCAGATCATCTACATGGTCGGCTCGCTGTTCGTCGGCATCGCGTTCCAGCCGTTCATGTTCCTGCTGGTCGGGCTGCAGTGCGCGCTGTGGAGCTACGTCAAGCGGACCGAGGGACTTGGCGGGCCGCGCAAGGCCCGGCTGGCGCTGGTGGCGCGGCCTAGCGCCTCGTGATTGCCGGCGAGGCGGCGCGCGCCTTGCCGGAAACGGCCCAGCGTTCAGAACCCCAGCGTGCGACGACCCGCTCGGCTGCGGCCTTGCGTTCGCCGCCGAGCGCGTTCCACGACAGGCAATGCCGGGAGGGCCGGGCAAAGCAGGTCTCGCCGCGATCGAGCCGCAGCGAGACAATGCCGAAGCGGTCGTCGACCAGGGCTATTGCCGAGGGTGCCTCGAGTTCGCCGATGTGCATGAACGGGCGCTGCGCGGGGGGCACGGGCGGCCGCCCCGCGATGAGGTCGAGCAGGATGCCGCGGTAGTCGCTGAGCGCGATCGGGCCGGCCAGGCCGCCAAGCGGGCGGCTGGCGACGAGGAAAGTCGCGTACTGCGCATCGTCGATCACGTGGCCGTGCCCGAGGAAGCCGTCCTCGAACAGCGCCTCACCGTGATCGCCAGTGACGAGCAGGATCGTCTCGTCCCAGACGCCGAGCCGCCGGAGCCGATCGATCAGGAGGCCGAGGTGCGTGTCGGCATGGGCGACCGCGTTCCAGTAGGTCTCGGCGACGCGCTCCTTGTTGGCGGCCGTGATCTCGGACCGCGGCAGCGGTTTGCCGACCCGCTCGGACACGCCCGGGTGGTGGTACGGAAAATGCGCCGACTGGAAGTTGAGATAGACGAACCGCGGCTCGCTCCACGCCTCGGATGCGCCGAGCGCACGGTCGAATTCGCGCAGGAGGATCGCCTCGTCGACGAGCAGCGAACCCTGCGCGGCGAAGCTGAACGCCCGCTCGTCGCGCAGCGTCTCGGCGTCCACGAAGACCTCGGCGTTCTCGCGCATCGCCACCGTGTCGGAGATGTCGCCGAAGTCCTCCGGCTGGCCCGAGAACACGCCGATCCGGTAGCCCGCGCGCCTGAGCTCGGCGAACAGCGAGGGATCGCCGCGCCGCGGGGCGAGACGGCCGGCGAAGATCGACTTCAGCGAGGCGGTAGTGAAGCCGACGTGGCTGTAGGCCGGGGCGACCGCCCCGCCCGCGGCGGCCAGCGCCTCGAGGTTGGGCGCGACCGGCCGGCCGCCGATCCGCTTGCCGAGCACGTCGGTGCGCACGCTCTCGAGCACGACGATCACGACGTGGGGCCGGGTGTCGAGCCCGGCGAGCGCCGGCCGCGCTTCGGGAACGGTGACGAGCTGCAAGTCACCGCCGTAGCCGTCCTCGTCGATGCCGTTGCCGGGCACGTCGAGCGCCAGCGGGTGGCGGGCCGGGTCGAACGGATGCGCGTCGGTCGCCAGGCCAACCAGGCCGTAGCCATCGCGGTCGAAGTCGGTGGCGAGCGCGGCGAGGTTCGCGGCCGCCTGCCAGGCCAGCGTGCGCTGGAGGCCCCTGGCGCTGTCCTCGGCGATGCGGGGGACCGCGACCAGCGCCAGTGCGAGCAGCGCGGTGCAGGCGGCCAGCCAGCGGCCGCGCGGCGGCCTTGCCGGTTCGGCCGGCAGGGCCCCGGCAAAGCGCCGGGCGAGGCGCGAGGCCAGCCACCAGGCAAGCGCCAGCGCGGCGAGCGCGGCGAGGCCCCAGGCGATCTCGTTCTTGCCGAACAGCAGCGCGTCGGCGAGGCTGCCGCCGCCGAGCTGCTTGAGCAGTGCGAAACTCACCGCGTCGCTGAAATAGGAATGCAGCTGGTACTGCGCGGTCAGTGCCAACAGCCCGAGCCCGAGATAGAGGAACGCGAAGCCGAGCAGCGCCTGCCAGCCGGGCCGGTTGCGGGCGAGCTTCGCGCAGAGCCACCAGGCGAGGAGCGCCGCAAAGGCCTGCGAGACGAGGTAGCCGGCCGCGAACAGCGCGAGCTCGCCTGGCCGGTCGACCGCACTCGAGGTGCCGAACCCGCTGGTGAACACGCCGTACTTGCGGTCGGCGATGGCGAGCTCGACCGCGCCGAGGCCGAGCGCGGCCAGCGGCACGAGCGGCACGGGCCGCAAGAGGCGCGCGAGACGTCGGCCCAACATGGTTGCCGTCACTCCATCGACCGGGCGTTAACGAGCAGCCCGATTTAGCGCCGCCTGGTTAACCAAGTGCTGGTCCTGGGGGGTGTTTCGCGGCGCGTTCCCGGCCGCCCGGCGGCGGATCAGCCGCGCGCGTTGGCGCGGATCCAGTCCTCGACCACAGGCGCGATTCGCCGGCGCCATTTGCTGCCGTTGAAGATGCCGTAGTGGCCGACGTCCTCGGCGAGGTAGTACTTCTTCCTCGATGCCGGCAGGTGCGGCGCGAGGTCGAGCGCGGCGCGGGTCTGGCCGATGCCCGAGATGTCGTCGCGCTCGCCTTCGATCGCGAGCATCGCGGTATCACGGATCGCATCGGGATCGATCGGCTTGCCGCGGTGGACGAACTCGCCCCTCGGCAGCGAGTGCTTCTGGAACACGTGCTCGATCGTCTGCAGGTAGAACTCGGCGGTCATGTCGCAGACCGACAGGTACTCGTCGTAGAACCGCTTGGTCGCCGCGGCGCTGTCGTGATCGCCGAGCGTCAGGTGCTTGAACATCTCGTAGTGGCTCATCAGGTGGCTCTCGAGGTTCATCGAGAGGAACCCGGCGAGCTGCAGGAAGCCCGGGTAGACCGGCCGCCCGGCGCCCGGATAGTTGAGCGGCACGGTGGCGATCACGTTGTTGACGAACCAGCTCAGCGGGCGGCGCACGGCAACGTCGTTGACCGAGGTCGGGCTCGCCCGCGTGTCGATGGGCCCCCCCATCATCGTCAGCGTGACCGGGCGGCACGGATCGTTCTCGGCGCCCATGATGGCGGTCGCCGCGAACGCGGGGACAGATGGCTGGCACACCGCGAGCACGTGCGTCCCCTCGCCGACGAAGCGAAGGAACTCGATCAGGTAGTCGATGTAGTCGTCGAGGTCGAAATGGCCCTCGGACAGCGGGACCATCTTGGCGTCCGCCCAGTCGGTGATCCACACGTCCTGGTGGTGGACCATGCGGGCGACCGTGCCGCGCAGCAGGGTCGCGTAGTGGCCGCTCATAGGCGCGACGATGAGCAGCCTGGGCGCGTCCGCGGGCAGTCCTTCGCGGCGGAAATGACGCAGCGCGCCGAACGGCTTCTCGAGCACGACGGTTTCCTCGACCGCGTACTCCCTGCCATCGACCGTCACCTGGCGAATCCCGAACTCGGGCTTGCCGCGCTCCTCGTAGAGATGGGCGAAGACCTGCAGCGCGCTGGCGATGATCGGGCCGGTGCCGAAGTAGCCCATCGGCAACGCCGGGTTGCTGAACAGCTTCGCGCCGATCGCAGCCCAGTTGCTCGCGCTGTTGAGCAGCGACCGGTGCAGCTCGTAGGCGTCGTAGAGCAAGTCGGCAGAATCCTTTCGCCCCCTATCTGGCGTCTCCGGGGCGATGTTGCAATGCGGCAGGATTCCGGAACGGGCTTTCCCCCGCCGGCTGGCATTGCAGGCACCCCGCGCTTCAATCCCCGGCCCATATCGGCTAACGCCCGCGCGCAATGGCCCGCACCCCCGCAAAGCCCGACGTCAAGCCCGCTTCAACGCTGGGCCCGCTACGGATGATCTTCAGCGCGGCGGCGCGCTATCCGGGCAAGGCCGCACTGGCGCTGCTGGCGCTGCTGATCACCGCGGCGGCGACCCTGGCGATCCCCTCTGCCTTCCGCCTGATCATCGACCGCGGCTTTGCCGAGGGAGTGGATCCCGCCGAGATCGGGCGCTGGTTCCGCTACCTGCTGATGATCGTCGCGGTGCTGGCGATCGGGACCGCGTGCCGGTTCTACTTCGTCTCGTGGCTCGGCGAGCGCGTGGTTGCCGACATCCGCCTCGCCGTGCAGCGCAACCTGCTGAGGCTCTCGCCGGGCTTCTTCGAGCACAATTCCCCGAGCGAGATATCCTCGCGCATGACCGCCGACACCGCGCAGATCGAGCACGTCGTCGGGACGACGCTGTCGGTCGCGCTGCGCAACGGGCTGATGGCCGTCGGCGGCGTCGGCTACCTGCTCTATCTCGCACCCAGACTGACGGCGATGCTGTTGATCGGCGTGCCGGTTGTGCTGCTGCCGATCCTCTGGTTCGGGCGCCGGCTGCGGCGGATCTCGCGGGAAAGCCAGGACCGCGTCGCGGATGTCGGCTCGATGGTGTCCGAGGTGCTGGGGGCGATGAAGATCGTCCAGGGATTCAACCAGGAGCAGCGCGAGGAAGCGCGGTTCGCCGTCGCCGTCGAGCGCACGTTCGATACCGCGCGCAAGCGCATCCTCATGCGCTCGACGCTGACCGGCGTGTTCATCGCGCTGATCTTCGGTTCGATCAGCATGCTGCTGTGGCAGGGCGCCGTGCAGGTCGCCGAGGGCACGCTGAGCGGCGGTACGATCGCCGCGTTCGTGCTGACCGGGATGCTCGTTGCCGGATCGTTCGGCTCGCTGGCGGAGGTCTACGGCGACCTGCTGCGCGGCGCCGGCGCGGCCAGCCGGCTCGAGGAGCTGCTGCGAGAGAAACCCGAAATCGCCCCGCCGGCGCGGCCGGTGGCGCTGCCCGAACCGCCGCGTGGGGCGCTCGCGTTCCAGAATGTCACGTTCCGCTACCCGACGCGGCCCGACGCGCCGGCGATCCACGACTTCAACCTGACGGTGGAGCCCGGCGAGACGGTCGCCATCGTCGGGCCGTCGGGAGCCGGCAAGTCGACGATCTTCCAGCTCGCCGAGCGGTTCTACGATCCGCAGGTGGGCACGATCAGGCTCGACGGCGTGCCGCTGACCCAGGCCGACCCGGCCGACGTGCGGCGGCGGATCGCGCTGGTGCCGCAGGAAGGCACGCTGTTCGCCGCGAGCGCCCGCGACAACCTGCGTTACGGCAACTGGGACGCGAGCGAGGAAGCGATCTGGGAAGCCGCGCGCGCGGCCAATGCCGAGGATTTCCTGCGCGCGCTGCCCGAAGGACTCGACACGTTCCTCGGCGAAGGCGGTGCGCGGCTTTCGGGCGGGCAGCGGCAGCGCGTCGCGATCGCCCGCGCGCTGCTGCGCGATGCGCCGATCCTGCTGCTCGACGAGGCAACGAGCGCGCTCGACGCCGAGAGCGAGCGGCTCGTGCAACAGGCACTCGAGCGACTGATGAAGGGGCGCACGACGCTGGTCATCGCACACCGGCTGGCCACCGTTCGCGCGGCCGACCGGATCGTGGTCATGGACGAGGGGCGGATCGTCGAGGAAGGCACCCACGCGACGCTCAGCGGCGCCGGCGGCCTCTACGCGCGCCTAGCCGCACTGCAGTTCGACAGCGCGGCAGCCGCATGAGCGATTCGCTCGCCGTTAATCGACAAAGTATCAAGTGCAACCGACGAAAGGCGCCGCGCCGCGGCGCCGGAACGCTACACCGCGAACACGAGATTGACCGGCAACCACAAGGGCGTGGCCGGCAGACGAAAGGCCTCTTCGCATGATTCGACACATCCTCGCCGCCGGAGCTTCGGCCCTTGCGCTGTCGCTGGCGACGCCGGCATTCGCCCAGGACCAGGCCGACGCCATCGCGCCGCCGACGATGAGCTTCGGCACCTGGGGCATCGATCCGTCGACCATCGACACCACGGTCGACCCGGGCGACGACTTTTTCGCCTACGTCAACGGCAAGTGGGTGCGCGAGAACCCGATGCCGCCGGAGTACAGCCGGTTCGGCGCATTCGACATCCTCGCAGAGAAGTCGACCTCCGACGTCAAGCGGCTGGTCGACGATCTCGTCGCGTCCAACCCCGCGCCGGGCACGCCCGAGCGGCGCATCGTCGATGCCTACCTTGCCTACGAGGACACCGCCGCGATCGAGGCCGCGGGCCTGGCGCCCGCGCAGCCCTACCTCGCGCAGATCCGTGAGGCCGCGACGCTCGACCAGCTGGCCGAACTGTTCCCCAAGGCGGGCTTCTCGCCGCTGGTTTCGGCCGGCGTCACCGTCGATTCCAAGGATCCCGACAATTACATCGTCTCGGTCGGGTTCGACGGGATGGGGCTGCCGGATCGCGACTATTACCTGGTCGATTCGGAGCGCAACCGCGAGATCCAGGCGCGCTACAAGGAATTCCTCGCCTTCATGCTCGGCCAGGCCGGCATGGCCGACCCCGCGGCCACCGCCGAGCGGGTCTATGCCTTCGAGCACAAGGTGGCCGAGCTCGAATGGGCGCGGCAGGCGCTGCGCAACCGCGACCTGACCTACAACAAGCTGACCCGCGCCGAGCTCGAGGCGCTCGCCCCGGGCTTCCCGCTCGAAAGCGTGCTGCGCGCGGCGAAGTTCGAGAACGTCGAGCACTTCCTCGTCGCGCAGCTGCCGCCGGACCAGGCCGAGATCGACCAGCTCGGGCTGACGCCGGAGTACCTGTCCGGGATCGGCGGTGGCCTGCCCGCGATGATGGAGCTGCTGCGCGAGACGCCGCTGGAGACGATCAAGGCCTACATGACGGTGCGCTTCCTCGCCGACCACGCGCCGGTGCTGCCGAAGGCGATCGACGACGCGCAGTTCGCGTTCTACGGCACCTTCCTCTCGGGCCAGCCCGAGCAGCGCCCGCGCTGGAAGCGGGCGATCGCGGCGACCGAGAACCAGCTCGGCGAGCAGCTCGGCGCGCTCTACGCGGCGCGCTACTTCCCGCCCGAGAGCAAGGCGGCGATGGAGGAGCTGGTCGAGAACCTGCGCAAGGCGCTTGCCGAGAGCATCGCCGAGAACGACTGGATGACCGAGGCGACCAAGCGCGAAGCCTTCGCCAAGCTCGAGGCGTTCACCCCGCGGATCGGCTATCCCGACAATCCCGAGACCTACGACGGCCTCGTCATCCGGCGCGACGCCCCGCTGGCCAACCGCATCGCGGCGATCGAATGGCAGAAGGAGGACGATCGTGCCCACCTCGGCAAGCCGGTCGACCGGACCGAGTGGGGCATGCTCGCGCAGACGGTCAACGCCTCGTACACCCCGGTGTTCAATGCAATCACCTTCCCCGGCGGCATCCTGCAGCAGCCGTTCTTCGGGCTGAGCGCCGACCCGGCGGTGAACTACGGCGCCATCGGCGGCGTGATCGGGCACGAGATCGGCCACGGGTTCGACGACCAGGGGGCCAAGTCCGACGGCACCGGCGCATTGCGCAACTGGTGGGCCGAGGAGGACCTGCGCCGGTTCAACGAGCTCGGCGACAAGCTCGTCGCCCAGTACGACGCGATCTGCCCGTGGGACGAGGGGAAGACCTGCATCAAGGGGCGCCAGACGCTCGGCGAGAACATCGGCGACGTCGGCGGCCTCAGCATGGCCTACCGCGCCTACCGCATGTCGCTCAACGGCAAGGAGCCCCCGGTGATCGACGGCTTCACCGGTGACCAGCGGTTCTTCATGGCCTGGGCGCAGGTCTGGCGCACCGCGACCCGCGAGGAAGCCGCGCGGCAGCGGCTGCTGACTGACGTGCACAGCCCGCCCGAGGCGCGCGTCAACGGCGTCGTGCGCAACATCGACGCCTGGTACGAGGCATTCGACGTCACGCCCGACGACGCGCTTTACCTGCCGCCCGAGGAACGCGTGCACATCTGGTGAAAGTGCGGGCGGGCGGTTGACTTGGCCGCCCGCTCCGCCAAGAGCGCGCACGCATGGGACTGACCCTCACCGCCATCCTGCTCGGCATCGTCGAGGGCCTGACCGAGTTCATCCCGGTCTCCTCCACTGGCCACCTGATTCTCGCCTCGGAGCTGTTCGGCTACGACGCCGCGCAGTGGGCGATGTTCAACGTCGTGATCCAGCTCGGCGCGATCCTCGCGGTCGTGGTGCAGTACTGGAAGACGTTCTGGCAGGCCGGGATCGGCGTGCTCAAACTCGAATCGCACGGGCTGCGTTTCGCCCGCAACATCCTCCTCGCGTTCCTCCCCTCGGCGGTGCTCGGCCTGCTGCTCAAGGACTACATCGACGTCATGCTCGGCACGCCCGAGATCGTCGGCTGGGCGCTTGTCCTCGGCGGCATCGCGATCCTCGGCATCGAGAAGGTCGCCAAACCCGGCAATGACGGCGGCGTTGCCGAGCTGCCGCTCCGGCAGGTGATCGGTGTCGGCATCGCGCAATGCCTGTCGATGATCCCCGGCGTCAGCCGTTCGGGCGCGACGATCATGGGCGCCCTGGCGATGGGCGTGAGCCGCAAGACCGCGGCCGAATTCTCGTTCTTCCTCGCCGTGCCGACGATGATGGGGGCCTCGACTCTCGAACTGGCCGACAACTGGGAGAATTTTCCCGCCGGCAACACCGGCGTCGGCTGGGACGAGATCGCGATCGGGTTTGCCGTGTCGTTCGTGGTCGCGCTCGTCGTGATCCGCGCCTTCGTCGCCTACGTCAGCCGCCACGGCTTCGCCCCGTTCGCGTGGTACCGGATCGTCGCCGGTGCCGCCGCGATCGCCTGGCTCGCCCTGCGCTGAGCCCGCGGAGCGACTCGGTTCGTCGCAACCTTCGGAACAAACAGCGGGCAGCCGAATTCATGCCCTGAGTTTCGCAAGGGGTTGCCCGTGGGCCTGGTGTTCCTGATCGTCACTGGAGGCATGCTCGGCTGGCTCGCCGCCATCATCGCCGAGGCCGAAACCGGCCCGGCGCACATGCACAACATCCTCGTCGGCATCGGCGGTGCACTGACCGGCGGACTGGTAGTCAACGCCCTGCTCGGCAAGGGGAACCTCCTCGCCGGGCAGTACAGCGTCGATGCGCTGGTCGTGGCACTTGTCGGGTCGATCGCCGTGCTGGTTGCGCTCAACCTCGTTCGCCCGGGCAAGCCGCGCCCGGAACCGTGGAGCGAAACGGATTTCAACAGGGGTCGCGATCGTCTCGACGCTCCGCCTCACAACGCAAAGAGGAAACAGACATGAAGAAGCTCATCGCGATCGCCTCGGCCGCCGCACTCGGACTCGGGCTCGCTGCCTGCGACAGCCCAGCGGAAGACGCCGCCGAGGAACAGGCCGAGGCCATCGAGGACCAGGCCGACGCCCTCGAAGACGCGGGCGCGATCACCGACGCCGAGGCCGACGTCATGGAAGAACAGGCCGACCGTGTCGAGGACGCCGCCGAAGGTGACACCGACGCTGGCACCAACGACGACCCGATCGGCAGCACGATCGACGAATCGACGATGTAAGCGCCAGGCCACGCGCTTTCGCGAGGGCCGGTCCGGGAGAAGCCGGGCCGGCCCTTTTCGCAGGCTCAGACCGGCTCCGCGTTCGATCCGCGGCCACCACGCAGGTGGTATTCCTGCGTACCGCGGTGGAGTACGTCGTCGACGTCGATCACCGCTGAATTGGCATAGGTGAACCCCGGGTTGAGGCTGCGGTAGAGCCGGTCGAAGTCGCGGTCGACCGTCTGGTGATAGAGATCGTCGAAGCTCTCGATCACGAAATAGGTCGGCTGCAGGTCGTCTATGACGTAGTCGGTCCGCATGACGCGGTCGACATTGAGCATGATGCGGTTCGGCGACTGCCCCTCGAGCGCGAAGATCGCCTCGCGCGGGCCCGAGAGGATCCCGGCGCCGTATATCCGCAGCCCGTCGCCTTCCTGGATCAGCCCGAACTCGACCGTGTACCAGTAGAGCGCGCCGAGGGCCTTGAGGCGATTGTAGCGCATCGCCTTCCACCCGGCCTTGCCGTATTCGTGCATGTAATCGGCGAACACGGGATCGGCCAGCAGCGGGACGTGGCCAAACACGTCGTGGAACACGTCGGGTTCCTGGATGTAGTCGAAATTCTCTCGGGAACGGATGAAGTTTCCCGCCGGGAAGCGGCGGTTGGCGAGATGCCAGAAGAACACGTGGTCGGGGATCAACATCGGCACCGGGACCACGCTCCAGCCGGTCAGGGCGCCGAGCTGCTCCGAGAGCCGGGTGAAGTCGGGCACGCCCGCCCGGTCGAGGTGCAGCTTCTGCAGGCCAGCGAAGAATGCCTCGCAGGCGCGGCCGGGGAGGATCTCCATCTGCCGCTCGAACAGGTCATTCCAGATCGCGTCGTCGTCCGACGAATAGTCGCGCTGTCTGGGTTCGAGCCAATCCTCGCCGACGTGGGCCGGACGCTTCAACGGGGCCGTGAAGACCCCTTCCGGCACTTCGGGAATCGCAGCGAAGTTGGTCTTCGGATGGGCGATCGCGGCCATGACAGCACTGCAACGTCTAGCATGCCCGCGCAGTGCCGACAAACGGGCCGGCTTACTCCTCGCCGGCGTCCGCCGGTTCGCCGTCCGTCTCTTCCTCGGCCTCTCCGGATACGGTCAGGGCCTGTTCGGGGAGCTGCTGCCGATCGAGCATCTCGGCCGCCTCGTCGAGCGCGCGCGCCTCGCCAACGGTCACGCCGCCGGGGCCGGGATCGTTGTCGCCCGGCCCGCATGCTGCCAGCGCGGCCGCGCCGGCAACGGCGAGCAGGGCCCCGGCCCTGCCCGCCCCGGTTTCGGTTGTCCCCGCCAAGCTAGTTCGCGGGCTCGTCGGTATCCTGCGCAGCCGCCTCGATGTCGGCGACGGTCGCCTCGGCAGCGTCGGCGGCGGATTCGACCGACTGGTCCATCCCCGCCTCGGCATTCTGGGTCGCCTCCTCGACGGCATCGGCGACGGCGTCGGCGTTCGGGTCCGGCACGTCGGACAGCGCCTCGTCGGCGGGCATCTCGACGTTGTCGGCCATGGCGTCCTCGGACGCGTCGGTCGAATCGCCGCAGGCGGCGAGTGCGAACGCGATCGAGGAAACGGCGAACAGGGCGATCTTCTTCATCGGTATAGCCTCTCGTATGATTGGCGGCAGCGGGGAGCCCCCCCTGCGCGGCGCGCGAAGCTAGCCGAGACAGGCGCCCAAGAAAACGGCAAAGCGGAGGCAATTGGCCGTTCCCGGCGCTCCGGCGATCTGCCACAGCGGCGCCCATGGCGACGGCGGCGGAGAGAATTGGCGAAGCGGAGCAGGCGCTGCGCCGCGTCTTCGGGTTCGACGCCTTCCGCGGCGTGCAGCGCGAGGTCGTCGAGCGGATTCTTGCGGGGCGCTCGACGCTTGCGGTGATGCCGACCGGCGCGGGCAAGTCGCTGACCTACCAGCTTCCGGCGACGATGCTCGAAGGCACCTGCGTGGTCATCTCGCCGCTGATCGCCCTGATGCACGACCAGCTGCGGGCTGCGCGCGCCAACGGCATTCGCGCGGCGACGCTGACCAGCGTCGACGAGGATCGCATGGCGACGATCGACGCCTTCCGTGGCGGCGAGCTCGACCTGCTCTACGTCGCGCCCGAGCGGGCCAGCCAGCCCCACTTTCGCGAGCTTCTGGGCTCGGCCCGGCTCGCGCTGTTCGCGATCGACGAGGCGCATTGCGTGTCCGAGTGGGGCCACGACTTTCGTCCCGACTACCGCCAGCTGCGCCCGCTGATGGACGCGTTCCCGCGCGTGCCGCGCCTCGCGCTGACTGCGACCGCCGACGCTCACACCCGCGCCGACATCCTCACGCAGCTGGGCATCCCGTCGGACGGCCTGGTGGTCGCCGGGTTCGACCGCCCCAACATCCGTTACAGGATCCGCCATCGCGAGAACGCCACGCGGCAGCTCGCCGTGCTGCTCGCCGAACAGCCCGGCCCAGGGATCGTCTATGCCCCCACGCGCAAGAAGGTCGAGCAGCTGGCCGAAGCGCTCGGGAAGATGACCGGGCGGCCGGTGCTCCCGTATCATGCCGGGCTCGACCCCGGGGTGCGCGCCGCCAACCAGGCTGCGTTCGTCGCCAGCGAGGACATGGTGATGGTGGCGACGGTCGCGTTCGGCATGGGCATCGACAAGCCCGACGTGCGCTTCGTCGCGCATGCCGGAATCCCGAAGTCGATCGAGGCCTATTACCAGGAAACCGGGCGCGCCGGACGTGATGGGGATCCGGCAGTGGCGGTGATGCTGTGGGCGGCAGGCGACTTCGCGCAGGCGCGCCAGCGGCTCGGCGAGATCGACGAAGCGCGCCGCGGCGGCGAGCGCGCACGGCTCGACGCGCTGGCCATGCTGGTCGAGACCGTCGGCTGCCGCCGCGCCGTGCTGCTGCGCCATTTCGGCGAGGACCCGCCCGAGCGGTGCGGCAACTGCGACAACTGCCTCGAAGCCCCCGGCGTGATCGACGCGACCGAGCTGGCGCGAAAGCTGCTCTCAGCCGTGTACCGCACCGGGCAGAGCTTCGGCTTCGGGCACCTGCAGAAGGTGCTGACCGGCGTTGCCGACGAGCGCGTGCTGCAGCGCGGGCACGACCGGCTGAGCGTGTTCGGCATCGTCGGCAGCGAGGAAGCGCCGCTGCTGCAGCCGCTGAGCCGGGCACTGCAGGCGCGCGGCTGTCTGCTGCCGACCGAGCACGGCGGGCTCAAGCTCGGCGGCGATGCGCGCGCGATCCTCAAGGGCGAGCAGACGGTCGAGATCGTCCGGCCGGCGCCGACGCGCAAGGAACGCAGGCGGCGCGACGGCGCGCCCAACCCGGTCGGCGATCCGCTGTTCGAAGCGCTGCGTGCGCTGCGGCGCGAACTCGCGGCCGAGGCGCAAGTGCCGCCCTACGTGATCTTCCACGACGCGACGCTGCGCGAGATGGCCGCAACCCGGCCCATGACGCTGCGCGAGCTGGGCGAGATCCCGGGGATCGGCGCGCGCAAGCTCGAGGCGTATGGCGATGCGTTCCTGGCGGTCATCCGCCAGCACTGAGGAGGCCAGGTCAATGTTGCGGATCATCTTGCCGGCCGTGCTGATGCTGCTGAGCGCGTGCACGGCGAACCAGAGGATCGCCGGCGCAACGCCGGCCTATCGCACGGTCGCATTCGAGATCTCGAGCTGGGGCCGCCCGCTCGGCAACTGGGAGGTTAGCCGCGACGGCGCCGCGCGGCACATGAGGACCGACGGCTCGGTGTTCTCCGACCACCGTCGCGAGCACCGCGAGTTCCGCATCGACGACGCGCAGCTCGCCGAGCTGGCCGCCGCCGTCAAAGCGCTGCCGGCGCGGCGGCCGCGTGAAGGGGCGTGCCGGAACTACGCGACCGACATGCCCTACGGCCGCCTGCAGCTCACCGACGACGCCGGCGAGGAGACGATACGGTTCGACAGCGGCTGCTTCGACGCGCGCTACCAGGCGTTCGTCGCGCAGCTGCGGGCCATGGACGAGCTCGTCGGCGGCTGGGCCGAACGGCATCCGGCAACCCGCATCGAGGACATACGCTACTGAGCGATACCGCTTGACCCACCGCCGCCCTTCGATAAATATGATATCGTAATTATATCAGGGGAGACTCGTCATGTCGGAGGAAAGCAAGGGGATGGCGCGCAGCCTGGAGCGGCCTGCCAAGACCTCCAACGGATATCTGATGCTGCTGGTCTGGCTCGGGCTGCTGGTATGGTCGGTCGGCTCGTTCCTCACGCTCGGCGGGGCGATCAGCAGCTACGGGGCCGACGCCACAGTCGCCCTGGCGGCGATCAGCCTGGCCGTCGGTGTGATCCTGTTCCTGCTGCTGCCGATCGGCTTCTTCATGATCCAGCCGAACATGTCGGCGGTCATCACGCTGTTCGGCGAGTACCGCGGAACCGAGCGGACGGAGGGCCTGCGCTGGGTCTGGCCGTGGATGGGCAAGAAGAAGATCTCGGTCCGTCAGAACAACATCCATTCGGAGCGGGTCAAGGTCAACGACCTGCGCGGCAACCCGATCGAGGTCGCGTGCAACGTGGTCTGGCGCGTGGCCGACACCGCGCAGGCCGCGTTCGACGTCGACGACTACCGCTCGTTCGTGAACATCCAGATCGAGGCGGGTCTGCGCACGGTGGCCGCGCGGCATCCCTACGACGACCTCGAGCACGGCGAGACCACGCTCCGCTCCGACGCCGCGATCGTCAACGCCGAACTGCGCACCGAGCTCAACGAGCGGCTGTCGCACGCCGGGATCCTCGTCGACGAAGCCGGGCTGACGCACCTCGCCTACGCGCCGGAGATCGCCGGGGCGATGCTTCGCCGGCAGCAGGCCGAAGCGGTTATCGCCGCGCGCGCCAAGCTGGTGCTGGGCGCGGTAAGCATGGTGCAGATGGCGCTGGAAAAGCTCAGCGAGGGCGGCATCGTCCATCTCGACGACGAACGCCGGGCGGCGATGGTGTCGAACCTGATGGTCGTGCTGTGCGGCGAACGGGAAGTGAATCCGGTGGTCAACGCGGGCTCGCTCTACCAGTAAGGCCGGCGCCGTGCCGCAAACTCCGAAGAAGGCTTTCGCCCTCCGCCTCGACCCCGCGCTCCACGCGGCAGTCGAGCGCGTGGCGGCGCAGGAGCTCCGCTCGGTCAACGCCGAAATCGAGATGCTGCTGCGCGAGGCGCTCGCACGGCGCGGAATCAGGGTCCCGCCGGCCGAACCGGCAAGACGCGGCCGCCCGCCGCGGAAAGGAGACTGACCTTGTTGCACCTGTTCCTCGATTCGCGCCCATGGTTCCGGCCGAAGCGCTACGGCTACGGCGCCGGCCTGCCGATCGCCTGGCAGGGCTGGGTGCTGCTCCTGTCGTACGTCGCCGTCGTGATCGGGCTCGGCCTGCTCTCGACCCAGACGGGCCGCGCTGTCTCCGCCGCGCTCGCCGGGGCTCTTACCCTCGGGTTCGTGCTGATCGTCAGGGCTCGGACCGCGGGCGGCTGGCGCTGGCGCTGGGGCGAGGACACTTGAGCGCTGCGCAGCCGGGCCGGCTCCGCACGGGTGCGGATTTCGGCCTTCGTCGTGTTCCTGCTGGCGTGAACCGCACGGCGCGCTAGGCTGGCCCGAAGACAACGGAGAGGGGTCGGCTTGATGAAGTTCGGGGTGTTCGATCACGTGGACGACAGCGGGCGGTCGCTCGCGGAGCACCTCGAAGGCCGCCTGAAGCTCGCCGAGGCCTACGACGCGCTCGGCTTTCATTGCTACCACGTCGCCGAGCATCACGGCACGCCGCTCGGCCTTTCGCCCTCGCCGGGCGTGTTCTTCGCCGCAGTCAGCCAGCGGACCACGCGGCTCAGGTTCGGGCCGCTGGTCTACCTGCTGCCGATCTACAACCCGCTGCGGCTGGTCGAGGAAGTGGCAATGCTCGACGCGCTGTCGAACGGCCGCTTCCAGCTCGGCGTCGGCCGCGGGGTCTCGCCGATCGAGCTCGGCTTCCACGGGCTCGACATGGCCGAGCAGCGCGCCCGCTTCGACGAGGCCCTCGAGGTGCTGCGCCGCGGCCTCGCTTCCGAGGTGCTCGACTTCGCGGGCGAGTTCTACCGCTACGCTCGCGTGCCGATGTCCGTGCGCCCGGTGCAGCGGCCGCATCCGCCGCTGTGGTACGGCGCCGGCAGCCCGGACTCGATCCGCTGGTGTGCGCACAACGGGATCAACATGGTCACGCTGGCGCTCGGCGAGCGCGTGCGCCAGGCGACCGACATCTACCGGAGCGAATGGCAGGGCGCGCCCGAGGACATCCCCCTGATGGGAGTCAGCCGGCACATCGTCGTCGCGCCGACCGACGAGGAGGCGCTGGCGCTCGCCCGGCCAGCCTATGCCCGCTGGCGGCGCTCGATGGCGAAGCTGTGGGAGGATCGCGGCTTCGAGTTCCCGCTCGGCGAGCACTTGCCGATGGAATGGGACGCGGCCGCCGCGATGGGCCACGGCTGCGCAGGCTCCCCCGAAACCGTCCGGGCTTTCGTCGAGCGCGAGGTGGCCGAGGGCGGAGTGACCTACTTCGTCTCGGCGCTGGCTTTCGGCGATCTTCCGCTCGAGGCAGCGCTGCGCTCGGCCGAGTTGTTCTCGCAGCATGTAATCGACGCGTTCGCCGGCAAATCTTAGCGCGGCGTTAACCCCTTTCGCGATAGCCTCGCGCGCATGGTCCAACCCGTCCACTCCATGCTGCGCAGACCTTCGCTCGCCATCGTCGGCGTGGTGGCGGCGCTGGCGGTGCTGGCGATCCCGCTCGGCGCGCTGTTCGCGCAGGCCCCGGCGGCGCGTTTCACGGTGGTCGAGACCGGACAGACCTTCGACCGGCTGCAGCAGGCGGTCGACGCGATCGGCGATGGTCGCGGCACGATCGCCATCGCCCCCGGCCGCTATGCCGAATGCGCGGTGCAGCGCGCGGGCTTCGTGTCCTTTCTCGCGGCCGAGCCCGGCACCGCGATCTTCGACGGCCGTACCTGCGAGGGCAAGGCGGCACTCGTGCTGCGCGGGAGCGGCGCGGAAGTCTCGGGGCTCGTGTTCGAGGACATGCGCGTTCCCGACTTCAACGGCGCCGGCATCCGTCTCGAGCGCGGCGACCTGACGGTCGCGCTGTCGTGGTTCCGCGACAGCCAGCAGGGCATCCTGACCGCCGACGACGCCAACGGCCGGATCGTGATCGACCGCTCGACCTTCACCCGTCTCGGCACCTGCGAAGGAGCAGGCGGCTGCGCCCACTCGATCTACGTCGGCGACTACGCCCACCTGCGCGTGACGCGCAGCCGGTTCGAGGAAGGGCGCGGCGGGCATTACGTCAAGAGCCGCGCAGTGCGCACCGACATCGCCAGCTCGAGCTTCGACGATTCGCGCGGCCAGCAGACCAACTACATGATCGACCTGCCCAACGGCTCGATCGGCCAGATCAGCAACAACTGGTTCGTTCAGGGCCAGGACAAGGGAAACTACTCGGCGTTCATCGCCATTGCCGCGGAAGGGCGGGAAAACCCGAGCGCGGGCCTGGTGATCGTCGGCAACGACGCGCGGCTCGCGACCGGCGTGGATCGCAACACGACCTTCGTCGCCGACTGGTCGGGCGAGACGATCGCGCTCGGCGACAACGTGCTCGGCCCGGGCCTCAGGGCCTACGAGCGACGCTGACCTTCATCCCGTCCTGACCAGCCAGCCGCGCTCCCGCAATACTCCCTGCCGGCTTCGGCTGACGGGCAACCAGGCCGATGGTCCGGCGCGAAGGTACCAGCGGCGGTCGCGATAGACGGCCGGTCCGCGATGCGCATCCGCCACCCACCGGCCCCGGCCGATCTGCTCGCCGGCGATCGCCGACATCGCACGAACGGCATCCGCAAAACGGCAGAGAACCAGCCGCTCGGTACCGTCGGCGAGATGGAGCCGGACGTAGTGATCCTCCGCCACCAGTGCGGCGACGTCGGCCAGTCTCACGGTCGTGCCCGGAAACCGGGCGACAGCCCGCCGCTCGATCATGGCAGTCGGTCGGAAAGGGAACAGGGCCGTGGCCAACAGCCACAGGCCGACGACGGCAGCCCCGCCCAACGCGATGCCGAGATGATCGGCCGCACCGGTACCCGCGAACGCTCTCAGCGCGAGATCGACCTCGAACGGCAGGACCAGCAACAGGGCAAGCGAGCCGAACAGCAGGATCCGGCGCCAGTGAACGCCCCGCTTCAGAAGCCATGCGAACCACACTTCCCACAGCGCAAAGTTGAACAGGCACAACGACAGCCAGAAGCCCACCCGCGCCAGCGTGGAGATTGCCAGGGTGCCGAAGGGGCCGGCGACCGCCGCGACGAGAGCCACGGCGAGCACGAGCAGGAGCCGCTTGAGCCGGGCTGGCGTGCGGTTCGCGAATTGCAGCGCACCGTTCGCGAAATCGGGCTTGGCGGCAATGCGCAGCGGCATACCGCTGGCTATCGCAAACCCGGAGGAACGAAAACCGCCATGAGTCTCAAACCGAGATGGGCCGCTCTTGCGGCCGTGCTGGTGTCGGCCGCCACCCCAGCCCAGGAGCACCGGGCACCCGCCGAGACCGATGCGACGCTTGCGCCGTTCGCCTGGATGGACGGCCGCTGGCGAGGTGAGGCGACCGTCCTGACGCGCGACGGTCCGACGACGCTGGTGCAGACGGAGCGCAGCGGCGAGATGCTGGGAGGGAAGATAAGGATCATCGAGGGCAAGGGCTATGACGTCGACGGCGCTGTCGCCTTCAACGCCTTTGCGGTCATCGCCGCCAGGCCGGGCGGCGGCTACGAGATGCGCTCGTGGACGCTTGACCAGGCGGGATCGTTCGAGATCGTGCCCGATGGCGAAGGATTTGCCTGGAGTATCCCCGCGGGTCCCGCCACGATCCGGTACGAGGCCCGGCTCGAAGACGGCAAATGGGTCGAGGTCGGCCGCCGGCTGGTCGAGGGTCAGCCACCGATGGAGATCTTTCGCATGGAGCTGACACGCGTCGATGACGGGACAGGGTGGCCCGCCGACGGCGCGCTCGGGCCTCGCTAGCGCCCCTCGCCGGCACCGCCGTCGAAGGCCGGCGCGAAGCTCGCCGAAGCGTCGGGAATGTCCTCGCCGAAGGCCTGCACCAGAAACCACGGCGCCAGCGGGCCCTCAACACGGAGCGGAGTCCGCGACACGAATCCGAATCGCGCGTAGAACGCCGGATCACCCACCACCACCAGTCCGCGGGCTCCGGCGGCGCGCCAATGGCCGAGCCCCGCCTCGATCAGCGCGCGGCCGACACCTTTTCCCTGCGCCTCAGGCAGGACCGATATCGGCCCGAGCGCGTACCAGCCTGGCTCGCCGTTCGAGAGCTCCGCGGGAGAGAAGGCGATGTGACCGACAATCTGCGCCTTGCTCTCCGCCACGAGCGACAGGGCGAGATCTCCGTTGGCGCGCAGCGCATCGACGATCGCCGGCTCGCTGCCGTCGCTGTGCGGGTTGCCGGCGAAAGCGGCGGCAGTGACCCGGCGGATCGCCGCCTCATCGCCGCTCCGCTCGCTGCGGACGATCCAGCCGCTCACTCGATCAGGTGCCCGGCCCGGTCGCGCTTCGTCGCGAGGTAGCGCGCGTTGTGCGGGTTGGCCGGCAGGCTGTGCGCGACCCGCTCGGCGACGGTCGTGCCCGCCGCTTCGAGCGCGGCGACCTTGGCCGGGTTGTTGGTCATCAGCCGGACCGACGCCACGCCGAGCAGCGCGAGCATCCGCGCGGC
Organism: uncultured Sphingomonadales bacterium; assembly: GCA_937898525.1. GTDB lineage: Bacteria > Pseudomonadota > Alphaproteobacteria > Sphingomonadales > Sphingomonadaceae > Croceibacterium_A. Next base: position 24,627 of record CALCBC010000130.1, read on the forward strand.
GACGGGGAAATCGCGCGCTTCTTCGGGGAGGCCGAGACGGGCGTTGGCCTCGAGCGTGTCGAAGCCTTCGTCCTGCAGGCGATAGGCGCGCAGCTTGTTGACGAGGCCGATGCCGCGGCCTTCCTGACGCAGATAGAGCAGCACGCCCCAGCCTCCAGCGCGGGCTTCCTCGGCCATCGCCGCGAGCGCGCCCGACAGCTGCGGCCCGCAGTCGCAGCGCAGCGAGCCGAGCAGGTCACCGGTCAGGCATTCGGAGTGGAGCCGGACGAGCGGGATGCGGTCGGCAGTCTGCTCGCCGACGATCAGGGCGACATGCTCGCGCAGGTCATCGGGACTGCGGAACACGACGATCTCGGCGCACTCGCAGGCCGCGACGGGGAGCCGAGCGCGGGTGGCGATCGCGAGCGTCGAGGGATCGACGAAGGCAGCCAGGTCCGCCGCTGCGACCTCCACCGGATCGCCGGCCGGTTCCGGCTCGACGAGAAACGCGGGCAGGATGCCGGCGAGCCGCGCGAGCTCCATCGCCGCGGCCGCCTCGTCGGGCCAGCCAAGAGGCTCGGCCACGAACGGCCCCTTGAGCGGCGCGGCAAGGTCGAGCGCCGGATCGGCGATCGGCCGGGCGGTGACGAGGTCGAGCGCCTCGGCGGCGCGGATCAGCACCGGCGCGTGCCCGTCGGCCGCCTCGCGCTGGTTGGCGAGCTTGAGCGTTGCCGCGCGCGCGGCCGAGATCAGCGCCCGTTGCGAACGCGCGTTCCCCGGCGCCGTCTCGACCGGCAGCAGCACCGGCGCCGCGCCAATCCTGAGCGGCCAGCCGTGGCGCAGCGCGTCGATTGCCTGGGCCGCGCGGCGGCTCGGCGCGCCGGGGGGCCCCTCGCCGCTCAGAGGTCGAACTCCGTGACCAGCGGCACGTGGTCCGAGGGCTGCTCCCAGTGCCGCGTCTCCTCGACGAACCGGTGCGCCGTGGCCTGGCGGGCGAGCTCGGGCGAGGCCCACATGTGGTCGAGCCGGCGACCCTGGTCCTTCTGCCGCCAGAAGCTGCGGTACGACCACCACGAGTAGTTTCGTTCCGGCGCGGGAATGAACTCGCGGCCGAGATCGACCCAGCCGTGCGAATCCTTGAACCGGCCGAGCGTCTCGCACTCCAGCGGCGTGTGGCTGACGACCTTGAGGAGCGCCTTGTGGTCGTAGACGTCGCATTCGAGCGGGGCGATGTTGAAGTCGCCGACGATCAGCGTCGGCCGGTCGAGCGCCTCGGCCCAGCGGGTCATCCGCCCGATAAAGTCGAGCTTCTGACCGAACTTCGGGTTGAGTTCGCGATCGGGGATGTCGCCGCCCGCGGGGACGTAGACGTTCTCGAGCACGAGGCCCTGCCCCTCGCCGAGCAGCTCGACCCCGATGTGGCGGGCCTCGCCGTTGTCCTGCCAGTCGTACTTCGAGACCTCGCGGAACGGGATGCGGCTGACGGTCGCGACGCCGTGATAGCCTTTCTGCCCGTGCACCACCCGGTGGCGGTAGCCGAGCGCCTCGAACGCCGCGTGCGGGAACTGTTCCTCGCGGCACTTGATCTCCTGCAGGCACAGCACGTCGGGGCAGTGCTCGGAGAGGAAGCGTTCGACTTGCGCGATCCTGAGGCGGACCGAATTGATGTTCCAGGTGGCGATCGAGACCATGCCGGGGGGATAGGGATGGAGGGACCCGGCGGCAAGGTGGCCGGGGCTCCCCGCGACCTTGGGGCTCGACCCGCGCGGAAAGGAAAAACCCCCGTCCCGGGGGCATTGGGACGGGGGTTCCTATTTAGCGTTCGTCACGCTGCGCCGACGGCCCGCACGAGGTCAGGGCAACAGGGGGGAAACCCGCCTCAAGCCGTCAAGCCCCTGAAACTTAGGCTTCCCGGGCTTTCGCGTAAATGAATAGTCGGATTCGGCTGGTCGCAGCGCGCGGGCAATTCGCCGTCGATCCGTGCGTCAGCGGCGACGGGACGTGCTGCGCGGATCGCGGTAGCTGAACTTGCTGTCGGGCACCGAGAGGCCGTAGCGGTGGTTCGACAGGCGAACCGTCGTCCGCTTGTTCTGCGCGTCGAGCGCGACCCAGGAGCTGAGCTCGAGCCCGCCCGGGGCAGAGGGATTGCGTACGAAGACCATCGCGATCGTGCCGTACTCCGGCTTGCTGGCGTCCTTGACCTCGACGCTGATCACGTTGGGGTTCGAAGTCGGCAGCAGCTTGCCGTAGCGCTTCACGTCCCGGTTGGGATCGAGCAGCGCGCCCAGTGGCGAATTGCCGATCGGCCAGCGTTCGAGCTGCCGGACCTCGTAGTCGGCGAAGACCAGCGAGCGGCCGTTGGAGACAATGCGGATCTGGCCGCCCTCGTAGTCGAAGCTGATCTTGCCGGGGTTCTTCAGCGTCAGCACGCCGCGCTGGACCTGCCCGCTGCGGTCGGTCTGGACGAAGTCGGCGCGCATCGTGGTGATCGAGCGCAGCGCGTTGACCACCTGGTCGAGCTGGTCACCCTGCGCCGCGACAGGCGCGGCAGGCAGGGCGAGCGCCGCCGGAAGGGCTGCCGCGAGCGCGCCCGCGAGGGCGGCGCGCAGGGGAATGCGGGTGGGGAGTGGCAAGGGTTTCATGCTCCGTGCGTTAGGTACGGGGCATTGAACCGGCTGTGAACCCGGGAGGTTCCCGGCGTTCATCCTTACTTGATCTTGCCTTCCTTGAACTCGACGTGCTTCTTCGCAATCGGGTCGTACTTGCGGAAGGACAGCTTCTCGGTCTGGTTCCGCGGGTTCTTCTTGGTCACGTAGAAGAAGCCGGTGTCGGCGGTCGAGTTGAGCCGGATCTTGATCGTTGCGGGCTTCGCCATCGTCTGATTCCCAAAAATCGGTGAGGGCGCGTAAGGCCCGAAACAACAGGGGCGACGCGCACGGCGCCGCCCATCCGCGCGCGCCTTTGCGTCGGAAGGGCGCAAAAGTCAAGAAGGCTGGGGGCCCTCATCCAAGCTGCGCTAACTCGCTTCGCGAGTAAGCTTCGCTATCCTTCTCCCACCAGTGGGAGAAGAAGGCTGGCCGCTAGCGCAGTCTCTTTCTTCTCCCGCTGGCGGGAGAAGGATACGGAGACTTGGCCCCGAAGGGGCCCTAGTCGGAGTTGGATGAGGGCCCGCTGTCTCCCCCTCACCACTCGACCCTCCCGCGCCCGGCCTTCACCGCGCCGCGCGCCTTCTTGGCCTTGATCCGCTGTTCCTTGCCGACGCGGTTGACACGGGTCTTGGCGCGCTTCTTCGGTTCGACCTGTGCCTGCTCGATCAGCGCGGCGAGGCGGGCGCGGGCGTCCTCGCGGTTGGCTTCCTGCGTGCGGAAACGACGCGCGGTGATGACGATCTCGCCCTTCGCGGTCATCCGGCTGCCGGCGAGCGCCTTGAGGCGGCGAAATACCGCGGGCTCGAGCCGCAGCGCGAACACGTCGAGCCGCAGCTGGACCGCCGTCGCGACCTTGTTGACGTTCTGACCGCCGGGGCCGGAGGCGGCGATGAAACTCTCCTCGGCCAGCGCCAGCGCCCGCGCGGCGAGCTCATCCATCGGTGAAGCCCAGCGCCGCGAAGTCGGCGGGGAGCGGAGCCGCAGCAACGACCGGCGGTTTGCCCTCGCGCGGCACCTCGAGCCCGGCAGCATGCAGCATCGTGCGCGCCGCGCCGGCCGCTTCGCCGTAAACCGGGTCTCCGAGCAGCGGCACGCCGAGGCCGCTCGCGGCGTGGATGCGGATCTGGTGCGTGCGGCCGGTCTCGGGCCGGAACTCGACCAGCGCGCGGCCGTCGCGCTCGGCCAGCAACCGCCAGTGGGTGACCGCGGGTTTGCCCTTGCGCGCGGGGATCATCCGCCAGCCCTTCTCCGCGCTGCTGATCTTGCTCAGCGCCAGCTCGATCGTGCCCTCGGCCTCCTGCGGGACGCCCGCCAGTATGCCGAGGTAGCGCTTGCCGACCTGCCGCGTCTCAAACGCGAGGGCGAAGCGCCTGAGCGCCTTCGGGTTGCGGGCGAGAAGCAGGCAGCCCGAGGTGTCGGCATCGAGCCGGTGGACCGGCACGGGCGGCCGCTGGAAGCCGAGCCTGAGCGCGTCGAGATGGTCCTCGAGCGACGGCCCGCCGCGGCGCGGCCGCTCGATCGGCAATCCACCGGGCTTGTCGATCACCAGCGCTTCGCCGTCTTCGTAGAGGATCGGGATATCCATCCCTCCTCCTAGCCGCATCGGCCCCGGCTTGTCAGGTGCGAGCTATTCGCGCAGCGCCGCAGCGATCCGCGTCATCGCCTCTTCGAGCACCGCCTCGTCGGCGGCGAAGCTGACGCGGAAGCCGTTCCTTCCGCCGAACGCGCTCGCCGCGACCACGGCCACACCGTGCTCGAGCAGGTGCAGGGCGAGCTTGGTATCGTCGCCGCCGAAGCGCTTCATCAGCGGGGTCGCGTCGACGAAGCAGTAGAACGCGCCGTCGGGCATCGGCGTCGTCAGCCCGGGCACCGCGCGAATCGCCTGCACGACCTTGTCGCGACGCTGGCGGAAGCGTTCGCGCCATTCGTCGAGGAAGTCCTGCGGCCCCTCGAACGCGGCGACCGCGGCGGCCTGGCTGACCGAGCTCGGGTTGCCGGTCGTGTTCGACTGCAGCCGGCCCATCGCCTCGATCAGCCATGCCGGGCCGGTGGCGACGCCGATGCGGAAGCCGGTCATCGCGTGGCTCTTGGAGACGCCCGACACCGTCAAGATGCGGTCGGCGAGATCGGGGCACAGCGCCGCAAGCGTGGCGTGCTTCACGCCAGTGTAGTTGAGCGGCGCGTAGATGTCGTCGGAGAGCACCAGGACCTGCGGGTGCCGGCGCAGCACCGCCGCGATCCCGCGCAGCATCGCGGCCGGGTAGACCGCGCCGGTCGGGTTGCCCGGGCTGTTGAGCAGCAGCCAGTTGGTCCGCGGGGTGATCAGCGCCTCGAAGTCGCCGGGATCGAAGCGGTAGCCGTGGTGCGGGTGAGTCACCAGCGGCACGACCTTGCCCCCGGCGAAGCGGACCATCTGCGGGTAGCTGACCCACCACGGGCACGGCACGATCACCTCGTCGCCTTCGCTGACCGTGCAGGCGATGGCTTCGAAGATCGCCTGCTTGCCGCCGGCGGTGACGATCACGTTCGCGGGATCGCAGTCGATGCCGAGGTCGCGGCGGAAATGCAGCGCGGCCGCTCGCTTGAGCGCCATCGTGCCGGTGACCGGGGTGTACTTGGTGTGCCCGGTGTTGAGCGCGACCTGCGCCGCGTCGATCACGTGCGACGGGGTGTCGAAGTCGGGCTCGCCGACCGACAGCGAGATGATGTCGCGCCCCGCCTCGCGCAGAGCGGTCGCGCGGTCGGTCATCGCGGTGGTGCCGGACGCGGCAATCCGCCGGAGGGCAAGGCTCAGGTGCTCGTGGCTCATGGCAGCAACCTCGCTGGGATCAGCCCGCGTAGCGCGTTGCCGATGAAGAAACCGTTGGCAAGGTCGGCGAGCGTGAGCTCGGCTTCCTCGGCGCGGCCTTCGCCGAGCAGCTCGCCGCGCAGCACGCCGGGCAGCAGCCCGAGCCCGGCCGGCGGGGTCAGCAGCTTGCCATCCCGCTCGACGAACAGGTTGGTGTAGCTGCCCTCGGTCACGAGCCCGTCGTCGCGGACGAACAGCGCCTCGCGCGCGCCTCGCCCGCGGGCGATCGCCAGGGCCTGCTGGTGGAAGCCGCGGTCGGTGGTCTTGTGGCGCAGGCGCCAGTCGCCGGGAACCACCGGCAGCGGCAGCGCGATGCAGTCGGCGACCCCTTCCTGGGGCTCCGGCAGCGGCGCAGTCTCGAGCGAGATCGCGCCGTTGCGAGACAGCAGCAGCCTGAGCCGCGCGGGCGCCTCGAGCTCGAAGCACAGCGCCTGGATGCGGTTGCGCGCCTCGTGGCGGTCGAACGCGAAGCCGAGTTCGGCCGCGCTGACCTTGATCCGCTCGAGGTGCAGCTCGAGCCGCGGCACGCCGGTGTCGGGATCGAAGCGCATCGTTTCGATCAGGTCGTGGCCGCCGGCAGCACCGCGCGCGAAGCCGCCCTTGACCAGGCATTCGCGCCACTCGGCCATGCCGTCGCTGTCGGCGACGATCGCCCCGCCGACCCCGAGCACCACGCTGTGCCGCTCGTTCTCGCCCGGCGTCAGACGAATCGTGCGGATCGCGACGTTGAACGCCGCGTCGCCGCCCCCGTCGATCCTGCCGATCGCACCGCAATAGGGACCGCGCGCGTCGCACTCGACTTCGTCGATCAGCTCCATCGCGCGGATCTTCGGCGTGCCGGTGATCGAGCCGCACGGGAACAGCGCGCGGATCACGTCCATCGCCCCCTGCCCCTCGCGCAGCGTCGCGCAGACGGTCGAGACCATCGTGTGCACGGTCGGGTAGCTTTCGACCGCGAACGGCTTCTCGACCCTGACGCTGCCGGCCTCGGCCACGCGGCTGAGGTCGTTGCGGATCAGGTCGACGATCATCAGGTTCTCGGCCTTGTCCTTGACCGAGGCGGCGAGCTCTTCGGCCAGCGCACGGTCCTCGGCGTCGGTACGCCCGCGCGGGCGGGTGCCCTTCATCGGCTTGGCGCGCGCCGCGCGGCCCTTGAGGCTGAAGAAGAGCTCGGGGCTGAACGAGAGCAGCCAGTGCGAGCCGTCGAAGATCACCCCGCCATATCCCGCCGCGGCCTCGGGCCGGATTGCCGCGTAGAGCGCCAGCGGGTCGCCGCGCGCCGGGCCCGCGAGTGGCATCGTCAGGTTCGCCTGGTAGATGTCGCCGGCGCGAATCGCTTCCTGCAGCCGCGCGAAGCGCTCGAGGTAGCCGCCGGTCGAGACCTGCGGCTCGAGCGGGCCGATCGAGGCCGGCCCGGCCCCGGCACGCTCGGCGAGCCATCGCGGCACCTCGGCCGCCGGGATGATCGTCGCCGCGTCGAACAGGCCGAACCACACCAGCGGACCGCTCGCCCCGCTGCGCCCGGCCGCAAGCGGGGCCAGCTTCGGTTCGAGTGCGAGGCCGGCTTCGTAGGCGAGGTAGCCGGCGAGCGTTCCCCCGGTTCTGGCCCGCGCCGCCTCGGCCGCCTCGAGCACCGGCAGGACTTCCTCGGGCCGTCGGGCGACGAACAGCTCGCGCGGGTTCTCGAACAGGTGCGCGTCGCTAGCCCCTTCCGTGCGCGCGTCATCGAGCAGGACGAAGGGCTGGGTCTCGGCCATCGGCCCGCTCTAGCTTCTATTCGGCCCTTGTCTATCGCCTGACCGCGCGCCAGACCCCGAGGAACGGAGCGAAGGAGCGCAACGATGGCATCAATCTTTCTCGGCCTCGGTGCCAACGGCGAGCGGCAGACGCTCGAACTCTCGCGGGCCAACCGCCACGGACTCATCGCCGGGGCGACGGGCACCGGCAAGACGGTGACTCTCCAGGGTCTGGCGGAGGATTTTTCGGCTGCCGGCGTGCCCGTGTTCCTGGCCGACGTGAAGGGCGACCTCGCCGGCATCGCCATGGCCGGCTCGCCGACCTTCAAGAACGCCGACAAGCTCGAGGCGCGCGCCGCCGAGCTCGGCATGACCGACTACGCCTATGCGGACAATCCGGTCGTGTTCTGGGACCTCTACGGCGAGAAGGGCCACCCGATCCGGACCACGGTGTCGGAGATGGGCCCGCTGCTGCTCTCGCGCCTGCTCGGGCTCAACGAGACCCAGGAAGGCGTGCTCAACATCGCGTTCCGCTACGCCGACGACGAGGGGCTGCTGCTGCTCGACCTCGACGACCTGCAGTCGATGCTGGTCTATACCGCCGAGAATGCCGGCGAGCTGACGACCCGTTACGGCAACGTCTCGAAGGCCACCATCGGCACGATCCAGCGCCAGTTGCTCGCCCTCGAAAGCCAGGGAGGCGAGCTGTTCTTCGGCGAGCCGGCACTCGAGATTGAGGATTTCATCCGTACCGACGAGCAGGGCCGGGGGATCGTCAACGTGCTCGCCGCCGACAAGCTGATGCGCACGCCAAAGCTCTACGCGACGTTCCTGCTGTGGCTGCTCGCCGAGCTGTTCGAGGTGCTGCCCGAGGTCGGCGACCCCGAGAAGCCGAAGCTGGTGTTCTTCTTCGACGAGGCGCACCTGCTGTTCGACGACGCGCCGCAGGCGCTGCTCGAGACGATCGAGCAGGTGGTGCGGCTGATCCGCTCGAAGGGCGTGGGCGTGTTCTTCGTCACGCAGAACCCGATCGACATTCCCGAGAAGGTCGCCGGGCAGCTCGGCAACCGGGTGCAGCATGCGCTGCGCGCCTTCACCCCGCGCGACCAGAAGGCGATCAAGGCGGCAGCCGAGACCTTCCGCATCAACCCCGAGCTCGACGTTGCCACCGCGATCACCGAGCTCAAGGTCGGCGAAGCGCTGGTCTCGACGCTGATGGAGGACGGCGCGCCGTCGATCGTCCAGCGCACGCTGATCAAGCCGCCGAGGAGCCGGCTCGGCCCGGTCGACGACAAGGAGCGCGCAATCGTCCAGTCGGTCAGCCCGTTCGCCGGCAAGTACGACACTCGTATCGACCGGGAGAGCGCCGAGGAAGTGCTCGCGCAGAAGGCCGCCGACGCCGCGGCGACCGCACGCGAGGTGGAGGAGAAGGGCCGGGAGGAAGTCGCAAAGCGCGAGCAGCTCAGTCCGAGCATCTGGAGCAAGGCTGCGAAGCGCGCCGGCAGCGCGGCGATGGGTTCGGCGGCGGTCATCGCCGCGGCGGCCGTGACCGGGCGCAAGTCGCGCTCGAATCCGATGCGCAACGCCGCGACCTCCGCCGCCGGCTCGATCGCGACCGATCTCGCCGGCCCGTTCGTCGGCCGCTTCGTGCGCAACCTGATCGGCGGGCTGATGCGCTAGCCGGCGCGCGCCGCCAGCCACTCGTCGACCTCGCGCGCTAGGCGCGGCTCGGTGTCGAGGCGTTCGCGGATCGCGGCGATGCTGCGTTCGACGCTGCGGCGCTGGTCGGTTGGCACACTTTCGGCGAACTGCTCGAGCTTGCCGATCATCTCAGGATCGCGCGAGGCGGTAGCGAGGCTCGCGATGTAGCCGGTGCGCCCCGAGGCATCGACGAGCGCCTCGACCGCCGCTCGGTTGGCGAGGGCGAAGTCGAACGCGAGCTCGGGATGCTCGCGCGAGACGGCGGTGATGATCGCGGCGCTGCTCGTCCCGGCCTCGCCGGTCAGCGCGAAGGCCAGTGCCCGTTCGGCCAGCGCGGCATCCTTCGGCGCGCCGAGCAGCGCGAAGTAAGCCTGGCGCTCGACCGCGGTGGGCGCGGTTGCGGCGAGCTGGGCGAGGCGGTCCCACTCGGCGGCAGTCGCGTTGCGCGCGATGATCCCGAGCCAGGTGGTCTTGAGCGGGCCGTCGAGCGCCTTCGGGTCGGTCGCCAGGGACTCGAACCGGCGCCGCGCCTCGGCCGCGACCGTTTCGTCGCCCATGTTGCCGAGAACGCGGATCAGGTCGCCGCGCAGCTCGGTGTCGACCAGCGATTCGTTGGGCCTGGGGTCGAAGCCGAGCTGCCGGAGCCGCGGCAGCCAGGCGTCGCGCGCGAGTGCGGCAACCGCCGGTCTCTGCTCCTCGGAGGCCACTCCATGGACCTGCCCCCAGCGCGCGATCGCGCCGAGCGCGACGACCGGGTTGGCGTCCCCGGGCACCTCGACCAGCATGTCGAGCGCACGGCCGACCGCCAGGTAGCCCGCCTGCGCCAGCGCGAACTGATCGCGCACGAGCCCGAGCTGGTCGATCGGCTCGAGCTGCGGCAGGGCCTCGACCAGCGCCTGCCCCATGTCGGGCGAATAGAGCGTGCGAAAGTAGCCGAGCTGGCCGCCGTTGACGACGACCGCGCCGCACCCAGGAAGCTCCAGCGATGCGCTGCCCTCGAGCACGTGGCGCACCGGCGCCGCCGAGCCGACCGTGATCAGCATCGGCACGCGCCAGCGCTGCGGGTTGGCGGCGACCTCGTCCTTGCGGTCGCGGCTGAACTCGCTCTGCGCCAGCTCGAGCAGCGTCCTTCCCTCGCGGCACTCCGCTTCCGCGCGCACGAGTGGCACGCCCGGCTGCAACGTGAAATCGTGAGCGATCTCGACCAGGCCCTCGGCGCCGGACTCCTCGACCGCGCGCCACAGGTCGTCGCTGGTCGTGTTGCCGTAGCGGTGGCGCTGGATGTAGCGGCGGATCCCCTCGCGCCAGGTTTCCTCGCCGGCATAGGCCTCGAGCATCGCGATGACCGCCTCCCCCTTCGAATAGGAGATCGCGTCGAACGCGTCGTTGGTCTCAGCCACCGTGCGGATCGGCTGGATCACCGGATGGGTGGTGGCGAAGGCGTCGTAGCCCATCGCGGTTTCGCGGCCGTTGACCCGTCCGACCAGCGGGTACCAGTCGGGGCGGAACTTCGCGCTCGCCTTGGTCTCCATCCAGCTGGCGAAGCCCTCGTTGAGCCACAGGTCGTCCCACCAGGCCATGGTGACGATGTCGCCGAACCACTGGTGCGCGATCTCGTGGGCGAGCGCGGTGTACATGTAATTCTGCGTTGCCGGATCGGTGATGGTCGGGTCGATCAGCAGAAAGCGCTCGAAGGTCAGGATCGCGCCCCAGTTCTCCATCGCGCCGAAGAACTGCGACTGGCCGGGCGCAGCGATGTTGTCGAGCTTGGGCAGCGGATAGGGCACGCCGAAGTAGTCGGTGTAATATTCGAGGATCGGCGGGGTCGATTCGAGCGCGAGCCGCGCCTGCTCGCCGCTGCCCGCCGGACTGACGATGCCGACGTCGACTCCCCCGGGCCCCTTGGTCGAAAGCCGCTCGAAGTCGCCGACCGCGAAGAACAGCAGGTAGCTCGACATGAGCGGCGTGGTCGCGAAGGTCACCCGCTTGCGCCCGTCCGCCAGCGATTCCTCGCGCACGATCGGCATGTTGCCGACTGCCATCTGCCCGGAGGGCACCACGGCGGAGAGGTCGAAGGTGGCCTTGTAGCTCGGCTCGTCGAACATTGGCGCGAAGCGGCGCGCGTCGGGCGCCTCGAACTGGGTGAACAGCCCGCGCACGGTCTCGCCCGTGCGCTTGTCGGGATAGTCGAGGGCGAACAGCCCGGTGGCCTGCGTGTTGATCTTGCCGCTGTACGCGAACGCGAGCCGGTAGCGGCCGGGCCCGATCGCCTCGGGCGCGACGAGCCGGACAGTCTGCGCTTCCGCGTCGACCTCGGGAATCAGCGCCACGCCTTCGCCCCCGCCGCCCGCCGGCAACAGCTGTGCCGAGGCAAACTCGAGTTCGTTGGCGTGAAGCGTCAGCGCGTCGGTCCGTTCGTACACCTCGATGTCGATGGCCGTGGTGCCGGTGAAGGCGAGGTTGGCCGCGTCGGGCACGACCTCGATCGCGTAGTGCAACGGGTGCGCGATGCGCGGCAGGTCGCTCGGCACCGTTTCCGCCAGCGGACCGGAAGCCGGTGCGGGCGCTGAGGACTGGGCGAACGAGGCGGCGGCGCACCCGGCCAGGAGCAGGCCGGCAAGCGCGGTGGTGACAAGACGCTTCAAGGAAAGGCGACTCCGGAAAGTTGGTTTCTCGGGCAACCGCCTAGCAGCGCAAACGCCGAAAGGCGAAGTCCTCAGTCGATCGGCAAGCGCAGCTCGGCGAGCAGACCTTCGATCCTGCCGTCGGCGCCCGTGCGGTTTCGCAGCGCCAGCGTGCCGCCGTGCTGCTCGGCGATCGCCCGGGCGAGTGTGAGGCCAAGGCCGGCGCCGCCGGTCTCGCGGTTGCGCGACGCCTCACCGCGCGCGAACGGCTCCATCATCGCCGCGATCTCGCCCTCGGGAATGCCCGGGCCGTCGTCCTCGATCCGCACTACCGCCTCGTCGCCTTCGCGCGCGAGCGACGCGCGCGCCCGCTCGCCGTAGCGCAAGGCGTTGCCGATCAGGTTGCGCAGCGCGCGGCGGAGCCAGGTCGCCCGGAGCGGCATCGCGATCCGTTGGGTATCGCCGAGCTCGACCGGCTCGCCCATGTCCTCGTACTCCTCGACCACCGAGGAAAGCAGCGCGCCGAGGTCGGTACGCTCCAGAGGATCGCTGGGCCGCCCCACGCGGGCGAGCGAGAGAATGTCGTCGAGCGAGCGGGTCACGTCCTCGATGCTCGCCACCATCTTGGCGCGCTCGGCGGGATCCTCGACCGATTCGATGCGCACCCTCAGCGCCGCGAGCGGGGTCTTGAGGTCGTGCCCGATCGCCCCGAGCATGACGTCCTTCTCGTTCAGCAGAGCGGAAATGCGCGCTTCCATCGCGTTGTGCGCGGCGATAAGCCGGCGGGTGTCGTCGGGGCCCGTGGGTTCGAGCTGGCCGTCGAGCTCGCGAGTCGCCGCGAATCGCTCGAGCCGGCGGGTCAGCGCGGCGATCGGCCGTGTGATCCGGCGCAGCAGCCAGGCGAGGCCGCCGACGAGCACGACATAGAGCAGCAGCGTCTGGCCGATCAGCATTCCGAGCTGGCTCGGTTCGGTCTCGGCCAGCGGCCAGCGCGCGACGGTCCATTCCGTCTCGCCCTGGCGCAGCATGCCCGCAATGAGCATCCGGCCGCGGCCCCACTCGACCCGCTCGCGCGCGTCGAGCTGGTCCATCACGTAGCTGTCGTCGACCACGTCGCGCACGACGACGACCAGCTCGGCCGGCTCGACACCCTGGCCCTCGAGGATCGAGTGCAGCAGCTCTTCGCGCGTGGTATCGCGCACTTCCCCGGGCAGCACCGGCCGCTCGTCGGTCCGCTGGATCCGCAGCCGCTGCCAGCGCCCGCGGTTGGCCTTGCCGGGCCGCTGCGGGTCGGACGTGCGGAAATCGAACCGCGGTTCGGTCACCAGCTGGAAGGCGAGACTGTTGGCCGCGATCATCTCGCGCCGCTGCTCGGCCGAACGATAGAGCAACACGGCCGAGACCGTCTGCGCCACCAGCAGCGCGAGCGCGACGGCCAGCAGCATCTGGCCGAGCAGGCTTCGCGGAAGGACGTGGCGCATCAACCCGTCAGCCGCGGTCCGCGGGCACACGGCGGACGTCGGCGGCGAGGCGATAGCCGCCGCCCCACACGGTCTGGATCAGCTTGGGATCGCGGCTGTCCTCTTCCATCTTGCGCCGCAGCCGGCTGACCTGGTTGTCGACCGCGCGGTCGAACAGGTGCGCCTCGCGGCCCTGGACCATGTCGAGCAGCCGGTCGCGGTCGAGCACCTGCCGCGGATGCGTCAGGAACGCGACGAGCAGGCGGAACTCGGCCGACGACAGCGGCACCACGGTGCCCTCTGGATCTGTCAGGCGCCGCTTGAGGGGGTCGAGCAGCCAGCCTTCGAACTCGTAGAGAGCGTCTTCCTCGGGAGTTGCCGAGGCGGCCTTGCTCGCCCGCCGCAGGACCGAGCGGATCCGCGCGACGAGTTCGCGCGGCTCGAACGGCTTCACCACGTAGTCGTCGGCGCCGATCTCGAGGCCGACAATGCGATCGGTCGCTTCGCCTCTCGCGGTCAGCAGGATGACCGGAATGTTCTTCGCCTCGCTCAGGTGGCGGCACAGCGACAGCCCGTCCTCACCCGGCATCATGATGTCGAGCAGCACGAGATCCGGCGTCTGCTCGAGCAGCGCCGCGCGGGCCTTGGCGGCGTCTTCCGCCTGGCGCACGACGAAGCCTTGGCGGACGAGATAGTCGGCCAGCGGCTGTCTCAGGCTGGGCTCGTCGTCGACGAGCAGAATGTGAGTCGCGGTCGGTTCGTTCGCCAGTGCCGCCGTCTCCGGTTGGTTGTCAGCCTGCATCGCGGCCCTGTCGACCGCGGCGCATGTGGTGCCGCATCTGTTGGCGCGCTTCGCGGCTTTCCTCAAGGCTGATTGTACCATCGCCGTCGGCATCGAGGCGATCGAACCGCGCCAGCGCCGCGCTGGCGAACTCTTCCTGGCTCACGACGCCGTCGCCGTCGGCATCCGCCGAGTGCGCCAGGCCGGGGCCGATTCCGTGTCGTCCACGCCGGGCGAAGCCAGGCCGGCGGGCAGCTTCGCCTTCGGCGCGGGCCTCGCGGTACCGAGTGCGCCGCGCCTCGAACTCGGCGAAGCTGAGCTCACCGTTGCCGTCGGTATCGATTCGCTCGAAAGCCTGGCGGCGCGCGGCCCCGCGATCGGCCGCATCGATGCGACCGTCGCCGTTGACGTCCATCCGCCCGAACATTTCGCCGACGCGCTGCTCGACATTGGCGCGGGTCACGATTCGCGGCTCCGCGCCACGCGCATCGGCGGCGGTGCCGGCCAGCGCGATGCCCGCGGCTAGCGTCAGGGTAAGCGTCCTGCGCATGAGACTCCTCCTGCCCGGGCGGGGTTTGACTTGGCGAGGCCATCAGGGGCCTTCCGCCGTTCCCGAATCCCCACGACCCGCATTCAGGGTAACGGGGCGCCAGCCTGAAGGGGAGCAAGGGAGCGGCGCCCCGCGACCCGATTGCCGTTCTACCCTGCCAATGTCGCACCTCTTTGCCGACGGCGGGCAAAAGTGTCGCAAATTGTCTCGCGCGAGCGGGCTTGTTCGCCCTATGCCCGTCGACGCATGCGGGCCGATCAGCGCGGCCGGCCCTGCGTGCCGGCTCCGGCGGTGATGAAGAAACCGGTCGCGTGGTCCGGGACGTCCGCCGTGTGCCAGACGCCGGGCGGGTTGATCGCGTATTCGCCCGGCGACAGCGTCGTGCGGACTTCCTCGCCGTCGATTTCCTGGATCAGCGTCATCGAACCCTCGACGCAGACGACGACCTCGTCGCCGGCCGGGTGCATCTCCCAGCCCTTCCAGTCCTCGGTGAAGCGGAAGCACGATACCAGCCGGCCCTCGCTGCCGTCGTCGGCGTGGCGCGCGCCGTAGTCCATGTACCACTGCATGGCGCGCTCATCGCGCGGGAACTCGGGCTGCGGCACGGCCGTGGCGCCCTTGCCGAGATGTATCGGAAAGCGTTCGAGCGAGCGGACGGTCATGCGGCATTCTCCCGGAAGACAACCTCGCCCCTACAGGGGCGCGCACGCCTGTTCGAGCCAGGCCAGCGCCGCGCCCTCGATCCGCGGCGCGAGCACCTCGCGCACCCGCGCGTGGTAGGCGTTCCACCACGCGACTTCCGCCTCGTTCAGCAGTGTGCGGTCGACCAGCCTCCGGTCGATCGGCGCCAGCGTCAGCGTCTCGAACCCGAGCCACTCGCCTTCGCCCCCGTCAATCTCGCGCGGCTCGACCAGCACCAGGTTCTCGATGCGGATGCCGTACTCACCGGTCTTGTAGTAGCCGGGCTCGTTCGAGAGGATCATCCCGGCCATCAGCTCCTGCTCGGTACCGGCCTGCCCCCCGCGGGGCTTGGCGATGCGCTGCGGGCCCTCGTGCACCGCGAGGAACGCGCCGACGCCGTGCCCCGTGCCGTGGGCGTAGTCGAGGCCCGCCTGCCACAGGAACTGGCGCGCGAGCGTGTCGAGCTGCGAGCCGGTAGTCCCCTGCGGGAAGGTCTGCACTGCGAGAGCGATGTGCCCCTTGAGCACGCGGGTGAAGCGGTCCTTGACCTCGGCCGGCGGCTCGCCCGGCCCGATCCACACGGTACGGGTGATGTCGGTCGTGCCGTCGGCGTATTGGCCACCCGAATCGACGAGATAGACGCTGTCCGGATCGAGCCGGCGGTTGGTCTCCTCGCTGACCCGGTAGTGAACGATCGCCCCGTTAGGGCCGGCGCCGCTGATCGTGTCGAACGACAGGTCGCGCAGGTCGCCGGTGTCCTTGCGAAATTCGTGCAACCGCGCGGCGGCAGACAGCTCGTCGACCGTGCCCTTCGGCCCCTCGACCGACAGCCAGTGGAGGAACCGCGCCACGGCCGCGCCGTCGCGCGCCTGCGCCGCGCGGTGGCCGGCGCGCTCGGCCTCGTTCTTGATCGCCTTGGGCAGCACGACCGGGTCGGTGGCGCGCACGACTTCGGCCCCGGCCGCCTCGAGCGCGGTGAAGATCGCCGCGACCGAGCGATCGGGATCGGCCGCAACCCGCTTGCCTGAAAGCGCGGCCAGCGCCGCGGTGAAGGTGTCGCGCGGGCGCACGCGCACCGCGTTGCCGAGATGCGCGGCGACTTCGGGCGGCACCTTGCCCGGGGCGATGAACCAGTCCGCCGTGCCGTCGGCATGCGCGATCACATAGGACAGCGCCACCGGGGTGCGGTCGACGTCCGAGCCGCGCACGTTGAGCAGCCAGGCGACCGAATCGAGCGCCGAGATCACCGCCGCGTCGAGCTTCTCGGCCTTGAGCCACTCGCCGACCTCGGCGCGCTTGTCGGCGCTCGAGCGGCCTGCAAGCGCGTCATCCTGCACGAAGGCCGGGGCAGAGGATGGCTCCGGACGGTCCTGCCAGACCGCGTCGACCGGGTTGGCCTCGACCGGGACCAGCTCTGCACCCACCTTTTCGAGCGCCTTGGCGGTCGCCTTCACCCAGCCGCTCGTGTGCAGCCACGGATCGAAGCCGATCTTCGCCCCCTCGGCCGCGTTCTCGGCCAGCCAGTCGGCCAGCTTGTCCTGCGGCACCGACTTGTATTCGTAGAGCCGCCCGTCGACCTGGTCGCGGACCTGCAGCGTGTAGCGCCCGTCGACGAAGATCGCCGCCTTGTCCCTCAGCACCGCCGCCGTTCCGGCCGAACCGCCGAACCCCGTCAGCCAGGCGAGCCGCTGGGCATAGGCGCCGACGTATTCCGAAAGGTGCTCGTCCGAGATCGGGATCACGAACCCGTCGAGGCCCTGCCGCTCGAGCTCCTTGCGCAGCGCGGCGAGCCGGGCTTCGTGGGTCTGCATCAGCATTGTTGCGGTCCTTTCCCCACCTACATAGAGGCGGCCCATGAACGATGCCACTCCCCCGCGGCCGCCGGTCGCCGCGAAGAAGCCCTCCAGCGTCACTCACCACGGGATCACCATCACCGACGACTACGCCTGGCTGCGCGATCCCGGCTACCCCGAGGTCACCGACAAGGAAGTCCTCGACCATCTCGCCGCCGAGAACGCCTGGTTCGAGGCGCGGATGGCTCCGCACAAGGATACGGTCGAGGCGCTGTTCCGCGAGATGCGCGCGCGGATCAAGGAGGCCGACAAGTCGGTTCCGCAGAAGGATGGCGACTGGCTCTACTGGATCGAGTTCGAGGAGGGCGCCGAGTACAAGAAGTGGTGGCGCAGGCCGGTCGCGGGCGGCCCCGACGAGCTGATCCTCGACGAGCCCGCGCTCGCCGAGGGCAAGGACTACTTCCGCCTCGGCGCGATCTCGGTCAGCAAGGACGGCCGGCTGCTCGCCTACTCGGTCGACGACAACGGCTCCGAGCGCTTCACCGTGCGGATCAAGGATCTCGCGACCGGCGAGCACCTGCCCGATGAAATTCCCGGAACGCTCTCTGCGCTGGTCTGGGTCGCCGGCGACAAGGGGCTGATCTACTCGCTTGCCAACGAGCAGTGGCGCACCGACAACGCGCGCCTGCACTGGCTCGGCCGGCCGATCGGTGAGGACGTCGAACTCTACCACGAGGATGACGACGGCTTCCGCGTCTCGGCCTCGCTCTCGGCGGCCGAGGACTGGGTGATCGTTTCGACCGGCGACCACGAGACCAGCGAAGTGCGGCTGATCCCCGCCGCCGACCCGCTCGCCGCGCCGATCCTCGTCCGTCCGCGCGAGAAGGGCGTCGAATACGACGTCGACGTACGCCCCGAGGGCGCCGGCCACGCGCTCTACATTCACGCCAACGACACGCACGAGAATTTCCGTCTCGCTGCGGCGCCGCTCGCCAACCCCGGCGAATGGACCACGCTGATCGAGGGCACCGACGCGTTCTACCTGACCGGGTTCGAGCTGTTCCGCGACTTCTACGTGGTCGAGGGCCGGCTCGGGGGGCTCGATCGCCTCGAGATCCGCTACTACGACGACCCCTCCCGCATCGAGCCGATCGAATTCCCCGAGGCGAGCTACTCGGCGGGCACGGGCAACAATCCCGAGTACGAGCAGACCGCGATCCGGCTGTCGTACGAATCGATGGTCAGCCCTGCGAGCACCTACGACTATCACGTCGCCGAGCGCCGGCTCGAGCTGCTCAAGGTCCAGGAAATTCCCTCAGGCTACGATGCCTCGCTCTATGCGACCGAGCGGCTGGAGATTCCCGCGCGCGACGGCACGCCGATCCCGGTCTCGATCATGTACCGCAGGGACCGCCGCTCACCGGGCCCGCTGCACCTCTACGGCTATGGTGCCTACGGCATCGCCATCGACCCGGGTTTCTCGATCACGCGGCTGAGCCTGGTCGACCGCGGCTTCGCCTATGCGATCGCGCACATCCGCGGTGGCGACGACCTCGGCCGCGCCTGGTACAAGGCCGGCAAGCTCGACCAGCGAACCAACACCTTCAACGACTTCGTCGACGTCGCGCGCGGCCTGATCGCGCGCGGCTACACCGAGGCCGGGCGGATCAGCATTTCCGGCGGCTCGGCCGGCGGCGAGCTGATGGGCGCGGTCATCAACTCCGACCCCGAGCTGTGGGGCGCGGTCGTTGCCCACGTGCCGTTCGTCGACGTGCTCGCGACGATGCTCGACGCCTCGCTGCCGCTGACCCCCGGCGAATGGCCCGAATGGGGCAACCCGATCGAGGACAAGGCCGCGTTCGAGCTGATCCGCAGCTATTCGCCCTACGACAACGTGAAGGCCCAGGCCTACCCGCCGCTGCTGGTCACCGCGGGCCTCAACGACCCGCGCGTGACCTACTGGGAGCCGGCCAAGTGGGTCGCCCGCCTGCGCGAGCTCAAGACCGACGACAACGAGCTGCTCCTGAAGATCAACATGGGCGCCGGCCACGGCGGCAAGTCCGGCCGGTTCGAGAGCCTGCGCGAGACAGCCGAGGAGTACGCGTTCATCCTGTGGCAGATGGGGGTGGAGCCGTAGGGAGGGGGCGCCGAGGCACGATGAACTCCCACCTCATTGGTCATCCTGAACTTGTTGCAGGATGACGGCCGAAGCCAGGGACTGTCCCTCTTTTCGCCGTTCCCTCCGCTCCGGGGAGTGGGAGCGAGCGAGGCTCTGGATTCCCCATCCGCAACCGGTAGGCTGACCGCGATGAGCAACCGCTTCGCCATGACCTTCACCGCTCTTCCCGAGCACATCGACGAGAACGGGCACGTCAACAACACCGTGTGGGTCCGCTGGATGGAGGACATCGCCACCGCGCACTGGCTGCGCGACGCCGAGCCCGCGCACGTCGCCGCCTATGCCTGGGTCGTGACCCGGCACGAGATCGACTATCGCGGCAACATCGACCTCGGCGACAGCGTCGAAGCGGTGACCGAGATTCGCGAAGCTCCCGCCGGCGCCCGTTTCGACCGGCACTTCACCTTCACCGACGCGAACGACCGAGCGGTGGTCAGGGCGAAGACGACCTGGGCGATGATCGACCGGTCGAGCGGAAAGCTGGTGCGCGTGCCGGCCGAAGTCTCGGCCCCGTTCCTCGGCTGAGCGCGGCGGCCTACTCGGTGATCGCTTCCTCGACCCGCAGCAGCTTGTAGCCAAGTTCGGCCGCGACAGCCGGATAGGTCACCCGCCCGGCGTGGACGTTGAGGCCGGCGGCGAGGTGCGGGTCGCGGCGCATCGCGCGCTTCCACCCGAGGTCGGCGATCTTCAGTGCGCGCGGCAAGGTCACGTTGTTGAGCGCATACGTGCTCGTGCGGGCGACCGCTCCCGGCATGTTGGCGACACAGTAGTGGACGATGCCGTCGACCACGAAAGTCGGATTGTCGTGAGTGGTCGGCCGGCTGGTCTCGAAACAGCCGCCCTGGTCGATCGCCACGTCGACCAGCACCGAGCCGGTCTTCATCTCCTTGAGCATCTCGCGCGTGACCAGCTTCGGCGCCGCGGCGCCCGGCACCAGCACCGCGCCGATCACGAGGTCCGCCCGGGCGACCATTTCGGCGACGTTGGCCTCGTTGGCGAAGCGGGTCTTCGCGCGGCTTTCGAAGTGAACCCCGAGCCGTTCGAGCACTTCGGGATCGTGGTCGAGGATCGTCACGTCGGCGCCGAGCCCGACCGCCATCTGCGCGGCGTTGAACCCGACCACGCCGCCGCCGATCACCGCTACCGTTCCCGGCATGACCCCGGGCACGCCGCCGAGCAGCACGCCGCGCCCGCCGTGCGCCTTCTCGAGCGCGGTCGCCCCGGCCTGGATGCTCATTCGCCCGGCGACCTGGCTCATCGGCTTGAGCAGCGGCAGCGTCCCCCCGGGGCCGGTGACGGTCTCGTAGGCGATCGCGGTCACGCCCGAGGCGACGAGGTCGGCGGTCTGCTCGGGGTCCGGCGCGAGGTGCAGATAGGCGTAGAGCACCTGTCCCTCGTGCAGCAGCGCGCGCTCGTCGGGCTGCGGCTCCTTGACCTTCACCACCATCTCGCAGCGGAGGAAGATCGGTTCGGGGCCGTCGACGATCTCGGCGCCGGCGGCACGGTACTGGTCGTCGTCGGCGCCGATGCCGAGCCCGGCACCGGTCTCGACCCAGACCGCGTGGCCGCGCTTGACCAGCTCCTTGACGCTCTCGGGCGTCAGCCCGACGCGGTATTCCTGGTTCTTGATCTCGCGCGGGCAGCCGATCAGCATGGGCTCTCTCCTCCCGTTCGGGTCGTTACGCCTGCTACCATCGCCGCGCAATCCGAGCGCGCGGAAAGGGTTGCCGCCGAAGGGCGGCCGGGGGCAGGATCGGCCGGTGAACCGGAAGGACCTGCCGAAGTTCCTCGTTACCGGGCTCGTCGGCGCGGCGCTGGCCTTTCCGGCCGGCCTGCTGGTCGCGAGTCTCGGCGGCGGCAGTCCGTCGGCTGCGCCCGACCGGCCGCGCGAGGCCGCGCCCGTGCGCGACGTCTATTCGCCGGCACTCCGCAGCGACCCGTGGTTCCTCGACCGCCAGCGGGAGGGCGTCGAATCGCTCGAGGCGCATTGCCGCCGCAGCGGCGATCTCTGCGCCGAGGCACGCGAGGCGCGCCGCTGGCTCGATGAGCACGGCGGTTGAACGGGGATCGGCAGGGCTCACCGGGCGCACCCGGCCCGTCGACCGGATCATGAACACGCCGCAGCCGACCGGATGGCAGGAGGAGCGTTGCTCACGCCACCGCCACTGCTGCCGCCGCAGCCTGCGAACAGGCCGGCGGCAGCGGCGCACAGGGGCGCGGCGCAATGCGCGGAGAGACCCCTCATCGGCGCCCGAAATGCGCGACGGTTGCCATGGTTCCGGCGACCTCCTTCCGGCACCGCGGGCTGTCTGCCGCGTTCCCGAAGCGGACCCCTCGATGGAGACCTGCGATGGTCGATACCCCCGAAACCCCGGAACGCGCCGCGGCCAGGCTCGGCCTGCTCGGCAAGTACAGCTACGCGTGGATCACGCTGGCGTTCTTCCTCATCTCGATGCTCCTGCACTGGTACTTCGGCTGGCAGGCGTTCGGGGACGAGGCCCGCCAGCACGGCCAGAGCCCCGAGTTCGCCGAATTTGCCAACCAGATCGCGCGCGACACGTTCGAGAATTGGCAGTCGGAGTTCCTCCAGCTGATCTGGCAGGTCGTCGGCCTCGCCTACTTCCTCTACCTGGGCTCGCCCGCCTCGAAAGAGAACGACGACCGGCTCGAGGCCAAGATCGACGAAATCCTGCGTCTCAATGCGGGCAAGGCCGAAGGGCAGGAGCTGATCGACCGGATCGATCGCGATTTCCTGCGCCACGGCGGCCACGCCCGCCCGGTCGGCAAGGCAGGCTGAAGCTCAGTCCGCCTTGAACAGCGCGAGGTCGATCGACTCCCCGACTGCCCTGAGTCCCTCGGGGCTGCCGTGGAGGAAGTCGCCCATGTGGTAGCCGTCACGCATCTTCGCCGGATCGTCGGGATCGGCGAAGGCGGTGTCGAGCCGTACGATCGCATCGAACGTGCCGCTGTTGAGGATCCAGTCGTTGATCGCCTGCCGGGCGGCCTCGCCTTCCTCGGACCAGTAGGCGGCACCCTTGTAGGGCCCGATCGGCGAGCCGATCACCTTGATCCCCTTGGCGTGCGCGCGGGCGACGATCTGCTTGTAGCCGGCGATCATCTCCTCGACCGTGATCTCAGGCTGGTCGAGCCCGGGAAAGCCGGGCTGGTTCGGATCACGCCGGGCGAAGCGTTGCCCGATATCGTTCACTCCTTCGAACAGGATGATGTACTTGACCCCCGGCAGGCTCAGCACGTCCTCGTCGAAGCGTGCAAGCGCCGCCTCCCCCATCCCCGGGCTGAGCACGCGGTTGCCACTGATCGCCTGATTGGCGACCGCCCATTCGAGTCCCGCCGCCTGCAGCCGGTCGGCGAGCACGTCGGGCCAGCGGTTGTTGGCACCGGGAGTCGCGCCGACACCGTCGGTGATCGAATCGCCGTAGGCGACGATCGTGCCGAGCGCGTCGGGCGAATCGACCTCGACTCCGGCGAGGAACGCGCGGAACTGCGCTGTCGAAACCGGTTCGAACGGCTTGCCGACGAAGTTGCCGGGCGGTGAGACGGCAAGCTCGTCGACCCCGGTCAGGTGACAGGTGCACGGGCCGGTCTCGGTCGGCAGGTAGAGCTCGACCTTGAGCCGCGCGAGGTCGGGCAGGTCGACCTCGACCGCGTCGCTCAGGAACGGCGCGCCGCGCGGGATCACCGCGGTCGGATCGCCGCCGAAGGTCAGCGTGCGCGCGGTGCCCGGAACCTCGTTGTTGGCCTCGTCGATCTGCACCACTCGCGCGGCGCCGATCCTGAGCGGCGCCGGGCCGTAGCGGTTCGACAGCCGCACGCGCAGCCGGGTCCCGCCTTCGGTCAGGCGAATGATCTGGGTGATCGTCACGTTGTCGTAGCTCGCCGCGGCGAACGGTCCCTGCGTGCCGAGCGGCGCGTGCGGCGCGGCGGTCCAGCTGGCCACCCACTCGGCGTGCGCCGGCGCAGCGGCGGCAAGAGCGGCGGCGCCGAACAGGGCGGCGGAAAAGCGAAGCGTATCGACTAGATGCATACCGGTGTCCCCTCCATCCCGCTTCCGGCGAGCCGAATCCTGTCCGATTCCGACCGGCGATGCTGGCAGCAACCGGCCCCTGTAGGAAAGCCTTTTCGTCAGCCTCGATAGACCCAGTATTCGGGACCCCAGCGCTCCTCGAGCTCGGCGAGGCATTCGCGGTGGATCTCGCGCACCCGTGCCGGCGTCATGTAGTCGGCCGGGTCGATCTCCTCGATCCTCAGCGTCGACTTGTCCTCGTAGAGGTGCTCGCCCTTGAGGCGTGCCTTCTCGTCGTAGGGCCAGATGAACGCCTGCAGCGAATGGACCAGGTAGAGGCCGTCGTCCTTGTCGACCCCGTGCCCGAGCTTCTTCAGCTCGGCGCCGGTCGACATCTGATGGAACCACATCTCGTCGGCAATGCCCCAGTCGGCGACCGCGACGAGGTCGCCCGAGTTCCACAGCACGATCTCGCCGATGCTCGAGTAGAAGTCGAATACGCCCTGGCGCCCGGAGACCTGGAACGGCTTCTCGCCCCAGGTGATGTGATAGACCGGGTCATCGGCCATCATGTCGGACGCGGTGATCTCCTCGAACATCCCGGCACCCTCGAGATGGACGTGGCGGCAGAAGTTCTTGAGGATCGCGCGGTGCAGCGGGTTCTCGGTGCGGTCGTGCAGCGCGATCGACGGATCCATGCAGCGGTAGACTTCGGCTTCGTACTTGCTGGCCATGAGCTCCTCTCCCTTGCCCCCAGACTTGCACAGCCGCGCCGCGAGGGGAAGCCGTGGGCCGGCGGCATCAGTCACGTTCGCCGGGCCGGTCCGATCGCCGGCGGCGCCAGCCGAGCAGGCTCCAGCAACTGCCGAAGACCACGCAGCCGACCAGCACCAGAACCCCGCCGACCACCAGGGCCGACAGCGCCACCGCTCCGGCGATGGCCAGGACGATCTCGACGAAGATCTCGAGCACCTCTCTCATGGCGCGCGTGCGCCGTGGCTCGGATCCGTCGGTTTGCGGGTCATTGCAGGGGAATGCGCGAAGCTGCCGCGCGGTCCCGCGGGACCGCCCTGCCGAAGCCGGACCCTAGCGCGAGGGCGCGGCCGGCATCAGTCCGCGAACGGTGCGGCGGGCGAACTTCCAGCGCCCGTCCTCGCGCACCAGCTCGTCGTCGTACCCGGCCATCATCGCCGCCCTCGGCGCGCCGTCCTCGCCGGGGACCATGTACAGCGACTGCGAGGTGGCTGTGGCGCTGTCGGGACCGGTGAAGGTCACCGTCTCGTTGAAGAACAGGTGGTAGTTCGGCTCGGCGAAGCCGAGCGCGTTCTCAGCAAACCCCCGCCGCATCGCCTCGGCCGCTTCGGGCCCCGACAGCGGCTCGCCGCCGCCTCCGCCCGCGACGTAGACCCCGTTCTCGGCGAACAGCCCGGCGAACCCGTCGAAATCGCGCGCGTCGAGCGTACGACCGTAGTCAACCAGCAGCGCGTGGATCTCGGCGCGGTCCGCGCTGCGGTCGGATGCAGCCGGCTGGCAGGCGGCCACCAGCACCGCCGCGACGAGACATCCGGCGCGGGCGATCAAATCGGGTTCCCGTCCCGGTCCCGGTAGATCTCGCGCCGCCCGACGTGGTTGGCCGGGCCGACGAGGCCCTCGGCCTCCATCCGCTCGATCCACTTGGCCGCGGTGTTGTAGCCGACGCCCATCTGCCGCTGCAGCCAGCTGCCGCTCGCCTTCTGGTTCTCGAACACGATCTGGCAGGCCTGGCGGTACCTGCGCTCCTCGGGATTGTCGCTGGCGGTGAGCTCGTCGTCGAAGCCGAAGAAGCTGTCCTCGGGTTCCTCGGTCACCGAATCGACGTAGGCCGGCGTCCCCTGCGCCCGCCAGTGGTTGGCGACGCGCTCGACTTCGTCGTCGCTGACGAACGGGCCGTGCACGCGGCGCAGCGGGCCCGAGCTCGGCTTGAACAGCATGTCACCCTTGCCCAGCAGCTGCTCGGCGCCCTGTTCGCCGAGGATCGTGCGGCTGTCGATCCGGCTGGTGACGTTGAAGCTGATCCGGGTCGGCAGATTGGCCTTGATCACGCCGGTGATAACGTCGACCGAGGGACGCTGCGTCGCCATGATCAGGTGGATGCCGGCGGCTCGGCTCTTCTGGCTGAGCCGCTGGATCAGCACCTCGATCTCCTTGCCGACGGTAATCATCAGGTCGGCCAGCTCGTCGACGATCAGCACGATCTGCGGCAGCACTTCGTAGTCGAGCTGCTCCTCCTCGATCAGCTCCTCGCCGGTGTCGGGATCGAACCCGGTCTGGATGCGGCGGCCGAGCGGCTTGCCCTTGGCGATTGCCGCGGCGACGCGCTCGTTGAAACCCGCGAGGTTGCGCACGCCGATGTCGCTCATCATCCGATAGCGGCGCTCCATCTCCTCGACCGCCCACTTGAGCGCGCGGACCGACTTGTGCGGATCGGTCACCACCGGCGAGAGCAGGTGCGGGATGTCGTCGTAGACCTTGAGCTCGAGGATCTTCGGGTCGATCAGGATCAGCCGGCACTCGTTGGGCGTGAAGCGGTAGAGCAGCGACAGCAGGATCGCGTTGAGGCCGACCGACTTGCCCGAGCCGGTGGTGCCGGCGACGAGCAGGTGCGGCATCGCCGCGAGGTCGGCGACCACCGGCTCGCCGGCAATGTCCTTGCCGAGGATGATCGGCAGCATGCCCTTGTGCCCGGCGAAAGCCTCGCTCGCGGCGAGTTCCTTGAAGCTGACCGTCTGGCGGTCGGCGTTGGGCAGCTCGATGCCCATCACGGTCTTTCCCGGAATCGGGCTGACGCGCGCCGAGATCGCGCTCATGTTGCGGGCGATGTCCTCGGCGAGGCCGATCACGCGGCTGGCCTTGATGCCCGGCGCCGGCTCGAGCTCGTACATCGTCACCACCGGGCCGGTGCGCACCGCGGTGATCTCGCCCTTGACGTTGAAGTCGTCGAGCACGTTTTCGAGCAGCCGCGCGTTGCGCTCGAGTGCGAGCTTGTCGAGCTTGGGCGCGGTGTCGGCCGGAGGATCGGCGAGCAGGTCGAGGCTCGGCAGCTGGTAGGTGTCGAACAGGTCCTGCTGGCGCGCCTTGCCGGCCGGCCTGGCCGGACGCGGCGGCAGGCTCGGGTCGCTGATCTCGGGCGGCCGGCGCTGAGGTTCCTCGTCGACCGCGGCCAGCGGCTCGGGCCGCGCGGCGCGCCGCTCCTTGCGCGGCTTGAACGGGTTGGGATCCTCGCGCACGGGCAGCCGCCGCAACAGCGCGGGGAGCGTCATCAGCCGCGCCCAGTCGAAGGCGAAGACCCGGGCGACGAGCACCGCGCCGACCGCGAAGCTCGCCAGCCCGAGGCCGAGCACGGTCCAGAACCGCGCCGATTCCGGCAGGAGCCCAGCCAGCGCCTCGATCGCGCCCGCGCCGAGCAGGCCGAACAGGCCGCCGTAGGACGCGGGCAGGCTGTCGGGCAGCGCACTCCAGTCGCGGGTCAGCAGCGAAAGCGCCGTGCCGAGCAGCACCATCGCCAGCACCAGCAGCGCCAGCGTGCGCCACCAGCGGCGCCCGTGCGGCGTCTCCTCGGCCTCGGCGTCGCGCCACAGCTTGCTGGCGAAGGCGTAGAGCATCGGCACCAGCAGCACGGCGACCAGGCCGAACAGGAACAGGGCACCGTCGGCCGCATAGGCGCCGGGCGCACCCATCCAGTTGGCGACCTCGCCGCCGGCAGCCGTCGAGAACGAGGGATCGGTCTGGGTATACGAGACCAGCGCGAGGGCGAGGAACAGCGTCGCCACGCCGAGCACCGCGGCGCCGGTAAGCTGGCCGGCGCGCGCGAGCGAACGGCGGAACGCGGCACGCCAGTCGGCGGGCTGCGCCCGGGGGCCGGAGCGCGTCAGCGCGCGTGTTGCCATCTCGTTCCCCTCGCGTTCGAGCGGCGCGCATCATCCTCTTCGGCGGACTCGCCGTCAAGAATCGCTTTTTGTTCCGCCAGCGTGGGTTCTCTTCCTGGTTTCGCGCAAAGACGCAAAGGCACGAAGATCATGGCGCCCCATTGCCAATGCTGGTCCCGTCCGAAGGACAGGATGGGCCACTTCGCGGCCAGGGGCGGCCGGGATGTCGGACGTGACCTCCTCGCGTCTTCGCGCCTTCGTGCGAAAACTCAGGACAACCCGTCGATCGCCGCCCACCGCGACCAGCGCAGCCGACGCGCAGTGCGTGCGGTCATGCCGCCAAGCGCGATGACCGGAACGCGCGCCTGGCGCGCGAGCAGGCGGAAGCGCACGGCGCCCAGTGCTTTCGCCCCGAGATGCGAGCGCGTCGGGAAGGCCGGGGACAGCATTACCGCGGTCGCGCGGACGCGGTTGGCCTCGCCGATCTCGCGCAGCGAATGAGCGGTGGCAAGCGTGACGAGACGGCTGGCGGGGTAAAGCGCGCGGGGTGCGCCGTAGAGGCCGTCGGCGCCCCATTCCCGCGCGGTCAGCGCGCTGTCGGCGAGGATCGCGAGATGGCCTCGGGCGCGGGCGATGCGCAGCAGCGCGTGCCACCGGGCCATGCGCTCGGCCTCGGGCAGGTGGTAGTGGCGGTAGACGAAGCCCGAACCGCGCGGCAGCCGCCGCAGCGCCCCTTCGAGCCCGGCGTCGTTGCGCGCGTCGGATACGAGCCACAGCTCGGGCAGGGGACGAGTTGGGCTCTGGCGCGTACGCATTCCCCCGCTATAGCGCGGCGCATGGAAAGCGCAGCCACCCTGCTTGCCGCGGTCGAGGAACGGATCGCGCGTGCCTGCCGCGTCGCCCGGCGGGAACGCGACGAGGTCACGCTGGTCGCGGTCAGCAAGACCCATCCTGTCGAAGCGATCGTCCCGCTGATCGAGGCCGGCCAGCGTACTTTCGGCGAGAACCGCGTGCAGGAGGCCCAGGCCAAGTGGCCGGCGCTGCGCGAACGGTTCCCGGGCGTCGAACTGCACCTCGTCGGCCGGCTGCAGTCGAACAAGGCGGACGAGGCGGTCGCGCTGTTCGATGCAATCCACTCGCTCGACCGTTCCAGCCTCGTCGCCGCGCTGGCCAGGGCGATGGACAAGAGCGGGCGGCGCGTGCCGTGCTTCGTCCAGGTCAACATCGGCGAGGAACCTCAGAAGGGTGGCGTGGCGATTGCGGAGCTGACCGCGCTCCTGGCCGAGGCCCGGGATGCGGACATCCCGCTCGCCGGGCTGATGTGCGTCCCGCCGCTCGGGATCGAACCGGCGCCGTTCTTCGCGTTCCTCGACAAGCTCGCGCGCGATCACGGGCTGGCAGGCCGCTCGATGGGCATGAGCGGCGACTTCGAGACCGCGATAATGCTCGGCGCGACTCACGTCCGCATCGGCACCGCCCTGTTCGGGGAACGGTCCTAGCCATTGCGCGCGCCGGTTCGGCGGAGGATAAGGCGCGCAAGACGCGGTTGGGGGACTGCATCGTGACAGGGGACTCTTGCGGACAATGAGCCGGCGCCGTTCGCGCCCGTGGCTGCCGCGCCGGCTGCCCGCGGTCCCGCAGACGCGCCTTTCGTGGGTTCGCTCGCTGTGGTTCTTCGCGCTGGCGCTCGCCGTGGCACTGGACATCGCGGGGACGGTGTTCGCAGTGCGCGAGATCACGCGCTTCGGACCGGAGTTCTGGCGCTTGGGGCTCAACTCCGAAGTGCAGAACGATGGCTCGGTCACCGTCGCGTCGATCGGGGGAGTCTCGGGGCTCCCGGAGATTCCGCCGCAGTCGCGCATCACGGCGATCGACGGCACTCCGGTCCCGCGGGGCACCGCAGTGTGGGACCTCGCCAAGCGCCTCAAGGCGGAGGACGGGCGTGTGCTCTCGCTCACGATCCGGCAACCGGGCGGGCGCATCGCCGCGCACCGCATAGAGGCCTCGCCGCGCTATGTCGCCGAAGCGGGTGATCCCGGGCCGTTCGACCGTCACGAGCGGGTCGCGATCAGGCTGGCGTTCTCGCTGCTCACGTGCATGACGCTGATCGCCTGCGCGGTGCTGCTGTTCCTCAGGCGACCGCGCGATACGGTGGCGCTGCTGTTCTCTTTCGCTTTCCTGATCTTCGCGGCGATCATCGACCCACCGCTCGGCCTGTGGATCGCGACCGGATTCGGCCACGTGTTCGACGTCTATTCCACCCTCGGCTGGGTGCTGCTGGTAATCGCCATCGCAGCGTTTCCCGACAGCAGGTTTACGCCCCCGGCGATGCGCTGGGTCCTCGTCGCCGCACCGCTGCTCGCCGTGCCGCTGGCTTTCGAGGATCTGCCGATGCTGGTCGGCACGCTGCTCGGCTTCGTGCTCCCCCTGTTCCTTCTCGTCTGCCACGTGATCAAGTACCGCCGCCTGGGGCCCGGCATCGAGCGGCAGCAGCTGAAATGGGCCGCCTTCGGGTTCGGCGCCGGGTTCACCCTGCTGACGCTTGCCTATGTCGTGTTCATGGCCACCGACACGCTGGCCGGGCCCGAGGTCATTGCCAGCCTGGCCGTCCTCGCGCTGTTCGACTTCGGCTTCATCGCCATGGCGCTCGGCCTGCTGGTCGCGCTGCTGCGCTTCCGGCTGTGGGAAGCCGACACGGTGATCGGCCGCTCGGCGGTCTCGGCCGCGGTCACCGTCTCGGTCGGCATCCTGTGGACGCTCAGCACCGACCTCGTGAAGATCGCCGTCGAGTGGGTTCTCGGCGAGGAGAACGACACGATCGCCACCATCGTCGGCGGGTTGCTGGCGGCGGGCGTGTTCGCGCCGACCCAGGCCCTGGCGATGCGCTGGGCAAGGCGCCGGCTGCACGGCGACGAGAGCCGGATCGAGCGACTGATCGAACGCCTCGCCGTGTGGCGGGCGACCGAAATGCCCGAGGAGATCGGGGTGCGCACGCTGTCGGCGCTGCAGGCGGCAATCCACTGCAACGCCGCCGCGGTGCTGGTCGACGGGCCGCGCGGACTCGAACTGCTCGCCTCGCGCGACGTCGAGCGGGCCGAAGACCTGAGCACGCCGAGCTACGACCCGGCGAAGGACGGCCGCTTCGTCATCCGCCAGCCGCTCGAGGACGAGGACGGCCCGATCGGGCTGCTGCTGGTCGGCCCGCGCTCGGACCTCAACCGCTACAACGCGGCGCAACTGGACGGGCTGGCAAAGCTGGCCGAACCGCTCGCCGAGGCGCTGCGCGCGGCGCTCAAGCGCGCGCAGCATGCCGAGAGCGTGCATTCGAAGCTCGGCTCGGTCGAAGAGCGGCTCGCGCGGCTCGAACAGTCGGGTCCACGGCTCAGCCCGACCTGATCCCGCCCGCGGAGCGGGACCCGTTCCGCCGGACATGACGTTCCTTCCGTATCCTCACGGAAGAGGAGCCTGCATGGCGAAGCGCGCAATTCTCTGGGCCCTGCTGCTCGCCCTGGCGTTCCCGACCGCTGCCCCGGCCGCGGCGCCGCTGCCGGCTTCGGAAGCGGCGGAGGAGAGCCAGCAACCCCTCGCGCCCATCGATCTGACCAGCGAAGACGATGATATCCGCACGCGGCTGACCCAGGTCTTCCGGGCGATCGACGGGCTCGAGTCGGTTCGCATCGCCGTCGAAGGCGGCGTCGTCACGCTCGCCGGGACGACGCTCAACGACGCCGCGCGCGCGGAAGCCGAAGCGCTCGCAGGGCGGGTTGCCGGCGTGGTGGCGGTCGAAAACCACATCGAAGTCGAGCATCGGCTCGGCCGCCGGCTCGCGCCCGTGGTCCAGCACACCGAGGCACTCGGGGCCGAGGTGCTCGCATACCTGCCGCTGATCGCCGTCGCCCTGGTCGTGTTCGCCGCGTTCTGGATCGCCGGGGTCGTCTTCACCCGTCGGACGAACATCTTCCGTAGCGTGATCGAGAACCCGTTCATCGAGACGCTGCTCGAGCAGATCGTCCGTGCGCTGTTCATCCTCGCCGGGCTGGTCGTCGCAATGAGCATCCTCGGCACGACCGCGTTGATCGGCTCGGTGCTCGGGGCCGCGGGCGTGCTCGGCCTGGCGATCGGCTTCGCGATGCGCGACACGATCGAGAACTACATCGCCTCGATCCTGCTCAGCGTGCGTCAGCCGTTCGCGCCCAACGATGTGGTTATCATCGAGGGCGTGGAAGGGCGCATCACCACGCTCAATTCGCGGTCGACGATCATCACCACCTGGGACGGCAACGAGGTGCGGATCCCAAACGCGATCGTCTACAAGACCAAGATTACCAACCTGACCCGTACGCCGGAGCGGCGGTTCGACTTCGAGTTGAGGGTGCGGCTCGATACCGACATCACCGCCGCGCTCGCGGCCGCGCTGGCCACGGTCAAGGCGGTCGACGGCGTGCTCGAGGAGCCGGCCCCTCCGTCGTAGTGAGCCGGATCGACGAATACGCGATCGTGATCACCGTGCTCGGCTGGGTCGACCAGCGCAGTTCGGACTTCGGCAAGGTCAAGAGCGAGACCATCCGCCTGGTCAAGGAAGCCTTCGACGCCCGCCACATCGAACTGGCCGAACCGGTGCAGAACTATCGCGAGCTTCGCGCGCCGCGCCCCGAACCAGCTTCCACCGCTGCCGCCTACCAGCCCACCGCCGAGGAGCTGCGCCAAATCACCGACACGAGCCGGGACAGGACGATCGAAAACAAGGTCGCCGAGCAACGTGCCGAGGCAGACGACGACCTGCTGGCCCCGGCGCAGCGCGGCTGATCAGGCGGCGACGGGTTCGGGTTCGGCGGCCGCCTCGAGCAACGCCTGCTCGATCTGCTTCAGGCGGTCCTTGCTGGTGACTTTCCCCCCGAGCAGGTCGGTGACGTAGAACGTGTCGACCGCACGCTCGCCGTACTGGGTGATGTGCGCCGAGTTGACCATCAGCCGGTTGGCGAACAGGGCATGGGCAAGGCGGTTGAGCAGCGCCGGGCGGTCGCGGGCGTTGACCTCGATCACCGTAAAGCGGCCCGAAGCCTGGTTGTCGAACAGCACCTGCGGGCGAACCTCGAAGCTCTCGGCGCGGGCGCGCGCGAGCGGCCGGCGCGCGAGGCTCGGCACGAGGTCGACCCGGCCGGCGAGCGCGTCATCGATCGACTTCTGCAGCCGGGCAAGCTGGTCGGCCTCGCGAAAGGGTTTGCCGAGCGGGTCCTGCACGAGGAAGTTGTCGACCGCCTTGCCGACCCGCGTGGTGTGGATGCGCGCGTCGATGATGTTGGCGCCGGCGAGGTGGATCGCCCCGGCGATGCGGAAGAACAGGCCCGGGTGATCGTCGCCGATCACGGTCACCAGCGTCGCCCCGCGCGCCGGATAGTACTGCGCATGGATCGACAGCTTGTCCTCGCGCGCCTTGGCCCCGGCATACTGCCTGATGTTGAGCGCGACGATGTCCTCTGGCTCGGCGATCCAGTAGGCATCGTCGAAACGGTCCTCGACCTCGTCGAGCAGGTGCGCCTCGCTGCCGAGGAACTGCGCAACGCGGACCTTCTTGGCGTCGATCCGCTCCTTGCGCCCGTGGCGCTTGTGCCCGAGGCGGATGCGCTCCTCGGCGAGCTCGTAGAGGTCGGCGAGGAGCTGGCGCTTCCAGCTGTTCCAGATGCCCGGCCCCACCGCGCGGATGTCGACGACCGTCAGCACCATGAGCTGGCGCAGCCGCTCGATCGTCTGCACCTGCTCGACGAAGTCGGTGATCGTCTTCGGATCGGACAGGTCGCGCTTGAACGCGGTCGCGCTCATCAGCAGGTGGTAGCGGACGAGCCACGAGACGAGCTCGGTCTCCGACGGCTCCATGCCGAGCCGCGGGCACAGCTTGAGCGCGATCTCGGCCCCGAGCACCGAGTGGTCGCCGCCGCGCCCCTTGGCGATGTCGTGCAGCAGCGTCGCCACGTAGAGCACCCGGCGGCTGGCCAGCTGGGGCACGATCTCGGTCGCCAGGGGGTGATCCTCGGCGAGCTCGCCGCGCTCGATCTGCGCGAGCAGGCCGATCGCGCGGATCGTGTGCTCGTCCACCGTGTAGTGGTGGTACATGTCGAACTGCATCTGCGCGTTGACCTTGCCGAAGTCGGGGATGAAGCGGCCGAACACGCCGGCCTCGTTCATCCACCGCAACACGGTCTCCGGATCGTTGTGCCCGGTCAGCAGCTTCATGAACAGCTCGTTGGCGCGCGGCTCGCGGCGTACGGCGTCCTTGATCAGCACCGAATCGCGCCGCGCCATGCGCATGGTCTCGGGGTGGATCTCGAGCCCTTCCTGCTCGGCCAGCTGGAACACCTCGATCAGTCGCGCGGGTTCCTGCCGGAACCAGTCGTCACCCGGCGCGCAGATGCGCCCGCCGACCACGCGGTAGCCCTTGAACATCCGCGGTCGGCTGCGGAAGCCCGCGAGCAGGCCGCGCGGGCGGCGGCGGCCCGCCATCTGTTCGTCGATGTGGGCGAGGAACACGCCCGTGAGGTGGCCGACGTGCTGCGCCTGCAGGAAATAGAACTGCATGAACCTCTCGACCGCGCTCTTCCCGGGACGGTCGCGGTAGTTCATCCGCCGGGCGACCTCGCGCTGGAGGTCGAAGGTCAGCCGATCTTCGGCGCGCCGGGTGATCGTATGCAGGTGGCAGCGGACCGCCAGCATGAACCCCTCGGCGCGGCGGAAGCTCGCGTATTCCTCGGGCGTGAACAGGCCGACGTCGACCAGTTCGGCCGCACTCCGGACCCGGTGGATGTACTTGCCGATCCAGTACAGCGTCTGCAGGTCGCGCAGGCCGCCCTTGCCGTCCTTGACGTTGGGCTCGACCACGTAGCGGCTGTCGCCCATCCGCCGGTGGCGGGCGTTGCGCTCGGCGAGCTTCTCCGAAACGAACTGCGCTTCAGAGCCGGGAACGACGTCGCTCCAGAAGCGGCGGCTGGCTTCCTCGTAGAGGCCCTGGTCGCCCCACAGATAGCGGCCCTCGAGGATCGCCGTGCGGATCGTCAGGTCGGCCTTCGCCATCTTGACCATCTCGTCGAGCGAGCGGCTCGAGTGGCCGACCTTGATGCCGAGGTCCCACAGGTAATAGAGCATCGCCTCGATCGCCTGCTCGCATTGCGGCGGCGTCCGCCCGGGGGTGATGAAGGCGATGTCGACGTCCGAATGGGGCGCCATTTCACCGCGGCCATAGCCCCCGACGGCGATCAGCGTCAGCCGCTCCGCCTTGCCGCGCTTCTCTGCCGGCAGAAGGTCGGCGAAGACGTGATCGTGGATCACGCGGATCAGCTGGTCGATCAGGAAGGCGTGGCCGTGGGTGATCTCGTGCCCCGCGCTCGGGTGCGCCGCGAGCCGCGTGGTCAGCTCGGCACGGCCCGCTTCCAGCGCCTCGCGCAGCAGGGCGACGATCCGCGGCCGCGCCTTCTGCGGGCCCTGTTCAGCGACCGCCTCGGCGACCGCGGCGGCCAGCTGACGGCGGTCGATCACGGCTCGCTGGTTCGGGATCCTGAGGGCGCTCACCCGCCTTTCCATAAGGCCAAAGCGAGCCCATGCAATCGTTCGCGGGCTTGGCGCGGAACCGCGTTCCGTGCCAAAGCGCGCGGACCGAGAGGGGAACCTGACGCCGATGCTCGACTTGCTCGCCGCCGCCACTGCCGCCGGAGAGGCGATCCGCTGGGACATGGGCCCCGAACCGGGCATCCATCTCGGGTTCTTCACGATCCGCTATTATTCGCTCGCCTACCTCGCGGGGATCGTCCTCGCCTGGTGGCACCTGTCAAAGATGGTCAAGGCGCCCGGCGCGCCGATGGCGCAGCGCCATGTCGACGACCTGTTCTTCTACTGCACGCTCGGGGTGATCATCGGCGGCAGGCTCGGCTATGCCGCCTTCTACAAGCCGGAGCTGTTCACCCACTTCACGCCCGGGTTGACCGTGAGCTGGGACCTGCTGCGGCTGTGGGACGGCGGAATGAGCTTCCACGGCGGGGTGATCGGCACGACGCTGGCGATCGCGTGGGTCGCGTGGCGCGGCAAGCTGAGCTTCGTGCGCGTGTGCGACTACATCGCGGTCAACGTCGGGTTCGGGATGCTGTTCGGGCGCATCGCCAACTTCATCAACGGCGAGCTGTGGGGCATGCCGAGCAACGTGCCGTGGGCGATGATGTTCTGCGAACGGCGCGACATGCAGGGCATCTGCACCGCGTTCGGCGCGCCGCGGCACCCGAGCCAGCTCTACGAGGCCGCGCTCGAGGGCGCGCTGGTCATCGCGGTCATGCTGCCGCTGTTCTGGAAGACGCGTGCGCGCTACCGCCCCGGCCTGCTCGTCGGCGCGTTCACCGCGCTGATCGCCACGGCGCGGTTCGTCGTCGAGTTCTTCCGCGAGCCCGACGAGCACCTGCAGGAGTTCGCGATGCAGACCGGGCTGCACATGGGCCAGTGGCTGAGCCTGCCGCTGATCCTGGCCGGTCTGGGGCTCGTCGTGTGGGCGCTGCGGCGGCCCGAGCTCGCGAGCGGATACAAGCCGGCGCAGGCATGAGCGGTCCGGCGGCAGCCGGGAGCCTGGCGGAGACCTTCCGCCGGCTGATCGCCGCCACGGGGCCGATCAGCCTGATGCACTACATGGGCGAATCGAATGCCCACTACTACGCGTCGAAGGACCCGCTCGGCGCTGGCGGCGACTTCGTCACCGCGCCCGAAGTCAGCCAGATGTTCGGCGAGCTGGTCGGTGTCTGGCTGGCCGACATCTGGAACCGCGCCGGACGGCCGGCCAACGTCCGCTACGTCGAGCTCGGCCCCGGCCGCGGGACGCTGGCGCGCGACGCGCTGCGAGCGATGGCGCGCTTCGGCATGGAACCGAAGGTGCACCTGGTCGAGGGCTCCCCGGCCTTGCGCAAGATCCAGCTTGCCGCGGTCGCAGATGCCCAGTTCCACGACGACCTGTCGGGGGTCCCGGCAGACGGGCCGATCCTGCTGGTCGCCAACGAATTCCTCGACGCGCTGCCGGTCCGCCAGCTCGTACGCACGGCCGAGGGCTGGCGCGAAGTCGTCGTCACCACCGACGGCGAAGGGCGCTTCGTGCTTGGCCCGGGTCCGCGGCCGATGGACGCCGCGGTGCCCGAATCGCGTCGCGAGGCGCCCGAAGGCACGATCCTCGAAACCTGCCCGGGCGCCGCGGCGACGGTGTTCGAAGTGGCCGGCCGCCTCGCCCGGCAGGGCGGCGCGGCGCTGTTCATCGACTACGGCCACGCCGAGCCGCGCACCGGCTCGACCCTGCAGGCGGTCCGCGCGCACCGGAAAGTCGATCCGTTCGAGGCGCCGGGAGAGGCCGACCTGACCGCGCACGTCGACTTCGCAATTCTCGCCAACGTCGCCCGCTCGCGCGGCGCACGCTGGCTCGGCACCGCCGAGCAGGGTGCCTGGCTGCGCGCGCTCGGCCTCGAGGCCCGCGCGGCTGCTCTCGCGGCAAGCGCGCCCCACGAACGCGAGGCGCTGGAGCGGGCCGTCGAGCGGCTTGCGGGCGACGAGCAGATGGGCCGGCTGTTCAAGATCATGGGGCTCGCCGGGCCCGACTGGCCCGACGGCGCTGGATTCTAGCCGGTGGCCGGGGCCCACCGCGTTTCGAACCGGTCGCTCGCGGTGGCAGCCTTCTCGACGGTGGTCGAGTGGTACGACTTCACGCTCTACCTCTACTTCGCCACCGTGCTCGCCCGCGTGTTCTTCGGCGGCGGCGAGGGCTCGCTGTTGGCGACGCTCGGCGGTTTCGCGGTCGCGTACGTGATGCGGCCAGTCGGGGCCGTGGTGTTCGGACACG
The DNA here is from genome assembly GCA_937898525.1 of uncultured Sphingomonadales bacterium. Classification (GTDB taxonomy): domain Bacteria; phylum Pseudomonadota; class Alphaproteobacteria; order Sphingomonadales; family Sphingomonadaceae; genus Croceibacterium_A. The sequence goes on from CALCBC010000130.1 coordinate 61,386, forward strand.
TCGGGGACCGGCGCGGCCGGCGGCCGATGCTGCTGCTGTCGATGATGGTCATGTCGGCGGCGATGCTGGCCACCGCGCTGTTGCCGACCCACGCGCAAGTCGGCCCGGCGGCCGCCTGGCTGCTGATCGGCCTGCGCTGCGTGATGGGGTTTTCGGTCGGCGGCGAGTACACCGGCGTCATCGCCTACCTGCTCGAAGGCGCGCGGCCCGGGCGGCGCGGACTGATCGCCAGCCTGGCGGCCGCCTCGAGCGAGGTCGGCGCGCTGCTCGCCGTGGCGGTCGCGGCTCTGACGGTCAGCATGACCTCCGAGGCCGAGTTGCAGAGCTGGGGCTGGCGGATCCCGTTCTTCGTCGGCGCGGCGCTCGCGGGCGCCGTTTGGCTGGCGCGCCGGGCGATGGACGAATCGCCCGACTTCGAGCGGCTGCGCGAGGCCGGTGCGCTGGCCGCAAGGCCGCTTGCGCACGCCGTGTCGCGGCAACGCGCGGCACTGGCGCGCGCCTTCGCCATCTCGGCGCTTGGCTCGATCACCTATTACGTCGGCATCACCTACGTCCCCGCGTTCCTCGCCGCGGCCGGGACGATGGACGAGGAAGGCGCGCTGTGGCTGTCGACCGCGGCCGCCGTGGCCGTCATCCTCGTCACACCGCTGGTCGGCCTCCTCGCCGACCGCATCGGGCGCAAGCCGACGCTGATCGCGCTCGCCGTGCTCAGCGCGGCGCTGCCGGCGACGCTGTTCGCCCTGATGGCCGGCGCCTCGGCGGCAGGCGCGCTGTTGGGTGCGGTCGTGCTGGCGCTTGTCGCCGGCGGCGTCAGCGCTGTCGGCGCGATCGCCACCGGCGAGCAGTTCACCGAGGAAAGCCGGGCGAGCGGGCTCGGGCTCGGCTATACGCTGGCGACCGTGCTGTTCGGCGGCCTTACGCCGTGGGCCGCGCAGTGGCTTGTCGACCGGACGGGCACGGCGGAAGTACCGGGTTTCATGATCGCCGCGGTCGCGCTCGCGGTGCTGCCGGTCTTCGCGACGATGCGCGAGACCGCTCCGCGCCGCGGCTAGCCCGAGACCGCGGCCTTGGAGACGGTCAGGTCGCAGACCAGCCCGTCCGGCTCGAAGCGCCGGTCCCACGTCCCGCCGAGCTGGCCGGTGACGCTCATCTCGACCAGCCGCGAGCCGAATCCCTCGGCCATCTTTCCCTTCGGCTTCGGCCCGCCCCGCTCGACCCAGCGCAACACCAGCGTGTCGCCGACGTCGTCGATCGTCAGGTCGATCAGGCCCTCGTCGACCGACAGCGCGCCGTACTTGGCCGAGTTGGTCGCCAGCTCGTGGAACACCAGCGCCAGCGGCGTGGCCGCACGCGCCGCGATGCGCACGTCGTCGCCGTGCACCGCGATCTGCGAGCGGCCGGCGATCCGGTAGGGGCTGAACAGGTCGGCGAGCATGCCGTGCAGGCTCCGCTGACGTTCGTCCCCGGCCGGGCGGACGTAATCGTGCGCGCGGCCGAGCGCGCGCAGCGTGTCGATCAGCTCCTCGCCGAAGGTCTTGTGCTCGGGCTGCTTGCGCACGGCGAGCGAAACCAGGCTCGCGACCACCGCGAAGATGTTCTTGATCCGGTGCGACAGCTCGCGCGCGAGCAGGTCGCGGCTCTCGGACAGGACGTGCGCGTCGTGCACGTCGACCGCGGTGCCGAACCACCGCGCCGGCCGTCCGTCGGGGCCGAGCACCGGCACCGCGCGGGCCATCATCCACCGGTACTCGCCGTCATGACGGCGGACCCGGTGCATGATCTCGTAGGTCTCGCCGGTCTTCAGGCACTCACGCCAGCGCGCGTTGGCCGCCGGGAAGTCGTCCGGATGGATCGCCCCGCCGTCCTCGTGCGAGTTGTCGCCGGTGAATTCGAGCAGCTGCCGGTTGAAATAGTCGAAGTTGCCCTCGCCGTCCGAGGACCAGGCGATCGCCGGGATCGAATCCGCGAGCGCCCTCAGGTGCGCCTCGCGCCGCTCGAGCTCGGCCGTCGATTCGAGCTCGACGCGCCGCGCCTCCAGCCGCCGCATCACCGCCTGGCCGAGCACTTCCAGCCCGTGGCGCTGTAGCGGCGACATCCCCTCGGGACGCGGCTCGGTGCCGACCACGCACAGCGCCCCGAGCGGCAGGCCCTCTTTCGTCAGCAGCGGCTGGCCCGCGTAGTAGCGGATGCCCGGCTCGCCGGTGACCAGCGGATTGTCGAGGAAACGCGGATCGAGAGTCGCGTCGCGCACTTCCATCACCCCGCCGTGCACCATCGCGTGCGAGCAGAACGAGGTGCTGCGCGGGTTCTCGGTCTCGTCGGTGCCCTGCCGCGCGAGGAAGTGCTGCGTCTCGCCGATGAGCAGGCTGACGAGCGAGATCGGGGTGTCGAACAACTCCGCCGCGAATCGCGTGATTCCCGTGAGCTCGGGATCGTCCTGCAGCCCTTCGATCCCGTAGGTCTCGCGCACGGCCTCGCGAGCGGCCTCGGCCGCAGCGTCGAGCGCAGGCATCGGCCCAGCCGAGCCGGGGAACGAGTGGGCGACGTTCAAAGGTCTCTCTCCGGCAGGCCGACAGCAGAACCCTTCGGCCGCAGTTCGTCAATCAGTAAGATTCCCGTCGAGGTAATCACGGATCGGGTTTCGATTTCAAGGGCAACCGGTTTGCGGCCATCCGCGCGCTTGCTATGGCCGAGGCGAGAGGAATTTCCCATGCGCGCTACCCCCGATTTCGACTTCGGCCTCGGCGAAGAGGCGGCGATGATCCGCGAGACCGTCGCCCGGTTCGCCGACGAGGTGATCGCGCCGCGGGCCGAGCAGATCGATCGCGAGGATCGCTTCCCGCGCGACCTGTGGCCGGCGATGGGCGAACTCGGGCTGCACGGGATCACCGTGTCCGAGGCCGACGGCGGGCTCGGGCTCGGCTACCTCGAGCATGTGATCGCGATCGAGGAGGTCAGCCGCGCGAGCGCCTCGGTCGGCCTCAGCTACGGCGCGCACTCGAACCTGTGCATCAACCAGATCGCCCGCTGGGGCACCGCCGAGCAGAAGGCCCGGCTGCTGCCCGGCCTGATCTCGGGCGAGCACGTCGGCGCGCTGGCGATGAGCGAGCCCGGCGCGGGCTCCGACGTCGTCTCGATGAAGCTCAAGGCCGAGGCCGTCCAAGGCGGCTACGTGCTCAACGGCAGCAAGTTCTGGATCACCAACGGCCACGAGGCCGACGTGCTGGTGGTCTACGGCAAGACTGATCCGGCGGCGGGATCGAAGGGCATCACCGCGTTCCTGATCGAGAAGGACATGCCCGGGTTCAAGCCGGCGCAGAAGATTGGCAAGCTCGGCATGCGCGGCTCGCCGACCAGCGAGCTGGTGTTCGAGGACTGCGAGGTGCCCGAGGCCAACGTGCTCGGCGAGGTCGGCCAGGGCGTGAAGGTGCTGATGAGCGGCCTCGACTACGAGCGCGCGGTACTCGCCGGGGTCCAGCTCGGGATCATGCAGGCGTGCCTCGACACGGTGATCCCCTACGTCCGCGAGCGGCAGCAGTTCGGCAAGCCGATCGGCTCGTTTCAGCTGATCCAGGCCAAGGTCGCTGACATGTACGTCGCGCTGCAGTCGGCCCGCGCCTATACCTACGCGGTCGCGAGGGCTTGCGACCGCGGCCAGACCACGCGGTTCGACGCGGCCGGCGCGATCCTGCTGGCGAGCGAGAACGCGTTCCGCGTCGCCGGCGAGGCCGTGCAGGCGCTCGGCGGAGCCGGCTACACGACCGACTGGCCGGTCGAACGCTACCTGCGCGACGCCAAGCTGCTCGACATCGGCGCCGGCACCAACGAGATTCGCCGGATGCTGATCGGCCGCGAGCTGATCGGCGCGTGACCGGCGCGCAATTGCTTCAATCCTCTACCCTTTGTCGTCCCTTCTTCCCTTCGTCACCTCCTCTCGCCATCGTCACCCTGCACCTGTTTCAGGGCCCATCGCGACGCACTCGCGGAGCCTCGAGGGGAGCGCTGTCCGCGAAACCTCGCTCGCGCCACGGCGCGGCGGTGACGGTCCCTGGACGTTGGCCCATCGCTCGCCGGAAAATGGGCCCTTAAACAAGCCCAGGGTGACGAACGTGGCGGAAGCGGCGAGCGGCCGGGTAAAGCGCCTCGCTGCGATGAATTGCGACGTTTATCGACTCGACATCGCTGCGCGGGGGCGCGAAACCGGGGAGAACAGAGAGACTTGGGAGGGTCGATGTTCAAGGCACTGATCGCTACCGCGGCTGCTCTGGCCGCGATCGCCGCCGTCCCCGTGAGCGCGCAGGAGCGCGCCCGGCTGAACTGGGTCGAGGTCCACAGCCCCGCGATCGAGGGCAACCTCGAAGGCAACAGCGCGCAGCGCAAGGTGCTCGTGGTGACGCCCCCGGGCTACGACGAGAACACCGGCAAGCGTTACCCGGTCGTCTATTTCCTCCACGGCTACTGGGCGACGCCCGAGATGTACCAGGAGATGGCCAGGTTCGAGGAGGCCGTCGACGGCGCAGCCGCGCAGGGCAACGAGGTCATCCTCGTGATGCCCGACGGCCATTCCAAGCTGAAGGGCGGGTTCTACTCGAGCTCGCCCACGGTCGGCGACTACGAGACTTTCGTCGCCGAAGACCTGGTGAAGTGGGTCGACGCCAACTTCCGCACGATCGCCGATCCGGCATCGCGTGGCCTCGCCGGGCACTCGATGGGCGGCTACGGCACGATACGCGTGGCGATGAAGCACCCGGGGGTGTTCTCGAGCATCTACATGATGAGTGCCTGCTGCCTCGACCCGATGCAGCTGACCGCCGAGCAGGCGAAGGCCATCGAGGCGATGAGCGAAGCCGAAGTCGCCGCCGCGCAGTTCGGCCAGCTCGCCCCCGTCTCGACGCTGGCGACCTGGTCGCCCGACCCGTCCGACGACGGCTTCCTCAAGGTCTACACGGGCCTCAGGGAGGACGGCACGCTCGACCCGCTGGTCAATCAGCGGCTCGCCGCCAATTCGCCGCTCGTGATGCTGCCGCAGTACCTCCCGGCGCTCAACGGGCTCGAAGCCTTCTCGATCGACATCGGCGACAAGGACTTCCTGCTGGAGGGCAATCGCGCGTTCATGGCGGAACTCGACCGATTCAGGGTGAAATACGACTTCGAGCTCTACGACGGCGACCACGGCAACCGCATCGCCGAACGCATCCGTACCAAGGTGCTGCCGTTCTTCGGCGAGCACCTCGACAAGTAGGCAAGGGACGCACCATGAAGGCACTCATCGCAGGCGCGCTGCTGGCGTTGCTGGCTACTCCCGCCGCCGCGCAGAACATAACCGCGCCGCCGCCACCGATTCCCGAGGGGATCACGGTCGAGGAGATCAAGGTCCATGGCGCCTCGCTCGAAGGCAACCTCGAAGGCAACGAGGTCGAGCGCCAGGTGATGGTCGTGCTGCCGCCGAGCTACGCGACGAACCTGAACAAGCGGTATCCGGTGGTCTATTACCTCCACGGCTTCGCGATCGACGGAAAGAACTTCTACAACTTCATGCACGTGCCCGAGGCGGTCGCGAAGAACGCGGCCGAGGGCAACGAGTTCATCGTCGTCGTCCCGAGCACGCTGACGAAGATGGGCGGCTCGATGTATTCGAGCTCGGTCACGACCGGCGACTTCCGCAAGTTCATCGCCCACGACCTCGTCGAGTACATCGACAGCCACTACCGCACGATCGCCCGGCGCGGCGGCCGCGGGCTCGCGGGCCATTCGATGGGCGGCTACGGCACCTGGGTCATCGGCATGACCTACCCCGAAGTGTTCGATTCGATCTGGGCGCAGAGCGCCTGTTGCGTCAGCCCGCGCACCGAGACGGTCGAATCCGCCACCGCGATGTCGCAGGTGCCCTACGAGAACGTCGACAACGCCGGCTTCGGCATGCGCGCCGGGCTCGCCTCGGCGGTCGCCTGGGCGCCCAACCCGAACAACCCGCCGTTCTACGTCGACTGGCCGATCAGGGACGGCGAGATCGACCCGCTGGTGATCGCCAAGTGGGCCAACAACTCGCCGCTGGCGATGGTCGCGAGCCACGTCGGCGCGCTGAAGAGCTTCGACGCGATCGGCGCCGATGTCGGAAACCAGGACGGCCTCGTCCGCGACGACACGCTGATCCACGAGGAACTCGAGAAGTTCGGCATCGCGCACGAGTGGGAAGTCTACGAGGGCACCCACACCGACAAGATCGGCCAGCGCTTCGCTGACGTGGTGCTGCCGTTCTTCGCCGAGCACCTCGACAAGCCGCGGTAAGCGCACGCGGCTTGGCCTTCCCGCGCGGGGCGTCTAGTCACCCCCGAAACCTCTTGGGAAGGATTGCCGCGTGAGCCAGCCGCTCGACGAAGAGGACATTGTACCGAAGAAGTCCAAGCCGTCGGTTCGCGCGCGCGCCGACGCGATTCGGCCGTTCGTCTGTAAGAACCTGATCGCCGTCATCGAAGATCCGTCCGACGTCAAAAATATCGGCACGGTCATCCGCAATGTGAACGCGCTGGGCGTCGAGAAGGTCTACGTGGTCGATCCGCGCAAGGCGTTGCCTGACGACTGGCAGGACATGCGCGAGAGACCATCACTGTCGAAAACGTCGGTCTCGGCCGTCAAGTGGAGCTTCGTGAAACGGTTCGACAGCACCGACGATTGCTTCGACCACCTCGAACGGAAGAACTTCCACTCCGTGGTCACTTCGCCGCACGTCAAGGGCAAGTGCAACATCTACCTGCACGAGGGCGACTTCACCGAGCACGCCAAACTGGCGGTTTGGTTCGGCAACGAAGCGCGCGGCATAAGCGATCGAGCTTTGGAGCGCAGCGATGCCTGCGTGGCGATTCCGATGTTCGGGATGATTGAGAGCCTTAACCTCGGGACGTCGTCCGACATTGTCCTGTACGAAGTCACCAAGCAGCGCCGGCTGTACCAGAGCCAGTATCGCTTGCGGAACAAGCGAGGGAAGCGGGCCACCCCCCTTCCTACGGTCATGGCTCCCGAGCAATCCTCGCTGTGACGGCTCCTGTCCTCACGACAGCGCTCGACCTCGACAGCCCCGAAGCGCGCGCCCGCGCCGCGCACAACCGAGCGCTGGCGGATGAACTTCGCGCCAAGGTCGCCGAGGCCGCGCTCGGCGGCCCCGCGGCGAGCCGCGAACGGCACACGGCGCGCGGCAAGCTGCTGCCGCGCGAGCGGGTCGAGCGGCTCCTCGATCCGGGCTCACCGTTCCTCGAAATCGGGCAGCTCGCGGCCAACGGGCTCTACGACGACGAGGTGCCCGGCGCGGGCATGATCGCCGGTATCGGGCGGGTGTCGGGGCGGCAGTGCATGATCGTCGCCAACGACGCGACCGTGAAGGGCGGCACCTACTACCCGCTGACGGTCAAGAAGCACCTGAGGGCGCAGGAGATCGCGCGCGAGAACCGGCTGCCGTGCCTCTATCTCGTCGACAGCGGCGGGGCCAACCTGCCGCACCAGGCCGAGGTGTTCCCCGACCGCGACCATTTCGGGCGGATCTTCTACAACCAGGCGCAGATGAGCGCGCTCGGCATTCCGCAGATCGCCTGCGTGATGGGCAGCTGCACCGCCGGCGGCGCCTATGTCCCGGCGATGAGCGACGAGAGCGTGATCGTGCGCAACCAAGGGACGATCTTCCTCGCCGGCCCACCGCTGGTGAAGGCCGCGACCGGCGAGGAGATCAGCGCCGAGGACCTCGGCGGCGGCGAGCTGCACGCGAGGAAGTCGGGCGTCGCCGACCACCTCGCAGAGAACGACGAGCATGCCCTCACGATCCTGCGTGACATCGTCAGCCACCTCGGCAGCGGCGGCGAGAAAAGAGGGACAGTCCCCCTTTTGCGCGAACCGCGCCCGCCGCGCTACGACGCGGAGGAGCTCTACGCGATCGTGCCCGAGGACGTGCGCGCGCCCTACGACGTCCACGAGGTCATCGCGCGGATCGTCGACGGCAGCGAGTTCCACGAGTTCAAGGCGCTCTACGGCTCGACGCTGGTCTGCGGCTTCGCCCACATCTGGGGCCAGCCGGTGGCGATCCTCGCCAACAACGGCGTGCTGTTCTCGGAAAGCGCGCTCAAGGGCGCGCACTTCATCGAGCTCGCCTGCCAGCGCGGCATCCCGCTGCTGTTCCTGCAGAACATCTCGGGCTTCATGGTCGGCGGCAAGTACGAGGCGGAGGGCATCGCCAAGCACGGCGCCAAGCTCGTCACCGCTGTGGCGACCGCGCAGGTGCCCAAGATCACCGTGCTCATCGGCGGCAGCTTCGGCGCCGGCAACTACGGCATGTGCGGCCGCGCCTATTCCCCGCGCTTCCTGTTCACCTGGCCCAACGCGCGGATCTCGGTAATGGGCGGCGAGCAGGCCGCCTCGGTGCTGGCCACCGTCCACCGCGACGCCGACAAGTGGTCCCGCGAGGAGGCCGAGGCCTTCAAGGCCCCGATCCGCGAGAAATACGAGACCGAGGGCAATCCCTACTACGCCACCGCCCGGCTGTGGGACGACGGGGTGATCGACCCGGTGCAGACGCGCGATGTGCTCGGGCTGGCGCTGGCGGCGTGTCTCGAGGCGCCGATCCCGGACGTGCCGCGGTTTGGCGTGTTTCGGATGTAACCCCCCTCTGCGGCTTCGCCGCTGCCACATCCCCGAGACGAGCCCCGGGAGGATTCTGGAAGCGCGGATGCGTCCGGTCTGGATCAAGGTCTTCGGGCAAGGAGGAGCCATGATCGCACGTCGCTGGCACGGACGCGTGCCCAATGCGCGCGCCGAGGAATGCCTGGGCCTGATGCGCGATGTCGCGCTGCCCGACTACGGGGGTACGCCCGGCAACCGCGGGGCCTGGTGCCTGAGCCGGGTCGAAGGCGAGGTGACGCACGTCGAGATGCTCACCTTCTGGGACGATCACGATGCGATCCGGCAGTTCGCCGGCGAGGACGTTTCCGCTGCCAGATACTACGACTTCGACGACCGCTTCCTGCTCCAGAAGGAACCGTGCGCGGTGCACTTCGAGGTCATCGCCTGAGGGAGCGGAGCCGGCCGGCGATTGCGGCGAGGCGTTGGAACGGCGGGGATCGGGCGCCGTTCAAGCACCGTACGGTCGGGAGGGCTCGCGATCCGGGAGAGTTCCGATGCAGTCCGATACCGTCATCCTCATCGCCATCGTCGCCGGCATAGCGGCGCTGGCAGTCATCCTCTGGGCCGCGCTGCGCGGCCGCCGCACCACTGCGCTGCGCGAGCGGTTCGGCGACGAATACGATCGCACGCTCGCCGAGCAGGGCGAGCGCGACCGCGCCGAGCAGGCGCTACGCGAACGCGAGGAGCGCGTCTCCCAGCTGCACATCCGTCCGCTCGAACCGGGCGAGCGCCAGGCGGCGATCGTCGAGTGGCGCGAGGTCAAGGCCGTGTTCGTCGACAGCCCGGTCGAGGCGGTCCACCATGCCGACCGCCTGCTGGCCTCGATCATGCGCACCCGGGGCTACCCCATGGCCGACTTCGACCGCCGTTACGAGGACCTGACCGTCGAGCACGGCGAAGTTGCGCGGCACTATCGCGACGGCCATACGATCACCGAGCGGCACCGTCTCGGCGAAGCCTCTACCGAGGACCTGCGCCAGGCGATGATCCACTTCGAGGCGCTGTTCGACGACCTCGTCAACGACCCGGGGCCGGACGCCACCGTGCGGCCGCTGAGGGCACGCGAACGGACCGACTGAACGCGTGAGGCGCGGCGACCCGCCGCCTGGACGCCGCGCTAGACGTCGAGGTTGGCGACGTTGAGCGCGTTCTCCTGGATGAAGTCGCGGCGCGGTTCGACCACGTCGCCCATCAGCCGGGTGAAGATCTCGTCGGTGACGTCGGCGTCCTCGACCTTGACCTGCAGCAGCACGCGGTTGTTCGGGTCGAGCGTGGTTTCCCACAGCTGCTCGGCGTTCATCTCGCCGAGACCCTTGTAGCGCGCGATCGCGAGCCCCTTGCGGCCGGCCGCGAGCACCGCCTCAAGCAACTGGCTCGGCCGGGTGATAGCCCCGTCGAAGGCCGGCGCCGGGCGGACCGCCGCCTCGCTCTCCTCAGCCTCGCTCTCCTCGGTGGCGGGTTCCGGCTCGGGCTCGGGCTCGGCGCCGCCGCGGGTCAGGCGCGCGGGCCTGGCGTAAGCCTCGGCATGCTCCAGCGCGAGCTTGTGCAGCTTGCGAGCCTCGGCGCTGCCGACGAAGCCGGATTCGACGAGGTGAGCATCGGTCACGCCGCGCCATTCGCGGGCGAAGGCAATGGTGCCGTCAGCACGCAGCTCGGCGCGCCAGGTCGCCTCGGGATCCCCGAGCTGGAGCTGCGCCGCCGCGCGCTCGAGCGCTTCGCGCCGCTTGTCGGACGACAGCTCCGGGTCGAGCGCCCCGGCAAGCGCCATCGCCTCGATCACCGCGCCGTCGTACTTGCGCGGGACGAAACCCATCAGGGCCTTCATCCTCAGCGCGTGCTCGACCAGCGCCGCGAGGTCCGCCCCGCTGCGCGCGCCGCCATGCGTCTCGAGCACGCGGCCCTGCAGCCCGGCCTCGACGAGGTAGCGGTCGAGCGCGGCCTGGTCCTTCAGGTAGACCTCCGAGCGGCCCTTGCTGACCTTGAACAGCGGCGGCTGGGCGATGAACAGGTGTCCGGCCTTGATGATCTCGGGCATCTGCCGGTGGAAGAACGTCAGCAGCAGCGTACGGATGTGCGCGCCGTCGACGTCCGCGTCGGTCATGATGATGATCTTGTGGTAGCGCAGTTTCTCGAGGTTGAACTCGTCGCGCAGCCCGGTGCCCATCGCCTGGATCAGCGTGCCGACTTCCTTCGAGCTGATGATCCGGTCGAACCGCGCGCGCTCGACGTTGAGGATCTTGCCGCGTAGCGGCAGGATCGCCTGGTACTGGCTGTCGCGCCCGCTCTTGGCCGAGCCGCCCGCACTGTCGCCCTCGACCAGGAACAGCTCGCACTTGGCCGGGTCGCGCTCGCGGCAGTCGCTGAGCTTGCCCGGCAGGCTGGCGACGTTCATCGCCCCCTTGCGGCTCATCTCGCGCGCCTTGCGCGCTGCCTCGCGCGCAGCGGCGGCATCGACGATCTTCTGGATGATCGCCTTGGCCTCGGCCGGGTTCTCCTCGAGCCACTCGCTCATCTTCTCGCCCATCAGGCTTTCGAGCGGCTGGCGCACTTCCGAGCTGACCAGCTTGTCCTTGGTCTGCGAGCCGAACTTCGGGTCGGGCAGCTTGACGCTGACGATCGCGGTGAGACCCTCGCGCATGTCCTCGCCGGTGAGCTGGACCTTCTCCTTTTTCAGCAGCCCGGAGCGCTCGGCGTAGTTGTTGATCGTGCGCGTCAACGCCGCGCGGAAGGCGGCGAGGTGCGTCCCGCCGTCACGCTGCGGGATGTTGTTGGTGAAGCACAGGACGTTCTCGTAATAGCTGTCGTTCCACTCGAGCGCGACATCGATGCCGATGCCGTCCTTCTCGGCCGAAACCGAGATCGGCTCGGGCACCAGCGGCTGCTTGTTGCGGTCGAGGTACTTCACGAACGCCGCGATCCCACCCTCGTAATAGAGATCGTGTTCGAGCGGCTCGTCGTGGCGCAGGTCGCGCAGCAGGATGCGTACGCCCGAGTTCAGGAACGCGAGCTCGCGGTAGCGGTGCTCGAGCTTCTCGAAATCGTACTCGGTGACATTCTTGAACGTCTCGGTCGAGGCGAGGAATGTCACCCGAGTCCCGGTCTTGCCCTCGGGCGCCGGGCCGACGACCTTGAGCGGCGCCTCGGCCTCGCCATGGCGGAAGCGCATCCAGTGCTCCTCGCCATCGCGCCAGATGGTCAGCTCGAGCCATTCGCTGAGCGCGTTGACCACCGAGACGCCGACCCCGTGCAGCCCGCCCGAAACCTTGTAGGCGTTGTCATCGCTGGTGTTCTCGAACTTCCCGCCCGCATGGAGCTGGGTCATGATGACCTCGGCCGCCGAGACGCCCTCCTCGGGATGGATGCCCGTGGGAATGCCGCGACCATTGTCCTCGACCGAGACCGAGCCGTCGGGATGGAGCTCGATCAGCACCAGGTCGCAATGCCCGGCGAGCGCCTCGTCGATCGCGTTGTCCGATACCTCGAACACCATGTGGTGCAGGCCCGAACCGTCGTCGGTGTCGCCGATGTACATGCCGGGGCGCTTGCGCACCGCGTCGAGGCCCTTGAGGACCTTGATGCTGTCGGCACCGTATTCGCCCTTGCGGGGGGTGTTCTGGGGGTTCTCGCCGTGGGTCTCTTCCATGGCGATCATATAGGGTTTGCACCCCGCGAACCCAAGCGTTTCCGGGACGGTTTTGCACCAGTCCGAAGCGTGGCCGATGCAGGACGGCCGCCCCCTGCGGAGCGGCCGTCGCGTCTTTGTCGGTGGTGCGGCCTGCGCGGGCTCAGAACGCCCAGACGAGCGGCAGAGGATAGCGGGCAGCAGACTCGGCCCAGGCCCGGCAGGCGCGCTTGAGGAACGAGATCATCCGTTACACTCCATCTCGTCGATCAGAAGCGGCTGGCGAGCTCGACGTCGGCGTAGGGAGCGACCAGCGCAAGCTGCTCCATCGCGCCGGCGAGCGCTTCCTCCCGGCACTCTTCCCAGGCCGCCATCGCCTTGAGATTGCGCATGTCGGGACGCGCGCAGACCTTGTCGATGGCAGCGCCGATGCGATGCGTCAGCACGTTGACGCCGGCCGGGTCGGCGACGTCGAGGTCGGCGAAGTCGACGGTCACCGCGACCGGTTCTTCGAGCGCGACGGCGGGCGTGGCGAAGCCGCTCGCGAGAGCGGCGGCGAGAACGGTAACGATCGCGTTGCGCATGGCGGTTTTCCTCATGGTTCGGTTCAGCCGCCTTTCGGGGGTCATCCAGCTTTTGCTTTCGACCGGATTGTGCGTCGCACCATTGGTTTGTGCAAATGCGAAGAGAGCAAGCGCCGTTGCAGGTTTTGCAACGAGGCTTGCTCCAGCCGCTTCGCATGAGAGGCGGCAGCGTCCCGTCGCGACACGGTCAGCGGGCAGGGGTTCCGAACTTCAGTACGAGCCCGAGTTCGAGACTGCCGAACCTGATGTCATCCGTCGCGATCCCGGCGCGTTCGCCAGCCAGCACCGCGTCGCCGTCGAGCGGGGTGAACGGCGCGACGGAATCGGTGTCGAGGCCGAGTCGGCCCCGCGCGAACAGGCTCACGCCGCCGCTCAGGTCGATGATGATCGTCGCGCTACCCCGGGCGAACGCGCCGAAACCGTCGTCGCTCTCGCTGAAGCTGTGCGTGAACCCCGGTGCATCGGGACCGAAGTTGATCGTATTGATCTCGACGAGGTCGAAGTCATGCCAGCTGTACGCGAGGCCGCCGGCGGCCGCGAACTCTATCGCGACGTTCGGCGCCACCTCGCCGCCGACGCGGCCGAGCAGGCCGACCGAGGCGCGCACTTCCTCGAGCGAGAACTGCCGAAGGTTGCTGAAATCGAAGTTGAAACCGCCGGCGGTCGTGCCCGAGATCCCGCCCTCCATCAGGTGATCGGTCTCGGTCCGCGAGACCTCGGTGAACACGTCGAGCCCGAGCCCGAGCTGGGATCGCTCGAACAGTTCGCCGGCGTTCGGGGCGCGAACGGCGCGGTTTGCGCGGCCGCGAAAGCGGATATCGCGGACCGAGGAAAAATCGCTGCCGACATTGTAGGTGGCCGTGACCCTTTGCACCTCGACGTCGGATTGGACGTACCCGTTGAGCCCTTCGAACGCGCTGAAACCGGTGCTCTGCCCCGGAGAGAGCGCCGCATACGGGGCGCCGGAACGGATCAGTGGCTCGATGTCGAACGCGTCATCGCTGTCGCCCTCGGCGTGCGACAGCTCGACGATCAGCGGTCTGCCGCCGACCAGGAAACCGACGAAGGCATTGAAGGTGACGAAGTCGTTCGTGCGCCGCGAGGCATTGGCCGGGGTCTCGTCGCCGTTGCGCTCGACGAATCCCTGAAATGCCCGCGGCAGCCGGGCCTGGCCGAGGCCGATCGAGCCGCCGATGACCCATTCGCCCCCCTCCGCCTGCGCCTCGTCGGCGGACCGGAGCGGGCAGCCCCCGGCCGCGAGGCGAGCGCGCCGCTCCCCGTGCTCGTTCTGAGTCGGCGCTGGGACGACCTGGTCGTACGTCATATTGCGGGGGTTTCGACCAAGAGAACGGCCACCCTCATCATAGAGAAGGTAGTCGGTCCATTCGGCGACTTCGGCCATCGCCTCCTCGAAGGCCGGACAATCGCCTTGCTGCTGGGCAGCCTCCGCGCGGCGCAGGAGAGCTTCGACCGTCTGGATCGCCTCGGCCTGCCGGGCGACGTCGCCGGCTTCCACCACAGGTCCGGCTTCGGCCCGCCGTTCCCTTTCGACCGCCCGTTCCGCCGCCGTCTGCTGCGCCAGGGCCGGCGGGGACCAGGCGATGAGGCTCGCGGCGATCAGAGGCAGGATCACACGAACGGCGGCCTTCTTCGGGCGCATCGGCAGACTCCTCGCTGGCTTGCGCCGAGCCTGGTTCGCGGCCTCTGCGAAGTCGTTCCCGAGTTGTGAGTTCTTCTGAATTGCGCCGATCGGGCACGGCATTTTTCGTCGAAGGCCGGACCCGCTGGGCACGGCCCGGTCCGTCGCCTAGACAGGAAAGCCGCCGCGACTTAAGCGCCAGCCATGGACGCGCACGCACACCCCGACTCCATCCTCATCGTCGATTTCGGCAGCCAGGTGACCCAGCTTATCGCACGCCGCGTGCGCGAGGCCGGGGTCTATTCCGAGATCGCCCCGTTCACGCAGGCCGCGGCCGCGTTCGAACGGATGCGCCCCAGGGGCATCATCTTCTCGGGCTCGCCCGCCGGGGTGCCCGAGGAAGGCAGCCCGCGCGCCCCGCAGGTTCTGTTCGACAGCGGACTGCCGATCCTCGGCATCTGCTACGGCCAGCAGGTCATGACCCACCAGCTGGGCGGGGAGGTCCGGCCGGGGCACGAGACCGGGGAAGGCGGCGAGTTCGGCCGCGCGTTCCTGACAGTGACCGAGGACTGCAAGCTGTTCGACGGGCTGTGGCAGGTCGGCGAGCGCCACCAGGTGTGGATGAGCCACGGCGACAAGGTGACGAAGTTCGCCCCCGGCTTCCGCATCGTCGCCACCAGCGACGGCGCACCGTTCGCGGTGATCGCCGACGACGAGCGCCGGTACTACGGAACCCAGTTCCACCCCGAGGTCGTGCACACCCCCGACGGCGCCAAGCTGATCGCCAACTTCGTGCGCCATGTCTGCGGCTGCGCCGGCGACTGGACGATGGCCGAGTTCCGCAAGACCAAGATCGAGGAGATCCGTGCCCAGGTCGGCAGCGGCCGGGTGATCTGCGGGCTTTCGGGCGGCGTCGATTCCGCAGTCGCGGCGGTGCTGATCCACGAGGCGATCGGCGACCAGCTGACCTGCGTGTTCGTCGACCACGGGCTGATGCGGATGGGCGAGGCCGAGCAGGTCGTCAGCCTGTTCCGCAACCACTACAACATCCCGCTGGTCCACGTGGACGCCGAGGAGCTGTTCCTCGGCGGGCTCGCCGGGGTCACCGACCCCGAGGCCAAGCGCAAGTTCATCGGCAAGACCTTCATCGACGTGTTCGAGGAAGAGGCGAACAAGATCGGCGGCGCCGACTTCCTTGCCCAGGGCACGCTCTATCCCGACGTGATCGAGAGCGTCAGCTTCACCGGCGGGCCGTCGGTGACGATCAAGAGTCACCACAACGTCGGCGGACTGCCCGAGCGGATGAACATGCAGCTGGTCGAGCCGCTGCGCGAGCTGTTCAAGGACGAGGTCCGCGCGCTCGGCCGCGAGCTCGGCCTGCCCGATGCGTTCGTCGGTCGCCACCCGTTCCCGGGGCCCGGCCTCGCGATCCGCATCCCCGGCGAGGTCACCAGGGAGCGCTGCGAGATCCTGCGCAAGGCCGACGCGATCTACCTCGAGGAAATCCGCAACGCCGGGCTCTACGACGCGATCTGGCAGGCCTTCGCGGTGCTGCTGCCGGTGCGCACGGTCGGCGTGATGGGCGACGGCCGGACCTACGACAGCGTCTGCGCGCTGCGCGCGGTGACCTCGACCGACGGGATGACCGCCGACGTCTATCCCTATGATGCCGCGTTCCTCGGCCGCGTGGCGACGCGGATCGTCAACGAGGTCAAGGGGATCAACCGGGTGGTTTACGATTATACTTCGAAGCCGCCGGGGACGATCGAGTGGGAATGAGCCAACTTGGCAGCTCTCAGAGGTCGTTAGCTGTCGAGTCGCTGCCGAAAATGCAGAAGATGAGCAGCCACGCCCGACACTGATCCGATGGTCCAGGCTCCCCCAAGCCACAGCAAGGCTTGTGAGAGGCTGTCGCTGTCGATGAAGTCCGTCACGATCGCCACCGAGATCAGACTTACGGCGGTTAGACCGCCGGCTGCGATGGCGCGAGCCTGAGACGGTGGGCCAGTTAATCCGACGCCTCAGAAAAGAACGAAGCCGACGGGTACGCCGACGATTGCGACCGGAATCCCAACGATCAGTCGGACGACGAAGAGGAAGCCGATGCCGTCCGCCCCGTTGAGGGCATTGCCGACGGCGAATGCAGACGAGGTCAATACTGCGGCAAGGACCGAGCCGGTTCCCGTCGCCGACAGCATCTTGCTGGCTTGGACATGCTCCCTCATGAGGTGGGCCTCGACGCCAGAGCAACCTGCCCGGCCGACACGGCGTCGAGCGCCCGCTCGCTGACCGGCGTCAGCCCGCTGCGCGCCGGCAGGTTGTCGGGGGTGCGGATGTTCCACGCGAGTCCCAGCCACGCGAGCAGCCGGACGAAATCGTACCCCAGGTCGATCTGCCCCTTGTAGAGCCCATGGCGGCACGAGCCGGGAAAGGCGTGGTGGTTCGAGTGCCAGCTTTCGCCCATCGTCGGGATCGCCAGCCAGCCGATGTTGCAGCCCTGCACCGCGGCGTCGTCGACGATCCAGTCCTGCGGCCCGCGGCGGTGCGCGACATGGGCGATGTACCAGTGCACCGTGAAGCACGCGGCCACCCGGCAGACCACGCCCCACACGACCCACGGCGGTGAAAGCCGACCGAATGGCCGACGCACAAGGTGAAGCCGGAGAGCAGCAGGAACACTGCGAACGGGCCCCAGGGGAAGAACAGGGGACCGAGCACCAGTGCCCCGAGAATGAATGACGTGTTCCAGATCGAGCGCCCGGGATCCCCATACCAGGTGTCCGCTCCCGGCATCGGCGGCGTCCAGGTTGCCGAGCGAATTGACCTTGAACGCGCCGGCGTCCGCTTCGCCCCTGACCGTCATCCGTCGTCTCCCGGCTTGCGGCGCTTGGCCGCGATCTTGCGCGCTTCCGGACAGAACGGGGTCAGGAAGGCGTAGAGGTTGTTGGCAAGATTGTCGGCAGCGATCGAATAGATGACCTGCTGGCCGCGCTTCTGCTGATGGACCAGCCCCGCCTCGTGCAGCATCGCGAGGTGCTTGGAGATGGACGGCATCGCCATGTCGAAATGCTCGGCGATCTCGCCGACCGTCATCGGACCACCGGCGAGATGGTTGAGGATCCGCCGGCGCGGGTTGGACGCGAGGGCCTTGAACGCCTTTTCCATAGATATTTTCCTAATTAGGAAAACATGAAAGGTCAAGCCGCCCGGCGGATCACCCTGTTCCTGCCAGACGCTGACTTGTGAGCGCCCCCGCGCTGCCGAACCTCTCGGCGGCCAGGACCTGGTAGTTCATCGTCCCGAGCTCGAGCCCGTGTTCGCGCCAGGACGTTGCCCGGCGAAAGCGCCTCAGGCCTTCCGTGTCAGCGCCCTCAGCGCGCCGATCGCCAGCAGCACGGCCGGCACCGCCAGCGTGGCCAGCCCCGTCGGACCGTTGAGCCCGGGCACCACGCGCCAGTAGAACGCCAGCGCCGCCGCGAGCACCAGCGCGGCCCCGCCGTAGGCCGCGGCGGGCGCGCCGCTCAGCGGGTTGACGAACAGGCTCTCGTAGTTCTGTCCCGCTTCCGCGCCCTCGCCGTCGGCCAGCTGTCCGCCGTCGAGCACGCCGCGATAGGCGGGCAGGTAGGCGAGCATCAGCAGCGCGTTGAGCGCCACTGTCAGCACGGCGAGCACCCCGACCAGCGGGTCGCCCTCGATGAACGACGCAATGAACAGCCCGCAGACGTTGACCGGCATCAGCGCGGCGAGCGCGAACGGCACCGCGCGGTTGGCCAGCAGCAGCGCGCCGGCGGCGAGGCTGATGAACTTGGCCACCGCGAGCAGCCCGCTCCTGTCGAAAGCGGTCATCAGCCGCAGCGCCATCGGGTCGTCCCAGCTCGTCACCGGCACGAACGGCAGCAGGAACGGCATGAAATAGCGAATCGCGGTGACCACCATCACCGCGCCGAGCAGCACCCGCAGGGCGTCGAGCGGGCGGATCATCACTGCGCCTCCGCCGGCTGTGCGGCCGGAGTCGCCGCTCCGGGCAGCACCAGCTGCGGGCGCAGGTCGCTGGCGAACATCGCCCGATAGCTCGGCCAGTAGGCAAGGCACAGCAGCACGTTGCAACTCAGCACCGCCCAGCCGTAGATCGCCGAGGCGGTCCACCAGCCCTGCAGTTCGGTGTCCCAGTACCACACGGTGAACGACACCGGCAGAACCGCGAGCAGCATCAGCGGCAGCCGGAAGCCGGTCAGTACCGCCACGCCGGCGAGCAGCTCGACCGCCTTGACCAGGGTGAACAGTCCGCTGTCGAGCAGCGCGGTGAACACCTCGATGCTGAGCGGCTGGTTGCCGGTCGGCTGCGGGTAGAGCCGGACGAAATGGTTGAGTCCGGCCGGGATCATCCACGCGGCGTAGATCAGGCGCACGAACCAGACGGCGTACTTCATCGGCCCTCTCCCCGATGCTGCCGGCCACTGCGCGGCGGCCAGTCATGGCACGCAGACTAGGCGCGGCGAGCGGATTGTAAATGCCCGGCACGGCGGGGGGTTGTTTGCGCAGCGCGACCGGCGGAGGCGATCGCGCGGGGAAAGCGACGGCGGCCTGGGCAGCTTGGGCAGCTACCAGCGGTTGCCGGCCTCGACCGCGGCGATCTCCGCTGGCTTGCTCGGGCGCCCGAGCACCGGGTTGCGGTGCGGGAACCGGCCAAAGCGGGCGATCATCCGGTAATGGCTGCGCGCGAACGGCCAGCCGTACCGCGGACCGAGCCGGGCGAAGACCGCGAGCGAGAGACGCTGGTCGGCGATCGCCTCGCTGTGCATCAACGGCATCGCAAGGAACTGCCGCTGCGGCAGGGTCAGCGCCGCATCCCAGCCGCGCGCGAGCGCGCCCTTGGCAATCGCCCGGGCGAGCGGGTCGGTCGCGAAGGCCTGTGGCGTGCCGCGATGGAGGTTGCGCGGCAGCTGGTCGAACAGCAGCACTGCGGCGAGCGCGGTCAGCGGATCGGTGAGGAACTCGCTTGCCGGGCGCCGCCGCAGGCTGGAGAGCTCGCGGCCGAACCGGCGGCGCAGCATCGCGTCGACCGCAGGGTCCGGCCCGAACCAGTCGCGCGGGCGCAGCTTGTGGCACCAGACGTAAAGCAGCTCGGCCGCCCAGCGCCGCTGCGGGCCGGCTACGGGCACGTCAGGCATCGAGCCGGGCATGCCCCCCGGTCGAGCCGAACCCGCCCGCGCCGCGCGCGGTCTCGTCGAGCTCGGCCACTTCGTCCCAAGCCGCCCGGGTAACCGGTGCCAGCACCAGTTGCGCGATGCGGTCGCCGCGGGCGATCGCGAACGGCTCCGCGCCGTGGTTGATCAGGATCACCTTGAGCTCGCCGCGATAGTCCGAATCGATCGTGCCCGGCGTATTGGGAACGCTGATCCCGTGCTTGAGAGCGAGCCCCGAGCGCGGGCGGACCTGGATCTCGTAACCTTCGGGGATCGCCACCGAAAGTCCCGTGGCGACGGCGTGGCGCGCGCCGGGCGCCAGCGTCACGTCTTCGGCCGAAAGCACGTCCATCCCGGCCGCGCCGGGGGTGGCGTAGGTGGGCAAGTCGAGCCCTTCTCCGTGCGGCAGGCGCCTGACGCGCACCGCGACCGCGTCAGTCATCGCGCTCGGCCCCGGTCTCTTCGTTGAGCGCCCTGGCGATCTCGTCGACCAGCTTGCGCGCGACCGCCTGCTTCGACATCGGCTCCCAGTCCTCGGTTCCGCCCTCGCGCACGAGGTGGACGGTGTTCGCGTCGCCGCCCATTGTCCCCTTGGCGGTGGAGACGTCGTTGGCGACGATCCAGTCGACCCCTTTCGACTTGCGCTTGCGCTGGGCGTTCTCGACCACGTCCTCGGTCTCGGCCGCGAAGCCGATCAGCAGCTTGGGCCGGTTCCTGCTGCCGGCAGTGGTGGCGAGAATGTCGGGGTTCTCCTTGAGCAGCAGCGCCGGCGGCGCCGAACCGCGCTTCTTGATCTTCTCGGGGGCGAAGTCCTTGGCCCGCCAGTCGGCGACCGCGGCGACCATCACCGCGGCGTCGGCGGGCAGCGCCTTCTTGACCGCCGCAGCCATCTCCTCGGCGCTCTCGACGTCGATCCGGTCGACCCCTGGCGGCGTCGCCAGCGTGACCGGCCCGGCGACGAGCGTCACCCGCGCGCCCGCGGCCGCGGCCGCTGCGGCGATCGCGAAGCCCTGCTTTCCCGAGGAACGATTGGCGATGTAGCGCACCGGATCGATCGGTTCATAGGTCGGCCCGGCGGTGACGAGCACGTGCTTGCCGTAGAGCGGGCGGTGCTCGGGATCGGTCTCGAAATCGGGCTGCCCTTCGAGCGGGTCGAAAGCGTCGACCGCGGCAACGGCCATCGGCTCGGGAGCCGTCTGATTCGGGTTGATCTCGTGATTCAGCGCCTGGAGATCGGTCGGCGGCGCCGCCCTGGCCTTTCCCTTGGCGACGAGCACCGGCCCGTCGGTCAATTCAGGCTCGGGCAGCGGCGGGCCGAGCGGCTCCTCGGGGAGCGGCAGGTCGGCAAAGGCGTCGTCCTCGTAGACGGCTTCCTCTTCGACGACTCGCCGCGGCGTGCTGCGCGGGATGATCGAGGCGAGCAGGCCGGCGAGGCCGCCCTGCTTGCCGTCGTCGGTTTCCAGCTCCTCCTCGGGCTCGAGCGCCTCGAGATATTCGGCGATCCCGCGCGCGCTGGCTTCGCCTGGATCGATCCCGAGCATGTCGGCGATCTCGAGCCAGACCCTCTCGGGCTCGGGCAATCGGCCCGGGCCGAATTCGCCGCAGGCCATCTCGCCCTCGTCGGGCTGCATGACGCGTACGCCCGCCTGCTTGAGCCACTCGATGTTGCGCTGGGTCGCCGGGTGCTCCCACATCTTCACGTTCATCGCCGGCACCACCAGCACCGGCTTGTCGGTGGCGAGGATCAGGGTCGTCCCGAGGTCGTCGGCGATGCCGGCAGCCATCTTGGCCATCAGATCCGCGGTCGCCGGGCAGACGACAACGAGGTCGGCCGACCGGCTGAGCTCGATGTGGCCGATCTCGACCTCGTTCTTGAGGTCCCACAGCGAGGTATGGACCTGGTTGCCCGAGAGCGCGGCGAGGCTCATCGCGGTGACGAACTGGGCCCCGCCGTCGGTCAGCACGCATGTCACGTCGCCGCCGCCCTTGCGGATCAGCCGCACGAGCTCGCAGGCCTTGTAGGCGGCGATTCCCCCGCCCACGACCAGCAGGATGCGCGGCGCAACCATGTGGCGGTATTCTACTCCCACGCAGGTTAACCCAGTTTTCGCGAAACTAGCTTCGCTGCCCCCGTTTAGCCAGCCTTGCGCCGGCGCGAGGGACTTTGCGCCGCAGATGGTTAAATTCTCGCTGCCAGTCCCGCAGAGCGGCACAGCGACGCGATGGCGCGCGGCGCGAACGCGAAGCCGAGAACCATCGTCGGCGCGATCACGAAGCCCCAATAGTAGTTCTCCGGCCGGCCCGCGATCGCGAAGGCGAGCGCATAGCCGAGGAACAGCAGTGTGCCGAAGGTGCCGGCCGCGCTGCGCCAGCCGGCCCAGCCCAGGGTCATCACGATCACCAGCGGCCCTGCCAGCCAATGCGGCAGGAAGCGCAGGTTGCTCGCCAGCACGATGTTCGAGAGCCAGCCCGAGAGGCCCCGCAGCTCGAGCCAGCCGGGCGAAGCGGGATCGGTCGGCAGCGTGTGTGCGGAGACGAGCTGGAGGTGGACCGCCAGAGCGACGAGGAACGCCGCGGCGAGCGCGGTCCAGGCGCCCCCTTCCTTCCAGTCGCGGCGCCAGAAGGCCATGGCCGCCATCAGCAGGATGAAGGGGAGCGCGTGTTCGCGGATCGCCAGCGCCAACGCAGCGACCGCGAGCGCGAGGCCCCAGCGACCGGGCCGGTGCAGCCCGAAAGCGAGCGCGAGCAGCGTCCCGGTCCACAGCTCGTGCAGCACGAAGAAGTGCGAGGTGAGACCGATCGACACGCCAAGGTAGAGCACGAACAGCTTCGCCCACCGCCAGGGCGCGCCGCCGGGCTCCTCGCCGAGCCGCCGCCACCAGGCGACGAGCGTGGCAAGCACCAGCGCAATCGCGGCGGCGACCTGCCCGTCGCGACCGAGCCAGGCGTCGAGATAGGCGAGCGTCGGCAGCCGCACGGCGAATCCAGGGCGCAGTGGAAAGTTGGACAGGCGGTGCTCGTCGACGACGGCCCGGTAGTAGCCCTCGCCGTTGGCGAGGCGCTCGATCACCCGGTCGTAGAGCGCGAGATCGCGGTCACGCTCGCTGCGGCCGGTGACCGAGGGTGCGGAAGCTGCATCGACGCCGGGACCTGCGGTGATGGGGACCAGCGCTGAGGCGACCAGCAGCAGCAGGAAGGCAAGCACCGCGAACCTGGCGGGGAAGCGCGGCCAGTGGGCGAAGCGGTCCCACGCGGGAGCCGCGTCGTCGGTCGCTACGCGGGCCACCCCCAATGCAACGCTGCCCATGCCGCCGCCCCTCCTGCGAGCGCGGCGAGAATGTAGCCCACCCAATGGTTATTTTGGCGTTTACGCTCCCAGACCAGCTCGATCTCGGGCAGCGGCGGCTGCTCGGGCGCGCCGCCGCGCGGCGGATAGCGGTCCTCGATGCGGCGGATCAGGTCGGGCAGGCGCAGCAGCGTGGAGGCGTCCTCGCGGATGCGGTCGGCGAGCGCCGCCTCGGGCCCGAGCTCGTCGCGGATCCAGCTGCGCACGTAGGGCGCCGAAACGTCCCACATGTTGATCTCGGGATGCAGCATGGTCGCGATGCCCTCGACCATGACCATGGTCTTCTGCAGCAGCAGCAGGTGCGGCTGGGTCTGCATGTCGAAGTCGCGGGTGATCGCGAACAGCCCGTCGAGCATCTGGCCGACCGAAAGCTCGCTGACCGGCTTGCCGCGCATCGGCTCGCCGACGGCGCGCAGCGCGGTCGCGAACTCCTCGACAGAATGGTAGCTCGGGACGTACTGCGCCTCGAAGTGGATCTCGGCGACGCGCCGGTAGTCCCCGGTCGTGAGCCCGTAGAGGATCTCGGCGAGCCACTGGCGCGCACGCCGGTCGATCCGGCCCATGATGCCGAAGTCGATCGCCACGATCGTGCCGTCGGGCCGCACGAACAGGTTCCCCTGGTGCATGTCGGCATGGAAGAAGCCAGCGCTGATCGCTTGCGTGAGGAAGGCGAGAACGAGCCGCCTCGCCAGCTCGGGCAGGTCGTGCCCGGCGGCCCTGAGCGCCTCGACGTCGCTGATCTTGATGCCGTCGATCCACTCGATCGTCAGCACGCGGCCATTGGTCCGGTCCCAGTCGATCGACGGGACGCAGTAGCCCTCGAAGCCCTTCATCGCTTCGGCAAGCTCGGAGGCCGAGGCGGCTTCGCGCCGGAGGTCGAGCTCGCGGTTGGTCCAGCGCTTGAAGTTGGCGATCGTCAGCCGCGGGCGCAGCCGCCGCGCCTCGCCGCCGAGCGCCTCGAGGTGGGCAGCGGCCCACTCGTAAGTGTCGATGTCGCGCGCGAAGCGTTCGCGGATACCCGGGCGCAGCACCTTGATCGCGACGGTCGTTCCGTCGGTGGTGACCCCGCGGTGAACCTGGGCGATCGAGGCCGAGCCGACCGCGACGGGGTCGATCTCGGCGAACAGCTCTTCGACCGGGCGGCCGAAACTGCGCTCCATCTCGGCGCGGACCGCCTCGAACGGCACGGGCGGCAGGCTGTCCTGCAGCGTCAGCAGGTTGCGCGCGGCCTCCTCGCCGACGAGGTCGGGACGCGTGGCGAGCGTCTGGCCGAGCTTGATTGCCGCCGGGCCGATTTCCTGGAACGCGGCGGCGTAGTCCGGCACGCGGGGCTGCACGGTGCCGAAGCGGGCAATGCGCACGAGCCGGCGCACTTGCGGCGGCGTGTTGGGATCGCGCTCGATCCCGCGCAGCGCGCCGTGCCGCGCGAGCGTGCGTCCCCATTTGAGCAGGCGGACTATATGGGTCGACGGACGGGTCAGATCTTCCACCCCGAATGGATCGCGACGAGCCCGCCGAGGATCGGCTCGACCCTGGTCCGCTCGAACCCGGCCGCGCGGATCATCCGCTCGAATTCGGGCATCGGCGGGAAGCGGCGGATCGATTCGATCAGGTAGCGGTAGCTGTCCTCATCGTGCGCGATCGCCTTGCCGATCTGCGGCACAAGCTTGTGCGAGTAGGCGTCGTAGACTTCCTTGAACCCCGGCCACTCGGTGGTCGAGAACTCGAGGCAGAAGAACCGTCCGCCGAACTTGAGCACGCGGAAGGCCTCGGAGAGCGCCTTGTCGATATGAGTGACGTTACGGATGCCGAAGGCGATCGTGTAGGCGTCGAACATGCGGTCCGGATAGGCGAGTGCCTCGGCGTTCTGGCGCGACCAGACGAGCCCGTCGATCCCGCGCTTCAGCGCCCGCTCGATGCCGACGTCGAGCATCTCCTGGTTGATGTCGGCGACCGTCACCTCGGCGCCGCGCGCCGCGAGGCGGAAGGCGATGTCCCCGGTACCGCCGGCCATGTCGAGGATCGCCTCGCCGGGCTGCGGCTTCACCCGGCGCACGAACTGGTCCTTCCACAGCCGGTGGAGCCCGCCCGACATCGCGTCGTTCATCACGTCGTACTTGGCCGCGACGTTCGAGAACACCGCGCCGACCCGGCGCGTCTTTTCGTCGGGATCGACCGTCTGGTAGCCGAAGGAGACCTGCTCGCTCATCCCGGGTCCTCTAGCGGCGGCTCCTTCGCGGCGCCAGCGACCTCTTTGCCGCGTCCTGCCAGCAAGCTGAGGACGATGCCGGCGAGGATCAGGGCCATCCCGGCGAAATGGAACGGGTGCAGCCGCTCGCCGAGCAGCGCCGCGGACAGGAACGCGCCGAACAGCGGCATCAGCGTGATCGCCTGCCCGGCCTGCGCCGGGCCGACGATCCGGGTCGCGTGGTTGTAGATGAAGTATGACAGCAGCGAGGGCAGCAGCGCGACGTAGAACACCGCCGCATAGACCCGCGGGCTCCAGGCGATCGTCTCGCCCGAGTGCCATTCCCACGCCGCGAGCGGCGCCATGACGGCCACTCCGATGAAGAAGGTGACCGCGATGAAGCTCGTCGGCGAGATCTCGGGCCTCAGGCGCAGCAACACCGTGTAGAGCGACCAGACGACCACCGAGATCAGGATCAGCGCATCGCCGAGCCCGAAGTGGAGCCGCAGCGCGGCGGCTGCATCGCCCTCGAACACGATTACCAGCACGCCGAGCATCGAGGCGCTGACACCGATGGCCTGCAGCCGCGCGTGGCGTACGCCGAACAGCCAGCGGTCGAGCGCCATCATCACCGCCGGCGTCGCCGCCTGGAGCAGCAGCGCGTTGGTCGCCGGGGTGTATTGCAGCCCCGAATAGAGCAGCGAGTTGAAAGCGCCGATCCCGAGCAGGCCGAGCGCCAGCAGCGGCTTCCAGCCCTTCACGATCGCCGGCCAGTCGCGAATCAGCGGCCGGATCGCGAACGGCGCGACGACGAGGCTCGCCCCGGTCCAGCGCAGGAAGGCCAGCGTGAACGGCGCGATCTCGAAGCGCACCGCGCGCGCGACGATCGAGTTGCCGGCCCACAGGACCATGACGATTCCGAGCAGGGCGAAGGCCTGCGCCTGGCGGCGGTCGAACGACATCCGCGCGGCTCTAATGAGGACCGTCGCGCTTGGCGATGACAGAGTGCCCGCGGCCCGCTAACGGATCGCGATGCCCGAGCTGCCCGAAGTCGAGACGACCGTGCGCGGGCTCGCGCACCACCTCGACGGCGCACGCATCGAGCGCGTCCGGCTCAACCGGCCCGACATGCGCTTTCCTTTCCCCGAAGGGCTGGTCCAGGCGCTGACCGGCGCACGCGTGACCGGGCTCGGCCGGCGCGCCAAATACGGCCTCGTCCACACCGACCGCGACACGACGCTGGTGTTCCACCTCGGCATGAGCGGACGCTGGCGGATCGACCCGTCGGACGAGGCGAAGCACGACCACCTCGTGCTCGAAACCTCCGGTCATCGCTTCGCACTCCATGATCCGCGCCGCTTCGGGTTCGTCGACCTCGTGCCGAGCGATGCGCTCGAAAGCTGGCCACCGTTCGCCGCGATGGGGCCCGAACCGCTCGGGCCGGGCCTCACTCCCGAACACCTGCGTGAGGCGTTCGCCGGGCGACGGCAGGCGGTGAAGCTGCTGCTGCTCGACCAGCGGATCGTCGCCGGTCTCGGCAACATCTACGTCTGCGAGGCGCTGTTCCGCGCGCGGATCAATCCGCGCAAGGCGGCAGGGCGGGTTTCGCGCGCGGCGCTGGAACGGCTCGTGCCGGCGATCCGCGAGGTGCTCGAGCAGGCGATAGGCGACGGCGGCTCGACCCTGCGCGACTATGCCCGGCCCGACGGCGAGCTCGGCTACTTCGCGACCCGCTTCGACGTCTACGACCGCGAGGGCGAGCCGTGCCGCGGCTGCGGCGGCACCGTCCGGCGGATAGTCCAGGGCGGGCGCAGCACCTGGTTCTGCCCCGCGTGCCAGAAGTAGCCACGGTAGTGTCGCGGTTTGCTTGACGATTTGCCCCCTTGCCGCTAAGGGCGCCGCTTTCCGGCGGGCAACCGCCGTTTCCGTGACCGATTCAGACGACGATTCCGGCCGCGCGACAAGCGGCCCGAGGTAAGGACAGACATGGCCAATACGCCGCAAGCGAAGAAGCGCATCCGCCGCAACGAGAAGCGCGCCAAGATCAACGGTGCGCGCCTGAGCCGCATCCGCTCCTTCGTGAAGAAGGTCGAGGCGGCGATCGCTGGCGGCGACAAGACCGCGGCGGCCGAGGCGCTCCGGGCCGCGCAGCCCGAGCTGGCCCGCGGCGTCGCGCGCGGTGTGCTCCACAAGAACACCGTGGCGCGCAAGATGAGCCGACTCAGCAAGCGAGTCGCGGCGCTCTGATTCGCACTGGCGGGGATCGTCAGGGAACGAAATTGGAACGAGGCCGGCGGAAATTCCGCCGGCCTTTTTTGCATCCGCGAAGCGTTGCGGAGAGCTCGCCGAAAACCGCAGGGATTCCCGCGATTCGCTGAACGGTCATAAAATTCGATTGCTTATTCAATGACTTGAACGGACGGCTGCGGCCTTGCGGGGAGTCAAGCCCGTATATTTCACTTTTTTTATGGTTGTGGCCTTGCCGACCGCGCCGAGGGGTTCATAACGGCTTTTCGACCGGGGCGAGGCGCTTCGGCCGGCACACAACGAGACGACGATCGGGATCGCCCGCGGGTCAAGCGACGACCGCGGGACGGGGCTTTGCGTCCCGGCGAAAGTTCGTCGCGACATAGCGGGAAGGCCTTCGGGGAAGGGAACAGGCTCGATGATTCGCATGGGACCGCATGCAGGCCGGTCGGGACCGGCCAAGAGCGATGCAGTTGAGGGGGACATGGAAGATCAGGAAGCTCTGGATCTCGCGGCGGACTGGGCGGACATCAGTCAGGGATTGCGCAAGGATCTCGGACACCAGTTGTACAGCCAGTGGATTCGCCCGATCCAGCTGGGCAGCTTCTGCAAGGAGACCGGCACTCTCAACCTGTTCCTGCCGACCGAGTTCTCCGCCAATTGGGTTCAGGACCGGTTCCACGACCGGCTGTCGCTCGCGTGGAAGATCGCGCGCAGCGAGGTGAAGAACGTCCGGATTTCCGTACACCCCGGGCGGCGCAAGATCGCCGACCTCGAGTTCCGCGGCGAAGACGGTTTCGGCCACCGCGCGGCGAACGACGCCAGCCTCGGCGGCGGCGTCGGGGCGCTGGCGATGGAATCGATCGGCGACGACGGCTTCACCTCGTCGGTCGGTCTCGACCCCTCGCTGACCTTCGCGGCTTTCGTTACCGGCTCGACCAACATCCTCGCCAAGAATGCCGCCGAGCGCATGGCGAGCGTCGAGAAACCGCAGTTCTCGCCGCTCTACCTCAAGGCCGCGACCGGTCAGGGCAAGTCGCACCTGCTGCACGCTATCGGCCACGCCTACCTGCAGGCGCACCCGCGCGCGCGCATCTTCTACTGCAGCGCCGAGCGCTTCATGGTCGAGTTCGTCTCGGCGCTGAAGTCGAACGAGATGATCGAGTTCAAGGCGCGCCTGCGCGGCTTCGACCTGCTGCTGGTCGACGATATCCAGTTCATCATCGGCAAGGCCAGCGCCCAGGAAGAGCTGCTCTACACGATCGACGCGCTGCTCGCCGAGGGCAAGAGGCTGGTCTTCGCCGCCGACCGCGCACCACAGGCGCTCGACGGGGTCGAGCCGCGGCTGCTGAGCCGGCTGTCGATGGGCCTCGTCGCCGACATCCAGCCGGCCGACATCGAGCTCCGCCGGCAGATCCTCCAGTCGAAGCTCGCGCGCTTCGCGCCGCTCGACGTGCCGGCGGACGTGATCGAGTTCCTCGCCCGGACGATCAACCGCAACGTCCGCGAGCTGGTCGGCGGGCTCAACAAGCTGATCGCCTACGCCCAGCTGACCGGGCAGGAAGTATCGCTGCAACTGGCCGAGGAGCAGCTGACCGACATCCTCTCCGCCAACCGTCGGCGGATCACGATCGACGAAATCCAGCGCACGGTGTGCCAGTTCTACCGCATCGACCGCGCCGAGATGTCGAGCAAGCGCCGCGCGCGCGCGGTCGTGCGGCCGCGGCAGGTGGCGATGTATCTCGCCAAGGTTCTGACCCCGCGCAGCTACCCGGAGATCGGCCGCAAGTTCGGCGGCCGGGACCACTCGACGGTGATCCACGCGGTACGGTTGATCGAGGACCTGAGGAAGCGCGACGCCGACATGGATGGCGACGTGCGCAGCCTGCTGCGCCAGCTCGAGACCTGACCCTCGCACGAGGATCGGGCGGTGGAGCCCGCCCCTCGTGACGTGCAAAGTTCCGGCATGACCCCGGCGGTGGCCGTGGACGGGGTGTGGATGCCCTGTGGAAGGCTGTGGACGCTCTAGGTGAGCGTCTGCTGGCCGGACAGCCGGCTGCGCAGGTCGTGCATCTCGACCGTGGAGACGGCCGCCTCGCGATCGCCGGCGGCCAGCACCTTGCTCAGTTCCGCGATGATCATCGCGGCGATGTCGAACTTCTGCATCGCCCGTTCATGGCGCGCGAGGATCTCGGGTTCTTCGATCAGCTCGTCGCTGACCTCATCGAGAATCCGCTTGAGG
Source organism: uncultured Sphingomonadales bacterium (assembly GCA_937898525.1). Classification (GTDB taxonomy): domain Bacteria; phylum Pseudomonadota; class Alphaproteobacteria; order Sphingomonadales; family Sphingomonadaceae; genus Croceibacterium_A. The sequence goes on from CALCBC010000130.1 coordinate 91,104, forward strand.
CTGGCCAGCTCGGCCGCGACGCGACGTTCGAGCGGGATTGCCGTCACCGGGTCGGGCGCGGGCGCGGCCATCTCGGCGGGAAGCACCACTCCGCTGCGAATCGCCGACTGCAGCTGGTCCACGCGCGTCTGACCCGCCGCGAGGCTGCCCGCGACCGACTCCGCCCCGGCGATCCAGTCGTCGACGACGATCGGCCGGGCAAGACGAAGCCCGCACCGTCCGTCGTGGCTCCAGACCACGCTCGCCGGAACCGACAGCGCAAGCCGGTTGAGCACCAGCGAGGTGCCGGCCTCGGGCAGTGCCGCCCCGTCGACCATCGCGCCGACTTCAGACAGGTTGCGAATCCTGACCGGTGCGCAAGCACGGCCGGCCGAGATCGTCGCCGCGAGCATCACGTTCTTGCGCGGAGCACGTGCCGTCACCCCGGGCGGCGGGGGCACCTGACTGTCTGCCAACTCGAGCACGATCAACCCCCGCCCTCCATCCCCATGCGGCCAGGTCCCGCGCGGCGCGCACGTTGCGGTTTCCATGGAATTGACCAAGAGTCCCAATGCAGCATCAGCCTTGCGGTCGCGTGATGCGTCGACCACGGGATTCCCCTTATGTCGCGGCGGCGCGCGCCCAGGAATTCGCTTGCGCCGAATGCGCCGTGATGCCGTAAGCGCGGGCATGACCCTCTCGCCCGACCGCCTCGACCGCTTCGCCCGCCACATCGTGCTTCCCGAGATCGGCGGCGCAGGCCAGGCCGCGCTGGCGGGCTCGACTGTCGTCCTCGTTGGGCTCGGCGGGATCGGTTCGCCCGCGCTGCAATACCTCGCTGGCGCCGGAGTCGGGACGCTCGTGCTGGTCGACGACGATGCGGTCGACGCGAGCAACCTGCAGCGCCAGACGATCTACCGGATGGAGGACATCGGCCGCGACAAGACCGAGCTCGGCGAGGCGTGGGTGCGCGCGTTCGACGACGGACTCGAGATTCGTCGTGTGCGACAGCGGGTGAACCGCGACACTGCACCCGGTATCGTCGCGGGCGCCGATCTCGTGCTCGACGGGTGCGACAACTTCGCCACGCGGCTCGCGGTCAGCGACGCCTGCGTCGCCGCGCGCGTGCCGCTGCTCTCGGCGGCGGTCGGCCGCTTCCAGGGCCAGGTCGGCGCCTTCGCCGGGCACCTGCCCGGCCAGCCGTGCTACCGCTGTTACGTCGGCGACGCGTTCGACGCCGACGACTGCGACACCTGCGCCGAGGACGGCATGCTCGGCGCCATGTCCGGCTGGACCGGCACCTTCGCTGCGCTTCATGCAATCCGCGTGCTCCTCGCGCCGGTCGGCGGCATGGGAGATCCGCAATGGGGCAAGCTGCACGTGCTCGACGGACTCAGGCCCGGGATGCGGACGCTGACGGTGGCGAAGGATCCGGGGTGCCGGGCGTGTGGGGGGCGGTAGGCAGCAGG
>CALCBC010000131.1 GCA_937898525.1 uncultured Sphingomonadales bacterium
AAGGGGCGGATCGCCCATCGGCGCGAAAAAGAGGGACAGTCCCTCTTTTCCCGGCCCGCGGGGACTTGCGGCGAGAAAAGAGGGACTGTCGCAGCCGCGTCAGAGGTCGACGCCGTTGGCGATGGCTTCGAGCTTGCGGATGCGTTCCTTGAGGTCGGCGAGCTCGATGCGGGCCGCGCCTTCGCGGGCGCCGCCTTCGATCTCGTGCGAGCGCCGGCCCGTCTCGAGCTCGCGGCTCTTGAGGGCCAGCCAATCCTGCCAGCCCTTGAGCATGGCGCCGGCGACCACCATGAGTCCCATCAGGGTACTGGCGGCGATCAGCAGATCCTGGCTCATTGTCGCTAGTCTCCTTGCCCTCGAATTCTCATTCCTCGCGCAGGCGGTCGATCTCGGCCGCGAGCCGCCTGGTCTCACGGTCCTCGGTGGCGATCCGTTCGAGCACCTTGACCCGTTCGCGGAGCTCCTCGACCTCGCGCTTGAGCGCGGCGTCCTCGCGCTCGACGAGCTTCTCGTTGCCCATGATGTCGGTGGTGATTCCGGCGCTGGCGCGGTGCCTGGTCTTGATGATCTCAGCCACGCAGACCAGGGCCACGATGATGACGATGGCAGTCCAGAAACTCATTGCGCCGTCCCCTTGCTCTCGATCGGCTGCGGCCGGTCGCGCAGCGCCTCGATCTGGCTCGCGAGGTCGTAGCTGCGGTCGGTGACGATCCGCTCGAGCACCGCGAGCCGGTCCTCCGAGGCCTCGAGGCGGTCGACCAGGCGGGCGTTCTCCGCTTTCAGCCGCGCGACCTCGTCGGTCTCGATCCGGGCACGGCGGCGGCGCTTGCCACCACACGAACCTTCCTCGACCGGGAGGCCATGCTTCGCCTGGATCCACGTCTTGAGGATCCCGCCGAACGTGGCGATCGCGATGATACCGAGCACGAATTCCGGTCCACCCCAGTGCATCGTCCTGTCCCCTTCCTGTCCTCTCGACCGTCAGTTCGTCGGCTTGTCGTGCTTCGTCGCGACGAGGGCCGGCTCCTCGCGCAGCCGCTCGATCTCGTGGCCGAGCCGGTAGCCGCTGTCGGTGACGATCCGTTCGACGTTGACCAGGCGGTCCTGCAGCGCGCCGATCTCGGCCCGCAGCTGGGCGTTCTCCTGGGTCAGCAGCTTGACCCGCTCCTTGGTCTCGGCGTCGGTGCCGGGCTTGAGCGACTGGCCCCACATGCCCTCGATCGGGTAGCCGTTCTTGATCTTCAGCCGGGTGTTGTGGACGCTGGCGAGAATGCCTCCCAGCGACACGGCGACCGCCCCGGCGATGACCCAGCCGATGTACGGCAGGACTTGCGGCAAGACCTCCATCAGTTGAGCTCCTTCTCGGGCCCGGCGAGCGCAGGGGCAGGCTCGTCGCGCAGTTCCTCGATCTGCAGCGCCAGGTCGGCCCCCTTGTCGGTGGCGATGCGCTCGAGCACGCGGACGCGCTGTTCGAGCTTCTCGACGTGCGCCGCATACTGTGCGGCCTTCTCGGCCGTGCGGTCGGCGGTCAGCGCCAGTTGCTGCTCCTTGTAGGACATGATCCGCTTGAAGATCGTGCCTACCAGGATGGTCACGGCGATCAGGCCGCCGATGATGGCGACGATTGCAATGGTTTCGCCCGGGCCCATCAGTTGTTCCTTTCCGTTTCGGCCGCTTCGAGCCGATCCTCGACGCGGCGCTGGTCGCGCAGCGCTTCGATCTGCGCGGCGACGTCGTAGCCGCGGTCGGTGACGATGCGCTCGAGCACGCGGACACGTTCCTCGAGCTCGGACGTGCCGGCCGCGTACTGCGCCGCCTTTTCGGCCGCGAGCTTCGCCTGGACCTCGAGCACCTTGCGCTGATGCTGGGTCCAGATGGCGATGACCGGAATGCCGAACGCGCCGAGGACCGCCACGAGGCCGATAAGTTCTCCCATCAGATTTGCTCCCTCTGCACCGGATCCCCGATCCGGGTCCCGGCGGTGCGATCGTCGCGCAGCGCCTCGATCTTCTGCGCCAGCTCGTAGCCGCGGTCGGTGACGATCCGTTCGAGGATCCGCACGCGTTCCTCGAGCTCTTCGATGCGCTCGGCGTCGCGGATGCGCTCCGCATCGGGCCTGCGGGCCGCGTCGGCCGCGATGCGCTTCTCTTCGAGCTTGGCGCGGCTCTGCACCCAGACGATCCCGACGACCATCAGGAAAGGAGCGAGTACCGCGACGGTTCCTGCATCGAACATCTGTTCAATCCCCCTTGGCCGGCGTCAGCGCAGGCGTTCGATCTCGGCCGACAGCCGCGGGTTGCTGCTAACGTAGTAGGTCTCGACCTCGGCCAGGCGCCGATCGATGTCGCGGAACCGGGCGCGGATCTCGCGGGCGGTGCGCTTGGGCGACTGGCGCACGCGCTGCCAGTACCTTTGCTCGTCCTGGTCGACGTAGAGGTGGTCGGGCTTCTTCGACGCGAGCAGGCCGAGGGCGAAGTAGACCGGGATGCCGAAGCCGGTCGAGATGGTCAGGATGACGAAGGCCAGCCGCCACCAGATCGCGTTGATCCCGGTGTAGTCCTCGAGCCCCGAGCAGACGCCCATGAGCTTGGCGTTCTGCTTGTCGCGGTAGAGCGTGGTGCGCGGGCTGTTCACGGGCGGGCTCCCTTCTTCTCGGCGAGCAGGCGGTCGAGCTCGCGCAGCGGTTCGTTGTCGATTTCCCGGTCGTGCCGGATGCGGGCCGGCTTGAAGTCGGGGTTGTCCGAGGCGACCAGCCTCTCGACCGTGTCCATCCGCTCGTCGAGCCGGCGGGCCAGCTGGTAGAGCTCCTCGAGCAGGTGCTCGTCGTCGGTGGTGATCGTCGCCGCGGTCTTCCACTTGGTGATGTAGTGCATGATGATCCACGGCAGGCCGATGAAGATCGTCAACACCACCAGCACTGGGCCAAATTCGTCCACGGCTCAGTTCCCCTTCTTCTTCTCGTCGTCGGCCATGCCGAGCGCGCGCTTCATCTCTTCGAGCTCGGCGTCGATCTTGTCGGCGCCTTCGAGCGCGGCGATCTCGTCGGCGAGGCTCGGTCGGCTGGTGCCGTCGGAGATCGACAGCGCGTCGGCGCGGCCTTCGGCGTAGTCGACGCGGCGCTCGAGCTGGTCGAAGCGGGCGAGCGCCTCGTCGACCCGCTCGTTGGTCATCAGGCTGCGCAGCTTGACGCGGTTCTCGGCGCTCTCGAGCCGGGCGGCGATCTGGGTCTGCCGGCTGCGCGCCTCGCGCAGGCGGTTCTGCAGCTTCTGGATGTCCTGCTCGTAGGCGCGCAGCGCGTCGTCGAGCACGGCGATCTCCTGCTTGAGCTGGTCGGCCATGTCGGCCGCCCGCTTCTTCTCGACCAGAGCGGCACGGGCGAGGTCCTCGCGGCCCTTGCTCAGCGCCAGCTGCGCCTTCTCGCCCCAGTCGGCCTGGAGTTTCTCGAGCTTGACCGTGTGGCGGTGCATCTCCTTCTGGTCCGCGATCGTACGCGCCGCGCTGGCCCTGACCTCGACCAGCGTCTCCTCCATCTCGAGGATGATCATGCGGATCATCTTCGCCGGGTCGTCGGCCTGGTCGAGGAGCTCGTTGAAGTTGGCGGCGATGATGTCACGGGTGCGGGAAAAGATGCCCATCCAGGGTACTCCGGATACGAAGGAATTGACGGTTTCGAGTGGCGAACTGGCAGTCGGGGTCGGGCTCGTGCGGAGCCGCTCGATCTCGCGGTCGAGCCGCGAAGCCTTGCGGGCCGCGCCGCCCATGGCGGACAGGGGGGTGTCCTCGCCCGTCATGCCAGCTCCACGACCGGGGCCGTGACGACCACGGCCTCGGCCGTCGTGCCGAGCTGGTGCGACAGCGCGAAGACGTTGAACGTTACCATCGCGGCAACGCTCACCAGCGCGGCGAGGCCGAGCTTGCTGGTGAAGAACTCGCGGTCGAACATGACGGTGATACCTCCTGATCCCAAGTTGTACCGGCCAGTGAGCAAGAGGCGTGCCAAAACGCGAAATCGGGAGAAATCGCGGCTTCGCGGGCGCGTGGCGCGCGCGGGATATGGTGGAGATTGCCAGCATGTGGGGATTTCCGCTAGAAGTTGGTCATGGATCGGGAATCCCAGCATTTCATCGGCCAGTCGGGCGCCTTTCTCGACGCGGTGGAGCGCGCCAGCCGCGCGGCGCCGATGCGCCGCCCGGTGCTGGTGATCGGCGAGCGCGGCACCGGCAAGGAGCTGATCGCCGAGCGCCTTCACCGCCTGTCGAACCGCTGGGAAGAGCCGCTGGTGATCATGAACTGCGCGGCGCTGCCCGAGACGCTGATCGAGGCCGAGCTGTTCGGCCACGAGGCCGGCTCGTTCACCGGCGCGACGCGACACCGCGTCGGGCGCTTCGAGGAGGCCGATCGCGGGACGCTGTTCCTCGACGAGATCGGCACGCTGTCGATGGCCGCGCAGGAGCGGCTGCTGCGCGCGGTCGAGTACGGCGAGGTCACGCGGATCGGCTCGTCGCGCCCGATCAGGGTCGACGTGCGCATCGTCGCCGCGACCAACGAGGACCTGCCGAGCCTCGCCGCGCAGGGCCGCTTCCGCGCCGACCTGCTCGACCGGCTGAGCTTCGAGGTCATCACGCTGCCGCCGCTGAGGGTGCGCGAGGGCGACATCGACGTGCTCGCCGACTTCTTCGGCCGGCGCATGGCGGCCGAGATCGGCTGGGAATCGTGGCCCGGCTTCGCCGACCACGTCCGCCGCCAGCTCGACGAGTACCCGTGGCCGGGCAACGTGCGCGAACTGAGGAACGTGGTCGAGCGCGCGGTCTATCGCTGGGACGACTGGACGCAGCCGATCGCGCACATCCAGTTCGACCCGTTCGACAGCCCGTGGAAGCCGGCGCCTTCGCCGCCGCGCGAGGGCAACGGCGCGGTGGCGCCGGCAAGCCCGGCGGCCGCGCGGCCCGCGGTGGCCGACTACGATTCGGTCTCCGACCTGCGCGCCGCGGTCGACGCGCACGAGCGGGCGATCCTCGAGCACCACCTCGGGCGCAACCGCTGGAACCAGCGGCAGACCGCGAAGGCGCTCGGATTGACCTACGACCAGCTCAGGCACTGCATCAGGAAACACGGGCTGAGCGAGCGCGCGCCCGAGTGACTGCGGCTTCCTTCCGCTGACCGCTGAGTCCCGCAGCCGCCGGCCACCGCAAAGGGACCGGCGGACCATCCCGCGCGACGAACCGGGGAAATTCGCAGCACCGCCGGGGGTTTCTCCGATGTCGGACGCCGGCTCTGGCCGCAGGCTCGCGCCGGGTATCGCCCGAGCTTTGCCGGACCCCGCTCATGCGCTGGTTGCTCCGCCTGCTGGTACCGTTTCTCTGCGTCCTGTCGCTAGCGGCACAGGCGCAGGTCGCGACTGTGCGGGTCGAGGCCTACGGCCCGTTCGTCGTGCTCGATTCGCGCCGGGCGGCACTGATCGGCAGCACCGACGAACGCTCCCCGGCCGCGTTCCGCGCGATGCTCCGGCGGCACCCGTCGCTCGAGCAACTGGTGTTCGTCGAATGCCCGGGGACCCACGACGACGTGTCCAACCTCGCGCTCGGCAGGATGATCCGCGCGGCACGGCTGGAAACCTACGTCCCGCCGGGCGCCTCGGTCCGCTCGGGCGCGGTCGAGCTGTTCCTCGCCGGGATCCGCCGACGCATCGACGACGGGGCCATGTTCGCAGTCCACGCGTGGCGCGACGAGCGCGGCTACGAGGCGGGCGACTTCGCGGCGGATTCGCCGCAGCATCGCAAGTACGTCGCGTACTACGCCGAGATGGGCATGAGCCGGCGCAATGCCGAGGCGTTCTACGCAATGACCAACGCCGCGCCCCATCTCAGTGCCCGCTGGCTGACGGCCGCGGAGATGCGCGCGTGGATCCAGCCCGCCGGGACGCGCGGCAGGTAGCGAGCGGCGGCTTCCGACCGGGCGGGCTATGCCCCGTCCGAGGATTGGGGTACGACCCGAGCGGGTAACAGGGGGGTATGCCATGAAGGCGGTCCGGACATTGCAGGTGGCGCTCGGGTGCGCCGCGCTTTCGCTGGCCGCGCCCGCGGCCTCGCAGGACGCCCTTCCGGTGACGGATCCGGCGATCGTCGCCGAAGTCGAGGAAGCCGAGCAGCGGGGAAGGCTGCTGTGGCTTTACGACCAGGCGGCGTGGCACGCGACAGACGCGCTGCTCGAGGACATCGATCCGCAGACGGTCGAGAACCCGCGCGGCTACGTCGTCGTGCCGGGCGCGAGCGAGGGTACGCTCGAGACGATCTTCGTGGCCGAGCGGGATGGGACGCTGCGCGAGTTTGCGCGCTACGTCGTGCGCGAGAGCACGGTCGAAGGCGGCGGACCCGTCGGCGACCTGCCGGCGCTGTCGCCGCTTGCCGAGCGATTGTTCCGGGCGCGCCAGCCGGCGATCGAGGCGATGGCCCAAGAAGGCTACGGGCTGTGCAGCGGCGAGGCTCCCAACACGCTGACCCTGCCGCCCGACGAGAGCGGCAACGTCGCCTTCTACCTGCTGACCTCGACGCGCTCGGCCGAAACCTACCCGATCGGCGGACACTACCGCGCCGACATCGCGGCGGACGGCAGCGTCGCGAAGACGCTCCGCTACATGAACACCTGCTTCGACCTGCCGACGGCGCCGCAGAAGGGCCCCGACGGCCAGTCTGCTCATCCCGGGGTCAGCTACCTGTTGGGCAACGCGCCGAGCGAAATCCACGTGTTCGCCAGCTTCCAGTTCGCGGACGGCTACATGGTCGTCGCCCAGCCGAGCCGGAAGCTGTGGTGGGTGAAGAAGGGCAAGATCACGCTGATGAAGGAGGATTTCGGCCCGCCGGAATAGCCGACGAACGCATATTGCTTTCCTTCGCGTCCGCGCCTATCTGCGCTGCATCCCGACATTGTCATGGCAAGGTCAGGTGCTGGCGCCCCCGGGGGCCGGCCCGAAAGGCCTTGGCTTGACGCACATGGAACCCGGATGGCCGATATCGCGCGCCTGATCGAAGTAATCGAACCCGAAGCCGAAGCGCTCGGCTTCGAGCTCGTGCGCGTGAAGCTGACGGGGCAGGGCGACGAGCGGACGCTGCAGGTCATGGCCGAAGACCCGGCGACCGGGCAGCTGGTGGTCGACCAGTGCGCGGCGCTGTCGCGGCGGATCTCGGAGCGGATCGACGCGATCGAGGAGGCCGGCGAGGAGCTGGTCGAGGGCGCCTACAACCTCGAGGTGAGCTCGCCCGGGATCGACCGGCCGCTGACGCGCGAGAAGGACTACGCGAACTGGGCCGGGCACGAGGTCAACGTCTCGCTCAACGCGCCCGTCGGCGAGCATCGCAAGCTGCGCGGCGAGCTGGTCGGCATCGACGGCGGCATGGTCACGGTCGAGGACCGCAAGGCGGGCCGTGTCGCGGTGCCGCTGGCGCAGATTCACTCGGCGAAGCTGGTCCTGACCGACAAGCTGATCGCCGCCACCCGCCCGCTCGACACGAGCGGGGTCGAAGAGATCGAAGAAATTCCCGAGGAAGAGAAGGCACACGACTGATGGCCAGTCCGATTTCCGCCAACAAGGCCGAGCTGCTCGCGATCGCGACCGCCGTCGCCACCGAGAAGATGATCGACAAGGCGATCGTCATCGAGGCGATGGAAGAGGCGATCCAGAAGGCCGCCCGCGCGCGCTACGGCGCCGAGAACGACATCCGCGCGAAGCTCGACCCGCAGACCGGCGACCTGCGCCTGTGGCGCGTGGTCGAGGTGGTCGAGGAGGTCGAGGACTACTTCAAGCAGGTCGACCTCAAGCAGGCCGAGAAGCTGCAGCCGGGCGCCAAGATCGGCGACTTCATCGTCGATCCGCTGCCGCCGGTCGACCTGGGCCGCATCGACGCGCAGAGCGCCAAGCAGGTGATCTTCCAGAAGGTCCGCGATGCCGAGCGCGAGCGCCAGTACGAGGAGTTCAAGGACCGCCAGGGCGAGATCATCACCGGGGTGATCAAGTCGGTCGAGTTCGGCCACGTGATCGTCAACCTCGGCCGCGCCGAGGGCGTGATCCGGCGCGACCAGCAGATCCCGCGCGAAGTCGCCCGCGTCGGCGAGCGCGTGCGCGCGTGGATCATGAAGGTCGAGCGCAACAACCGCGGCCCGCAGATCTTCCTGAGCCGCGCGCACCCCGAGTTCATGAAGAAGCTGTTCGCGCAGGAAGTGCCCGAGATCTACGACGGCATCATCGAGATAAAGGCCGCCGCCCGCGACCCGGGCAGCCGCGCCAAGATCGGCGTGATCAGCCGCGACTCCTCGATCGACCCGGTCGGCGCCTGCGTCGGCATGAAGGGCAGCCGCGTGCAGGCGGTGGTGCAGGAACTGCAGGGCGAGAAGATCGACATCATCCCGTGGAGCGAGGACACCGCGACCTTCGTGGTCAACGCGCTGCAGCCGGCGACGGTCAGCCGCGTGGTGCTCGACGAGGAAGAAGGCCGCATCGAGGTCGTCGTGCCCGACGACCAGCTGAGCCTTGCGATCGGCCGCCGCGGGCAGAACGTGCGCCTCGCCAGCCAGCTCACCGGCCACCAGATCGACATCATGACCGAGGAGGAAGCCTCGGAGAAGCGCCAGCGCGAGTTCGCCGAACGCTCGAAGATGTTCGAGGAAGAGCTCGACGTCGACGAGACGCTGTCGCAGCTGCTCGTCGCCGAGGGCTTCGCCGAGCTCGAGGAAGTGGCCTACGTCGAGTTGTCGGAACTGGCCTCGATCGAGGGCTTCGACGAGGAGCTCGCCGAGGAACTGCAGAACCGCGCCGCCGAGGCGATCGAGCGCAAGGAAGAGGCGTTCCGCGCCGAGCGTCGCGCGCTCGGCGTCGACGATGCGCTGGCCGAGATCCCGCACCTGACCGAGGAGATGCTGGTCGTTCTCGGCAAGGCCGGGATCAAGACGCTCGATGACCTCGCCGACCTCGCGACCGACGAGCTGATCGCCAGAAAGCGCGAGGCGCCGCGCCGCCGCAATCCCGAGGCCGGTCCGCCGCTGCGCCGCGACAAGCCGCGCCCGGAGGACAAGGGCGGGGTGCTCGGCGAGTTCGGGCTCAGCGAAGAGCAGGGCAACGAGATCATCATGGCTGCCCGCGCGCACTGGTTCGAGGACGAGGAGGCTCCGGCCGCCGAGCCCGTAGCTGAGGAGGCCGCCGATGCGGAATCCTCGCAATGAGCCGCTAGCGGATCTCGCCATCGCGGAAAGGCGCGGGGCCGGCGACGGCCCCGAGCGCCGCTGCGTGCTGACCGGCGCCCACGGCGGGCGCGACGAACTGCTGCGCCTGGCGGTCTCGCCCGACGGCGAGGTGCTGCCCGATGCGCTCGCCCGGGCCCCGGGACGCGGGGCGTGGATCGGCGTCGACAAGGCGGCGCTGGCCGAGGCGGTCGCGAGCGGCAGGCTCAAGGCGGCGCTGGCGCGGGCGTTCAGGACCGGGGCCCTGACGATCCCGGCGGACCTTCCCGACCGCGCCGAACAGGCGCTGGTGCGCGCGCTGCTCGACCGGCTGGGGCTCGAAATGCGCGCCGGAAAGCTTATCTTGGGGTCCGACCGCATTGCCGGCGACGCGCGGCTCGGCAGGATTGCCGCGCTCTATCACGCCGCCGATGCGAGCGATGACGGCCGCCGCAAGCTCGACCAGGCCTTCCGTGTCGGCTGCGACGCCGAAGGGACTGGTCTTGCAGGCGTACGCCTGCCACTGGACCGCGCGGCTTTGTCTGTGGCATTGGGCCGCGACAACGTCGTCCACCTGGCGCTGGCCGATCGCGCATCGGCCGAGCGGGTCGAAATCCCGCTGCGGCGCCTGCTGCATTTCCTGGGCGGCCGGCGGGCCGCGGTGACCGATGGCACGCCCGCGTTGCGGTAACGCGCGACGGTGAACTGAATTTGAAGGACGAAACGAGTTTTATGAGCGACACCACCGACACCCCGCGCGAACGCAAGCCGCTCGGCCTCAAGCGTTCGATCGATGCCGGCGAGGTCAAGCAGACCTTCAGCCACGGCCGCACCAACAAGGTGGTCGTCGAGGTCAAGCGCCGCCGCGTGATCGGCAAGCCGGGCGAGACGGCCGCTCCGGCCCCCACGCCCGCTCCGGCCGCGGCTCCGCCGCCGGCGCCGCCCGCGCCGCGCAAGCCCGCCCCGGTCGGCGAGACGCCGCAGGAACGCGTCGCGCGGCTCCAGCGCGAGGCCGAGGAAGAACGGCTGCGGCTGGCCGAGGAAGCGCGCCGCCGCGAGGAACAGGAGCGGCTGAAGGCGCTCGAGGAAGAGAAGCGCCGCGCCGAGGAGAATCGGCGCGCCGAGGGCCAGGCCGCCGAGAAGGCCGAACCCGCGCCGGCGCCTGCCGAGACCGCCGAGGCGGCGCAGCCGGCTGCAGAGCCCGAGACCGCGAACGGCGCCTCGCCCGCGCCGGCGCCGCGCAAGTTCACGCCCGTCGTGCGCCCCGAGCCCAAGCGGCCCGAGAAGAAGCGCGAGGAGCCCCGCAAGGGCACCACGCTCGGCCGCGGCGATCGCGACCACCGACGGGCGGGCAAGCTCACCGTCACCCGCGCGCTCAACGAGGACGAGGGCGCCCGCGCCCGCTCGCTCGCCGCGCTCAAGCGCGCCCGCGAGAAGGAGCGCCGCGCGCATTATGCCGGGCAGTCGCAGCCGCGCGAGAAGCAGATCCGCGACGTGGTCGTGCCCGAGGCGATCACCGTCCAGGAACTCGCCAACCGCATGGCCGAGAAGGGCGCCGACCTGGTGAAGGCGCTGTTCAACATGGGCATGATGGTCACCGTCAACCAGACGATCGACCAGGACACCGCCGAGCTGCTGGTCGAGGAGTTCGGCCACAACGTCGTCCGCGTCAGCGAGAGCGACGTCGACATCGACACCAGCGAGGACATCGATCCCGAGGAGACCAAGAAGCCGCGTCCGCCGGTGGTCACGATCATGGGCCACGTCGACCACGGCAAGACCAGCCTGCTCGATGCGCTGCGCGGGACCGACGTGGTCAAGGGCGAGGCCGGCGGCATCACCCAGCACATCGGCGCCTACCAGATCACCACCAAGAGCGGGCAGAAGATCACCGTGCTCGACACGCCGGGCCACGAGGCGTTCACGCAGATGCGCCAGCGCGGCGCCAACGTGACCGACATCGTGGTGCTGGTGGTGGCCGGCGACGACGGGATCATGCCGCAGACGATCGAGGCCATCAATCACACCAAGGCCGCCGGCGTGCCGATGATCGTGGCGATCACCAAGTCGGACAAGCCGGAGTTCAACGCGCAGAGGATCCGCGAGCGCCTGCTCGAGCACGAGGTCATCGTCGAGGCGCTGTCGGGCGAGGTGCAGGACGTCGAGGTCTCGGCCAAGACCGGCGCCGGGCTCGACGAGCTGATCGAGAAGATCCTGCTGCAGGCCGAGCTGATGGAGCTCAAGGCCAATCCCGACCGCGCGGCCGAAGCGACGGTCATCGAGGCGCAGCTCGACAAGGGCCGCGGCCCGGTCGCGACGGTGCTGGTCAACCGCGGCACGCTCAAGCGCGGCGACGTGTTCGTCGTCGGCACCGAGAGCGGGCGCGTCCGCGCGCTGGTCGACGACAAGGGCCAGCAGGTCAAGGAAGCCGGGCCGTCGATGCCGGTCGAGGTCCTCGGCCTCGGCGGCGTGCCGCATGCCGGCGACCACCTGACCGTGGTCGAGAACGAGCAGCGCGCGCGCGAGGTCTCCGAGTACCGCAAGGCGCAGGCGACCGCCAAGCGCACGGCGACCGCCCCGGCCAACCTCGACGCGATGTTCGCGGGGCTCAAGAGCGACGTCAAGGAGTACCCGGTCGTCGTGAAGGCCGACGTGCAGGGCTCGGTCGAAGCGATCGTCACCGCGCTGCACGCGCTGTCGAACGATGAGATCAAGCTCAGGGTGCTCAACTCGGGGGTCGGCGCGATCACCGAGAGCGACGTCACGCTGGCCTCGGCCTCGAAGGCGCCGATCATCGGCTTCAACGTGCGCCCGAACGCCAAGGCGCGCGAGCTGATCGAGCGGCACAAGGTGGAGATGAAGTACTACGACGTCATCTACCAGCTGACCGAGGAGATCGCCCGCGAGATGGCCGGCGTGCTCGGGCCGCTCAGGATCGAGAACGTCGTCGGCCGCGCCGAGGTCAAGCAGGTGTTCCCGGCCGGCAAGCGCGACAAGGCTGCGGGCCTGCTGGTGCTCGAGGGGGCGATCCGCAAGGGCCTCCACGCGCGCCTCACCCGCGACGACGTCATCGTCAGCGCGACGACGATCGCCTCGCTGCGCCGGTTCAAGGACGACGTCGAGGAAGTCCGCGCCGGGCTCGAGTGCGGCGTGGTGCTGGCCGACACCAACGACATCAAGCCGGGCGACATGCTCGAGGTGTTCGAGGTCGAGGAGCGCGAGCGGACGCTGTAACACGAAGCCTCTCCCCCCTCGGGGGAGAGGTCGGGAGAGGGCCTTGCGCCGAAAAGGGCGCGGGCTTCGGGAACGGGGAGTCGTTCCCCTCGCCCCGGCCTTCTCCCCTGGAGCGGAGAGGAAGTCTTGCCGCAGTACGTCGCCCTGCTCGGATCGATCAACGTCGGCGGCAACCGGCTGAAGATGGACGCGCTCAGGGCGGCGCTCGAGGACGCCGGATTGGCGAAGGTCCAGACGGTCGTCGCCAGCGGCAACGTGCTGTTCGAGCACGACAGGGCGCCCGACGCCGCGCTTGAGCGGAAGATCGCCGAGGTGGTCAGGGAGCGGTTCGGGATCGACTCGTTCGCCGCGGTGCGGACCAGGGCCGAGCTGAAATCGGCGATCGAGGACAATCCCTTCACCAGGGACGGGGAGCCGAAGTTCGTGCACACGATCTTTCTCTCCGAGCCGCTCGACCGGGCGGCGTTCGAGGCGTTCGCCAAGGCCTACGAGGGGCCCGAGCGGCTGGCGGCAGGCACGCGCGAGGTCTACGTCGATTTCGCCGAGGGGGTCGCGCGCTCGAAGCTCGATCCGGCAATGGCCAGGGCCAAGGTGGTCAAGGGCCGCGCCACCGCGCGCAACGTGCGTTCGCTCGCGCGGATACTCGAGAAGATGGACGCGGATGCCTAGCCTCACGGCGATCCGCCATGTCGTCGACGAAGACCTCGGCGTGTGGCGCCCGTGGTTCGAGGAGCAGGGCTGGGCGGTCGCGTGCGTCGATGCGCCCGAGGTCGATTTCGCCTCGGTCGATCCGCTTGCGCCCGACCTCGCGATCGTGCTCGGCGGCCCGATGGGCGCCTACCAGCAGGACCGCTACCCGTTCCTCGTCGAGGAACTGAAGTGGATCGAGCGGCGGCTCGCCTCCGGGCGCCTGCTGCTCGCGGTGTGCCTCGGCGCGCAGCTCGTCGCGACGGCGCTCGGCGCGCGGGTCGGGCGGATGGAGCACAAGGAGATCGGCTTCGCGCCCATCGCGCTGACCGACGAGGGGCGCCGCTCGGCGCTCGCGCCGTTCGCACAAGGACCGGTGCTGCACTGGCACGGCGACCAGTTCGAGCTGCCCGAGGGCGCGCGGCTGCTGGCCTCGAGCGCGTTGTGCCCGCACCAGGCCTTTGCCTGGGGCGAGCAGGTGCTGGCGGTGCAGTTCCACGCCGAGACCGACCGCGCGACGCTGGACCGCTGGATAGCTTGCCATGCGGGCGGGCTCGCGCGGGTCGGCATCGACGTCGCGCAGATCGGCGCCGACGCGGCCCGCTACGGGGACGATCTCGCGAGGGCCGGGCGGGATATGCTTGCACTCTGGCTCGAGGAGCGCATCTAGGCGTCATGGCCCGCCAACCCACTGAAGATCGCTCGGTCCGCCTGCTCAAGGTCGGCGAGCGCGTGCGCCACCTGCTGAGCGAGCTGCTGACGCGCCAGCAGGTCCACGACGAGGTGCTGACCGCGCACCAGATCTCGGTCACCGAGGTGCGCATGTCGCCGGATCTCCGCCTGGCCCGGGTCTACGTGAAGCCGCTGCTCGGCAGCGGCGAGGAGGACGTGCTCCAGGCGCTGAGGCGCAATACCGCCTATCTCCAGCGCGAGGTCGCCCAGCGCCTCGGGCTGAAATTCGCGCCGCGGCTGCGGTTCACCGCCGACGAGAGCTTTGACGAGGCCGGGCGGATCGAACGCCTGCTCAGCGACCCGCGCGTGGCGCGCGATCTCGGGGATCCCGGCGAGGACTGAATCAGATACGCGCGAGGCATTCCCCGGGGGAAAGCGGGGCCGCTCCGCTCCCCGGCGCGGCGTCGGCGCGGTAAGCCCGGGCGATGGCCAAGCTCTATTTCTACTACGCCAGCATGAATGCCGGCAAATCGACCAACCTGCTGCAGGCGAACTTCAACTACGGCGAGCGCGGGATGCGGACGATGCTGTGGACCGCGGCGCTCGACACGCGGGCCGAGCAGGCGATCGCCAGCCGCATCGGGCTTGGCGCCGATGCGCACCGGTTCGGGCCGGGGACGAACCTGTGGAGCGCGGTGCGCGAGCAGCATCGCGAGACGCCGCTCGCCTGCGTGCTGATCGACGAGGCGCAGTTCCTGACCGCGACGCAGGTGTGGCAGTGCGCGCGGCTGGCGGACCAGGAGAACATCCCGGTGCTGTGCTACGGCCTGCGGACCGACTTCCGCGGCGACCTGTTTCCCGGCTCGGCGGTGCTGCTGGGGATCGCCGACACGCTGGTCGAGCTCAAGGCCGTGTGCCACTGCGGGCGCAAGGCGACGATGAACCTCAGGACCGACGAGCACGGCGAGCCGGTCATGCACGGGGAACAGACCCACGTTGGCGGGAACGAGCTCTACGTGGCGCTGTGCCGGCGGCATTTTGCCGAGGCGCTGGGGGTTTACCGGTAGGGGGCATCCTTCGCCTCCCCGCATCGAAGGCGAGCCAGCGTCCAAAAAGGGGGGACTGTCCCTGTTCTTGAGCGTGGGGGCGGGCGGCGCGGGGATGGGGACGAGCTCCGCCGGCGGGTTTCGCTCGGAGAGAGGGCTTCCTATCTAGGCTGCGGATGAACGAAACCCTGCTTACGGCGCTTGCGCTGGTTCCAGCCCTGGTGATCGCGATCGTGTTCCACGAGGTGGCGCACGGATGGACGGCGCTCGCGCTTGGTGATCCGACGGCGAAGGAGCGAAGGCGGCTGACGCTGAACCCGATCCGGCACGTCGATCCGGTCGGCACGCTGCTGGTGCCGGGCGCGCTGGCGCTGAGCGGGCTGCCGGTGTTCGGCTGGGCCAAGCCGGTGCCGGTCAACCAGTGGCGGCTCAACAACCCGCGGTTCGGGATGATGGCGGTGGCCGCGGCGGGGCCGGGGACCAACCTCGTGCTGGCGGCGATCGGGGCGGTGCTGCTGAGCGTCGCCATCCGGCTGCTGACGCCGACCGGCGACGAGGCGCTCGGGGTGCTGTCGCTGCTCGCCGAGGGCTACTCGCCGAACGTCGCGACGGGGCCGGGCTTCGTCGTGTTCGCGCTCTATTTCTTCATCCTGATCAACGTGTTCCTGGCGCTGTTCAACCTGCTGCCGGTGCCGCCGTTCGACGGCTCGCACATCGTCGAGGGATTGCTGCCGCGGCCCGCAGCGCGGGTCTATGCTCGGCTGCGGCCGTTCGGCTTCGGGCTGATCTTCCTGCTGCTGCTGGTGATCCCGTGGCTGTTTCCGGGGCTCGGCGTGGTCCAGCGGTTCGTGCTGCCGCCGGTGCTGTGGCTGCAGGACCGGTTCCTCGCCCTCGCCACGCTGATCCTCGGCGGATAATATTATCCGGGGTATATTGTAAAATAAAACCCGGATAATATATACCTCCTGAAAGGAGGTCGCCATGACCCTAACCGTTTTCCTCAAGGACAAGATTCTCGCCCGCGGCTCGCCCGAGGAGGTCGTGCCCAAGATGCGCGAGGTGCAGCCGCTCGAGCGCAGCAGCGACCTGCTCGCGTTCGACGACGAGACCGGGCGCCAGATCGACCTCGACCTGCGGCCCGAAGCCCGGCCGGCACCGCGGCGCGGACGACCGGCGCTCGGCGTCGAGGCGAAGGAGGTGACGCTGCTCCCGCGCCACTGGGAATGGCTCGCACAGCAGCGCGGCGGCGCCTCGGCGACGCTGCGCAAGCTGGTCGAGGAGGCGATGCGCAAGGGGCGCACCGCGAAGGACCACCACGACGCGGCGTACCGGTTCCTCCATGCGATCGCCGGCGACCTGCCGCACTTCGTCGATGCGGTGCGGGAGATGTATGCGGGGAACAAGGTCGGCTACGACCACTTCACGTATGACTGGCCGCGCGACATCCGCGACCATGGCAGGAGGCTGGCGTTTCCCGAATGACCGAGACCGCGACCTTGCCGCAGCCTCACGGCTGGCTCGTACTCGACAAGCCGCGCGGGCTGGGTTCGACCCAGGCCGTCTCGGCGGTCAAGCGCGCGCTGCGCCGGGCCGGCTACGGCAAGGTCAAGGTCGGCCACGGCGGCACGCTCGATCCGCTTGCGGAGGGCGTGCTGCCGATCGCGCTCGGCGAGGCGACCAAGCTCGCCGGGCGGATGCTCGACGCGCGCAAGACCTACGCCTTCACGATCGCCTTCGGCGAAGAGACCGACACGCTCGATCTCGAGGGCGAGGTCGTCGCGACCAGCCCGCACCGCCCGCCGTTCGCGGCGGTGGCGGCGGTGTGCGAGCACTTCACCGGCGAGATCGAGCAGGTTCCGCCGGCGTACTCGGCGCTCAAGGTGGACGGCAAGCGGGCCTACGACCGGGCGCGGGCCGGCGAGGAGGTGGCGCTCGAGCCGCGCAAGGTGACGATCCATTCGCTCACGCTCCCCGGAACAGGGAGGGGGACCGCCGACGAAGCCGGGGCTGGTGGGGCAGGGCCGGGTGGTTCTTCCTCCGATGGGAGCGGTAATCCGGGGGTGGCCGTCCATCCTGCTTCGCATGGTTCCCCTCCCCGTGCCGGGGAGGGCTTGTACTCGACGTTCGCGACGACTTCGGGCCGGCCCGACGGGCTCGATCCGTCGTCGGCGTTGCTCGAGCTGGCCGAGCGGGTCACGCTGGTGGCCGAGGTTTCCAAGGGCACCTACGTCCGCGCGCTCGCGCGCGACATCGCACACGCCCTTGGAACCGTGGGGCACGTCACCTATCTGAGGCGCATCCAGGCCGGCCCGTTCGGCGAATCCCGCGCGATTTCACTGGACATCCTCGAGGAAATCGGTAACGGCGCGCGCCTTGAAGACCACCTCCTGCCGCTGGAGGCGGGGCTGGACGGTATCCCGGCCCTGACCCTCGACCCGGAGAGCGCGCAGGCGGCCCGCCAGGGCCGGGTCCTCTCCGGAATGCTCGAACCCGACGGGCTCTATCTCGCAACGGCCGGCAAGGTCCCCGTGGCGCTGATGGAACTTTCGGGAGGGACGGCGAAAGTCGTCCGGGGCTTCAACCTACCCGATACCGCGGAGTGAAGAGACATGTCGGTCACGGCCGAGACGAAGCAGAAGATCATCAAGGAACACGCCCAGTCGAAGGGCGACACCGGCTCCCCCGAGGTGCAGGTGGCGATTCTCACCGAGCGCATCCGCAACCTGACCGAGCACTTCAAGGACCACCACAAGGACAACCATTCGCGCCGCGGCCTGCTGATGATGGTCAACAAGCGCCGCAGCCTGCTCGCATACCTCAAGAAGAAGGACGTCGAGCGCTACAATGCCCTGATCCAGAAGCTGGGACTCAGGAAATAGCGCAATCGCCCGGCCCGCTTCGGCGGGCCGTTTGCGTATTGCGTCACCCGGCGGAAGCCGGGATCTCGTGCCGCAAGGCACTGAATGACCGAACGAGGTCCCGGCTCTTGCCGGGATGACGAGTGAGGAAAGTAAGGTCATCCTTCGCAATCCGGCGGAGGGGCCTGGGGCTAGAAAGGCCCCGCACCGGACCGGGACGGCATACCCGGCTTGAGGCCCCGCCGCGCAATACGGCGCCGCGGGTTCACGAAGGAAAACCAATGTTCGACACGAAAACTGTATCGCTGGAGTGGGGCGGAAAGACCCTCACTCTGGAAACCGGCCGCATTGCCCGTCAGGCAGACGGGGCGGTCCTCGCCACTTACGGCGAAACCGTGGTGCTGTGCGCAGTCACCGCCGCGAAGTCGGTCAAGGAAGGGCAGGACTTCTTCCCCTTGACCGTTCACTACCAGGAAAAGTTCTCCGCCGCCGGGCGCATCCCGGGCGGCTTCTTCAAGCGCGAGCGCGGGGCGACCGAGAAGGAAACGCTGACCAGCCGCCTGATCGACCGTCCGATCCGCCCGCTGTTCCCCGAGGGATTCTACAACGAGATCAACGTCATCGCCCAGGTGCTGAGCTATGACGGCGAGAGCGAGCCCGACATCGTGGCGATGATCGCCGCGTCGGCCGCGCTGACCATTTCGGGCGTTCCGTTCATGGGCCCGATCGGCGCCGCGCGCGTCGGCTTCAAGGACGGCGAGTACCAGCTCAATCCGTCGATGGCGCAGGTCGCCGAAGGGCGCCTCGACCTCGTGGTCGCGGCAACGCACGACGCGGTGATGATGGTCGAATCCGAGGCCAAGGAACTGACCGAGGACGAGATGCTCGGCGCGGTGATGTTCGCGCACGAGGAATCGAAGAAGGTCGTCAAGGCGATCATCGAACTGGCCGAGAAGGCCGCCAAGGACCCGTGGGAGCTCGACGTCAGCGACAACTCGGCGATGAAGGCCGAGATCAAGAAGCTCGTCGGCGACGACATCGCCGCGGCCTACAAGCTGACCAGCAAGTCGGCCCGCTCGGAAGCGCTCAACGTCGCCCGCGAGAAGGTCAAGGCGCACTTCGCCGACGCCGACGGCCAGACGCTGATGACCGCCATCAAGCTGACCAAGAAGGTCGAGGCGGACATCGTCCGCACCGCGATCCTCAAGGAAGGCCGCCGCATCGACGGCCGCAAGCTTGACGAGGTCCGCCCGATCGACGTCACGGTCGGCTTCCTGCCGCGCACGCACGGCTCGGCGCTGTTCACCCGCGGCGAGACGCAGGCGATCTGCACGACCACGCTCGGCACCAAGGATTCCGAGCAGATGATCGATGGCCTGAGCGGGCTGTCGTACGAAGCCTTCATGCTGCACTACAACTTCCCGCCCTATTCGGTCGGTGAAGTCGGTCGCTTCGGCGCGCCGGGGCGGCGCGAGGTCGGTCACGGCAAGCTCGCCTGGCGCGCGCTGCACCCGGTGCTGCCGAGCCACGACGAGTTCCCGTATACGATCCGCATCCTGTCCGACATCACCGAGTCCAACGGCTCGAGCTCGATGGCGACGGTGTGCGGCGGCTGCCTCGCGATGATGGACGCCGGCGTGCCGATCGCTCGCCCGGTCTCGGGCATCGCGATGGGCCTGATCCTCGAGGGCCAGGACTTCGCCGTGCTGAGCGACATCCTCGGTGACGAGGACCACCTCGGCGACATGGACTTCAAGGTTGCCGGCACCGAGCAGGGCATCACCTCGCTGCAGATGGACATCAAGATCGCGGGCATCACCCGCGAGATCATGGCCAAGGCGCTCGAGCAGGCGAAGGCCGGCCGCGCGCACATCCTCGGCGAGATGACCAAGGCGCTGGGCTCGGCCCGCACCGAGCTTTCGGCGCACGCGCCGCGGATCGAGACGATCACGATCGACAAGTCGAAGATCCGCGACGTCATCGGCACCGGCGGCAAGGTGATCCGCGAGATCGTCGCCGAGACCGGCGCCAAGGTCGACATCGACGACGAGGGCGTGATCAAGATCAGCTCATCGGACCTGAGCCAGATCGAGGCGGCCAAGAAGTGGATCCTCGGCATCGTCGAGGAGCCCGAGGTCGGCAGGATCTACTCGGGCAAGGTGGTCAACATCGTCGACTTCGGGGCGTTCGTGAACTTCATGGGCGGCAAGGACGGTCTCGTCCACGTGTCCGAGATGCGGAACGAGCGGGTCGAGAAGCCGACCGACGTCGTCAGCGAGGGCCAGGAGGTCAAGGTCAAGGTGCTCGAGATCGACCAGCGCGGCAAGGTCCGCCTGTCGATGCGGGTGGTCGACCAGGAGACCGGCGAGGAGCTCGAGGATTCCCGCCCGCCGCGCGAACCGCGCGGCGAGCGCGGCGGCGGCGACCGCCGGGGTCCGCGCGGCGACCGGGGCGGCCGAGGCGATCGCGAACGCGGTCCGCGCCGGGACCGCGAGGAGCGCCCGCGGCGCGAGCGCGAGGATACCGGGCCCGATCCGGACCACCTCCCCGCCTTCCTCAAGGACGATTGAGGTTTGCGGAAACCCTAGCAAAACAAGGCCGTGAGGAGCGATCCTCGCGGCCTTTCTTGCGAGCTGTCGCGGGTCATGGGGTGCCAGTTCGCGCAGGGATCCCTGTTCGGCCAGCCGGTCGACGGGGGCCGATCCCGGACTGCCATTCCGGAAACATTTCGGTCAGGCCAGCCGGCTGACCTCTCCTCGGCGCGCTCCCGGCCTTGCGCTGCAAGGCGGGGCGCGTATTTCGCAGGCATGGGCTCCGTAGAAATACCGATGCTGCCGGGCGCCCCGGACGCATACGCCCCGGAGCCCACGCTTGTCCGCGACGGGCGGACGCCATCCGGAAGCCAGGGCCCGTGCTGAAGATCCGCCGCATCCCGATCGACACGCACCCCGAGAACACGGCGTTCCTGCTGCGGCGCGGAAACGGCTATTCGGCCGAGCAGTACCAGGCGCTGCGCAAGCTGCGGATCTGGAGCGGGCCGAGCGAGATCCTCGCGACTCTGGCGCTGGTCGACGACGAGACGATCGTCGGCCCGGGCGAGATCGGGCTCGGCGAGCAGGCGTTTCGTCGGCTCGGCCTGCCCGAGGGCGGCGAAGTGGCGATCGAGCAGGCGCGCCCGCCGTCGAGCCTCGAGTACGTCAAGCGCAAGATCGAGGCCGACACGCTGCACGAGAGCGAGATCGCCGCGATCGTCGGCGACGTCGCCGCCTACCGCTACTCACCGATGGAGATCGCCGCGTTCCTCGTCGCCTGCGCCGGATTCATGAGCACGCAGGAGACGCTGTCGCTGACCCGGGCGATGATCGAGGCCGGCAACCGGCTCGACTGGGACGCGCCATTGGTGGTCGACAAGCACTGCATCGGCGGCATCCCCGGCAACCGCACGTCGATGATCGTCGTGCCGATCGTCGCCGCGCACGGGTTGATCTGCCCGAAGACCTCGTCGCGTGCGATCACCTCGCCGGCGGGCACCGCGGACACGATGGCGGTGCTGGCCAACGTCGACCTGACGCGCGAGCGGATGACGGCGATCGTGGCGCAGGAGAAGGCGTTCCTCGCCTGGGGCGGGCGGGTCAACCTGTCGCCGGCCGACGATGTGCTGATTTCGGTCGAGCGCCCGCTGCGGCTCGACACCTTCGAGCAGATGGTCGCCTCGATCCTGTCGAAGAAGGTCGCTGCGGGATCGACTCACCTCGTCATCGACATCCCGCTCGGCCCCACGGCCAAGGTTCGCTCGCAGCGCGACGCGATCCGCCTGCGCAAGCTGTTCGAATACGTCGCCCGCCACCTCGGCATCGTGACCGACGTGGTGATCACCGACGGGTCGCAGCCGATCGGGCGCGGGGTCGGCCCGATGCTCGAGGCGCGCGACGTCATGGCGGTGCTGCGCAACGAGGACGACGCGCCCGCCGACCTGCGCGAGCGGGCGGTCATGCTCGCCGGGCGCATGCTCGAGTTCGATCCGGAGCTCGAGGGCGGCAAGGGCTATGCCCGCGCGCTCGAGTTGCTGGCCTCGGGCGCCGCGCTCGCGGCGATGGAGCGGATCATCGAGGCGCAGGGGAAGCGGACCGACGAGCCGCAGCTCGGCGTGTTCCGGCACGAGGTGAGGGCCGGGAGATCGGGGACCGTGGCGCAGATCGACTGCGAGCGGATCGCGCGGATCGCGCGGCTGGCGGGCGCGCCGATGGACGAGGGCGCGGGGATCGACCTGCTGCGCAAGGTCGGCGCCGCGGTGCGGCCCGGCGACGTGCTCTACCGGATCTACGCCAATTCCGAGACCGGCCTCGGCTTTGCCCGCGACCTGGTGGCCGAGCATCCCGCCTACGAGATCGCCGCATGAGCGTTGCCGTGCTCGGCTTTGCCGACAGCGCGGAGCCGGCAGCGCGGCTGGCCGGTGCACTGGGCGTGCCCTGTCACGAGGTGTCGGTGCACCGGTTTCCGGACGGGGAGAGCCTCGTCCGCGTCCCCGAGGCGCCGGAGACGGCGCTGCTCTACCGTTCGCTTGACCGCCCGAACGCCAAGATCGTCGAACTGCTGCTGGCCGCCTCGGCGCTGCGCGACGGGGGAACCCTTCGACTGGTGCTGGTGGCGCCGTACCTCGCCTACATGCGGCAGGACATTGCCTTTCGTCCGGGCGAGGCGGTCAGCCAGCGGGTGATCGGCGGACTGCTGGCGCAGCACTGCGACGCGCTGATCACGCTCGATCCGCACCTGCACCGGGTCGCTTCGCTCGCTGAAGTGATGCCGGGGATCGAGGCGGTGTCGGTCTCGGCGGCGCCGGTGCTCGCGGCCGCGCTCGACGGCATGGCCGATCCGCTGCTGGTCGGGCCCGATGAGGAATCGCGCCAGTGGGTCGAGGCGATCGCCCGTCCGCGCGGGCTCGAGGTGCTTCTCGGCCGCAAGCGGCGGCTCGGCGACTGCCAGGTCGAGCTCGCGATCGACGGGATCGAGCGCGCGGCCGGCCGCACGGCCGTGCTGGTGGACGACCTCGTGTCGAGCGGCGGGACGATCAGGGCGGCGGCAAGGCTGCTGCGCGAGGCGGGCGCGGCGCGGATCGAGGTGCTGGCGACGCATTGCCTTGCCGCCGAGGACGACCTCGCGGGACTGAGCGAGGCGGGGATTTCGGCGCTGCGTGCGACCGACACGGTAGCCGGACCTGCGAGCGTTGTGCCCGTCGCCGGACTGCTCGCCGGCGAGCTGCGGCGGCTCGGCTGGGTCGACTGAGAGGAACGCGATGCCTGCACAGGGTCCGACACTGACGATTCACGGCGCGGCGCACACCGTTACCGGTTCGTGCCTCGAGTTCTCCCACGGCGGCCGGACGATGCTGGTCGACTGCGGGCTGTTCCAGGGCTCGCGCTCGCTCGAGGCGCTCAACGCCAACCCGTTCGCGTTCGATCCGCGGCGCGTCGCCGCGGTCACGCTGACTCACGCGCATATCGACCACAGCGGGCTGCTGCCGCGGCTGGTGGCCGAGGGGTTCGAGGGGCCGATCTGGTGCACGGCGGCGACGCGCGACCTGCTCGAAGCGATGCTGGCGGATGCCGGGCGGATCCAGGAATCCGACGCCGAGCGGCGCAACCGCCGCAGGGACCGCGCCGGCGAGGAGCCGTTCGTCCCGCTCTATACCGAGGCGGACGCGATGGCCGCCTGGCGGCTGTGCCGGCCGGTGCCGCTGGGGGAATGGTTCGAGCCGGTGCCGGGCTTCCGCGCGCGGCTGTGGAACGCGGGGCACGTGCTCGGCTCGGCTTCGGTCGAGCTCGAGGCGGGCGGCGTCAGGGTGATGTGCTCGGGCGACCTCGGCCCCGAGCACAAGGTGTTCCATCCCAAGCCGGGCGGGCCTGGCGGGTTCGACTACGTGGTCTGCGAGAGCACTTACGGGGCGAGAGTCAGGGACAAGGTCACCGCCGAGGAGCGGCGCCGGCTGCTGCAGGCCGAAGTGCAGGGCGCGCTCGCGCGTGGCGGCAATCTCGTGGTGCCGGTGTTCGCGCTCGAGCGGACGCAGGAGCTGTTGCTCGACCTTGCGATCCTCAACCGCTCGGGCGCGATCCCGCGGGTGCAGGTGTTCGTCGACTCGCCGCTGGCGAACAAGGTGACACAGGTCTTCGCGCGCTACGCCCACGAGCTCGAGGACGTCGCAGGCAGCGACGTGTTCGAGCGCGGCACGTTCCACTTCACCGGCGACGTCTCGGAATCGATCCGGCTGAACTCGATCTCGGGCGCGGTGATCCTCGCCGGCTCGGGGATGTGCGAGGGCGGGCGCATCCGCCATCACCTGCTGCACAACCTCCACCGGCGGGAATCGACCGTGCTGTTCGTCGGCTACCAGGCCGAGGGGACCCTCGGCCGGGTGATCCTCGACGGGGCGGAGCGGGTGCGCATTTCCGGGGCCGACGTGATGGTCCGGGCGCAGATCCGGCGGATCGACCATTACTCGGCCCACGCCGACCAGTCGGAGCTGCTCGAATGGATCGCCGATCGCGGGCCGATCGCGGGCGAGCTGTTCCTCGACCACGGCGAGCCCGACGCGCTCGAAGCGCTGCGCCGCGAGCTGCAGCGGCGCGAGCCCGGGCTGAGGGTGCGACTGCCGCAGATCGGCGAGACCTACCGGCTCGCCGCCGGGCAGCCGGCGAAACGCATCGGTACCGGCAACCTCGAGGCGCAACAGGCGATCGGGCGCGACTGGCAGAACGCCTATGCCGAGCTGGTCACGGGGCTGAAGAGCGACCTCGCGCGCATCCGCGACGAGAAGAAGCGCGAGGAAGCGATTGCGCGGATTCGCGAGGTGATCGAATCCTACACCGAGTTCCGCGACGGGCGGCGGCAGGGAAGGAAGCCGCGCGAGCGCGCGAAAGGCTGAGCTTGGCTTATGCGCCGAGCGACATTATGTACCGCCTGATATGGAAACGGTCACGGCAGTCCGCGGTCGCCCGCGCGAGTTCGACGTCGACGAGGCGCTGGCCGCCGCGCTGCGCGTGTTCTGGGAGAAGGGCTACGACGGCGCCTCGCTGACCGACCTGACCGAGGCGATGGGGATCACCCGGCCGAGCCTCTACGCCGCGTTCGGCAACAAGGACGAGCTCTTCAAGCGCGCGCTCGACCTCTACGAGAAGGAGAAGCTGGCCTACATCCGCGGGGCGCTCGAGGCGCCGACCGCGCGCGGGGTGGCGCAGCGCCTGATCGAGGGGACGATCGAGAACATCACCAGCGAATGCCCGGGCTGCCTCGGCGTGATCACGGCGGTCAGCTGCCGCAGCCCCGACTCGCCTATCCGCGAGGACATCCGCGCGCGCACGCACACGCTGCGCAGCGCGCTGGTCGAGCGGATGCAGCGGGCCATCGACGAGGGCGACTTCACTGCGCCGGTCGAGGCCGAAGCGATGACCCGCTACCTGCTCGCGGTGGTGCAGGGGATTTCGGTGCAGGCGGGGTCGGGGGCCTGTCGCGAGGAGCTGCAGAAGGTGGCGGAGGCCACGCTGGCGATCTGGCCGGGACGCTGAAAGCCCAGCTTTGCTGCGCTGCGCAAAAAAATATCGAGCGGTATAAAATTCCCGCTTGACCTTAACCGCAGATTACATACTTATCGGTACATAACCCGAGAGGGTGTTTCCTGCGTGCCCTCGCGCTCGTCAGGAGCCCCTTCCGTCTACCCGAGTGCGCGCCGCAGGGCCCGGAAAGCCTCGCTTCCGGGAACGGTGACGCACGCCCTGAGGACCGAGCGATGAACGACCTGACGCCGATCGAGATGGACGAGCTGGCCCGGCTCGAGGAAGCCGAGAACCCGCTGGTGCGCAGCCGGAGGCTGGGGCGCGCAGGCTGGCTGCTTCTGCTGGCGGCGGTGGTCGCCGCGCTGTCGTGGTACCTGCTGCGTGGCGGTCCTGCGCCGGCCGCTGCGCCGCCGATGCCGGTGGTGACCGTGGCCACGCCGCTGCAGCGCGAGATCACCGAGTGGGACGAATACATCGGTCGGTTCGAGGCGAGCCGCGCCGTCGAGCTGCGGCCGCGCGTCTCGGGCCAGATCGTCGCGGTGCATTTCCAGGACGGGCAGTTCGTCCGCCAGGGGCAACCGCTGTTCACGATCGACCCGCGGCCCTACCGCGCCGCGCTGGCCGAGGCGCAGGCCGGCGTCGCCACGGCCCGGAGCGACCTCGCGCTGGCGCAGAGCGATCTCGAACGCGCGCTGCGGCTGGTCGAGGACGACGCAGTGGCGCAGAGCGAAATCGACGCGTTGCGGGCGCGGGTCACCGCGGCCCGCGCGGCACTCGCCGCAGCGCAGGCGCGGGTCCGCTCGCGCAGCCTCGACGTCGAGTTCACCACGGTTCGCGCGCCGATCAGCGGGCGCGTGTCCGATCGCCGCGTCGACCCGGGCAACCTGGTTGCGGCCGGCGACGGGCCTGCGGCGACGCTGCTGACGACGATCGTCGCGACCGACCCGCTGCACTTCGTGTTCGACGGATCGGAAGGGCTCTTCCTCAAGTCGAAGCGCGAAGGCCTCGCGAACGGTGCCGAAGTGCAGATCCGCCTGCAGGACGAGGCGGACTACAAGTGGCGCGGTGAGCTCGACTTCACCGACAACGCGCTCGATCCCAACTCGGGCACGATCCGCGCCCGCGCCCTGGTCCGCAATCCGGACAATTTCCTGACCCCCGGCATGTTCGGCAACATGCGGCTGGCGAGCGGCGGGACCGAGCGCGCGTTGCTGGTGCCCGACACCGCGGTGCAGACCGACCAGACGCGCAAGCTGCTGCTGGTAGTCGGTCGTGACGGCACGGTGGCGGCGCGCGAGGTCACCCTCGGCCCCGTGATCGACGGGGGGTTGCGCGTGGTGCGCGGCGGGCTCGAGCCGACCGACCGGGTGATAATCGCCGGGACCCAGATGGCTTTCCCGGGCAGCAAGGTCGTCGCACGGGTCGGGCGGATCGACCCGCCCGAACCGGCCGCCGACACTCCGTCGGCGACGGCGGCGGCTCCGCCCGGAACGGCCTCGCTCGCCGGCTGACCGCCGGACCCGTCCTCCCCCTTCGACGCCCCGATTCCGACTGGAGCCCGAAATGCGCCTGTCCCGCTTCTTCATCGACCGGCCGATCTTCGCCGCGGTGATCGCCGTGATCATCACCCTCATCGGGGCGATCTCGTACTTCTTCCTGCCGGTGGCGCAGTACCCCGAGGTGGTGCCGCCGACGGTGACCGTGACCGCGGTCTATCCGGGCGCTTCGGCCGAGACCGTGGCCGACACGGTGGCCAACCCGATCGAGCAGGAGATCAACGGCGTCGACGGGATGCTCTACCTGTCGAGCCAGTCGACCGGTGACGGGCGGGTGACGATCACCGTCACTTTCGAGCCCGGTACCGACCTCGACGAGGCGCAGGTGCTGGTGCAGAACCGGGTGGCGATCGCCGAGCCGCGGCTGCCCGAGGAAGTGCAGCGCCTCGGCATCGTCACGCGCAAGACGACGCCCGACTTCCTGCTGATCGTCAACCTGATCTCGCCCGACGGTTCGCTCGACCGCGAGTACATCTCGAACTACGCGCAGACGCGGATCAAGGACCGGCTGGCGCGGATCGAGGGCGTCGGCGACGTGCAGCTGTTCGGCCACCGCGAGCTGGCGATGCGGGTGTGGATCGATCCCGGCCGGGCGGCGGCGCTCAACCTGACCGCGGGCGAAATCGTCTCCGCGCTGAGGGCGCAGAACGTCCAGGTCGCGGCGGGCACGCTCGGCCAGCCGCCGAGCCCGGGGAGCGCGTTCCAGCTCAACGTCGAGACGCAGGGCCGCTTCACCGATCCGCGGCAATTCGAGAACGTGGTGATCCGCACCGACGCGGAAGGCCGCCAGGTGCGCGTCGGCGACGTTGCCCGCGTAGAGATCGGCGCGCAGGATTACGGCACCTCGGCCTATCTCGACCACCGCGACTCGGTGATCATCCCGGTGCTGCAGGAGCCCGGTTCGAACGCGCTCGCGTCGGCCGAAGCGGTCAAGGCGGCGATGGAGGAAATCTCGGCCGACTTCCCGCAGGGGCTCGAGTACCGCATCGTCTACAACCCGACCGAGTTCATCCAGCAGTCGGTCGACGCGGTGGTCGCGACCCTGCTCGAGGCGATCGTGCTCGTCGTGCTGGTGATCGTCGTGTTCCTGCAGAAGTGGCGCGCCTCGGTCATCCCGGTGCTGGCGATCCCGGTCTCGCTGATCGGCACTTTCGCGGTGCTGGCGATGCTCGGCTACTCGCTCAACAACCTTTCGCTGTTCGGGCTGGTGCTGGCGATCGGCATCGTCGTCGACGACGCGATCGTCGTGGTCGAGAACGTCGAGCGCAATCTCGAGAGCGGGATGAGCCCGCTCGAGGCGGCGCGCACCTCGATGGACGAGGTCGGCGCGGCGCTGGTGGCGATCGTGCTGGTGCTGTGCGCGGTGTTCGTGCCGACGCTGTTCATCGGCGGCCTCTCGGGCGTGTTCTACCAGCAGTTCGCGGTGACGATCTCGGCCGCGACGGTGATCTCGCTGATCGTCTCGCTGACGCTCTCGCCGGCGCTGTCCGCGCTGCTGCTGCGCAAGCATGCGCAGGTCCCGGAGGGCGGCTACTGGCGCCGGCTCGCCGAACGCGCGAGCGACACGTTCAACCGCGCGTTCGAGCGGTTCGGCGAGGCCTACGCCCGCTTGACCGCACGGCTGGTGGTGATGCCGCGGCGGATGATGGCGGCCTATGCCGGCCTGATCGCGCTCACCGGTGCCGCGCTGTGGGTAACCCCGACCGGGTTCATCCCGCAGCAGGACCAGGCCTACTTCCTGACCGTGATCCAGCTTCCGCCGGGCTCGGCCACCGCGCGCACCGACGCGGTGATGAAGAAGGTCGCCGAGCGGGTGCTGCCGATCGACGGGATCAAGGGCACCGTCATGCTGTCGGGCTTCGATGGCACCTCGGAGACGCAGAACGCGAGCTCGGCGGCGGCCTACTGGGTGCTCGAGGACTTCGACTACCGCGCCGAGCACGGGCTGACGGTCGATGCGCTGATCGCCGAGGCGCAGAAGGCGACCGCCGACATCAACGAGGCGCGGCTGATGATCGTCAAGCCGCCGGTGATCCGCGGGATCGGCTCGGCGGGTGGCTTCCGCATGATGATCGAGGACCGCAACGGGCAAGGCTACCGTGCGCTGCAGGAGGCGGCCAACGCGGTCATCGCCCAGGCCAACCAGCAGGAGGGGCTCGCCGGGGTCTATACCTTCTTCGACACCGGCACTCCGCGCGTGCGCGCCGACATCGACCGCGACAAGGCGCAGATCCTCGGCGTGCCGCCGTCGCGGGTGTTCGAGACGCTGCAGGTCTATCTCGGCTCGGCGTTCATCAACGACTTCAACCTGCTCGGCCGGACCTACCGCGTGACCGCGCAGGCCGACGCGCCGTTCCGCGACAGCCCGTCCGACATCGCCAACCTGCAGACCCGTTCCGACAACGGGGCGATGGTGCCGATCGGTTCGGTCGCGACGCTGAGCGACACCACCGGTCCGTATCGGGTGACCCGCTACAACCTCGCCCCGGCGGTGGCGGTCGACGGCGACACCGCGCCGGGCTTCTCCTCGGGTCAGTCGCTGGTGGCGATGGAGAAGGTCGCCGACGAGGTGCTGCCGCGCGGCTACGAAACCGAGTGGACCGGGATCGCCTACCAGCAGGACACGGCGGGCAACACCGCGGCGCTGGTCTTCGCGCTGGCCGTGCTGCTCGTGTTCCTGGTGCTGGCGGCGCAGTACGAGAGCCTGGTCATGCCGCTGGCGATCATCCTGATCGTGCCGATGTGCGTGCTCGCGGCGATGGTCGGGGTCAACCTGCGCGGCATGGACAACAACGTGCTGACGCAGATCGGCCTGGTGGTGCTGATTGCGCTGGCTGCGAAGAACGCGATCCTGATCGTCGAGTTCGCGCGCCAGGGCGAGGAGCTGCACGGGCTGAGCCCGGCCGAGGCGGCGGTGCAGGCGGCCCGCACGCGCCTGCGGCCGATCCTGATGACCAGCTTTGCGTTCATCCTCGGCTCGGTGCCGCTGGTGATCGCGACCGGTGCCGGCGCCGAGCTGCGCCAGGCGCTCGGCACCGCGGTGTGCTTCGGCATGCTCGGTGTGACCGGCTTTGGCCTCGTGTTCACGCCGACGTTCTACGTCGTCAGCCGCAGCCTCGGCCAGCGGATCGCCGCGCTGCGCGACCGGTGGCAGCGGGGCCGCCGCGATCCCCTGTCGATCCCAGCCGAATAGGTGCTTCGATGACCCTTCGCGCTTTCGCCTTCTCGTCCCTTTCCGCGCTCGCCCTGGCGGGGTGCGCGGTGGGGCCGGACTACGTCGCAACTCCCCCCCGTCCCGCGTCGTCCGGCCCCTTCCTTGCCGCGGGCGCCCCGCCCGTCGCGCCCGACCCGCTGCCGGCCGACTGGTGGCGGCTCTACGACGACCCGGTGCTCGACGGGCTGGTCGCCGACGCGCTCGCTGCGAACACCGACGTGCGCCAGGCCGTGGCCCGGATCGAACGGGCTCGCGCCGGGCTGCGCGGGGCGCAGGCCGGACGGCTCCCGCAGACCGCGGTCGGCGCGAGCGGCGGCTACGGACGCCAGTCCGAAGGACAGGTGCCGCCGGGCGCCGACCGCGAAGGGTGGAGCTACGATGCCGGGATCGAGGTCGGCTACGAGCTCGACCTGTTCGGGCGGGTGAGCCGCTCGGTCGAGGCGGCGCGCGGCGATCTCGCGGCGAGCGAGGCCGATGCCGACGCGGTGCGGGTGATCGTCGTCGCCGAGACGACGCGCGCCTATGCCGACGCGGCTTCGGGCGCGGCGCAGCTGCGGGTGGCGCGCGAGATCGTCGAGCTGCTCGACCAGTCGCTGGCGCTGACCTCGCGGCGGCACGATGCCGGGCTCGAGAGCGGCCTCGCGGTTGCACAGATCGCGGCGCTGCGCGAGCAGCGCGCGGCCGAGATCCCGGCGCTCGAAGCGCAGCGCCAGGCGGCGCTGTTCCGCCTCGCGACGCTGACCGGGCGGGCGCCGGCCGAGCTGCCGCCCATCGCCGGCGAGCGCAGCGTGGGGCTCGAGATCCGCGAGCCGATCCCGGTCGGCGACGGCGCCGCGCTGCTCGCACGCCGGCCCGACATCCGCGCGGCCGAACGGCGGCTCGAGGCGAACACCGCGCGGATCGGGGTGGCGACGGCCGACCTCTACCCCCGGATCACGCTCGGCGGGTCGATCGGCTCGACCGGGACCGACATCGCCGACATCTTCACCGGCGGCCCGCTGCGCTGGCTGCTCGGGCCGCTGCTCAGCTGGAGCTTCCCCAACCAGGAGCCCGCGCGGGCGCGGATCGCCGCGGCAGAGGCCGGGGCGAAGGAATCGCTCGCCGCGTTCGACGGGACGGTGCTGCTGGCGCTCGAGGAGACCGAGACGGCGCTGTCGAACTACGCGCGCTCGCTCGAGCGTCGCGCGGCGCTGCAGGCGGCGGCCGAGCAGGCCGAACGCGCCGCGCGCATCACCCGGGCGCAGCAGCGCGAGGGGGCGATCAATTCGCTCGACCGGCTCGACGCCGAGCGCACGCTGGCCGAGGCCAAGGCCCAGCTCGCGGCGCAGGACGCGGCGGTCTCGCGCGCGCAGATCGACCTGTTCCGCGCGCTTGGTGGCGGCTGGTCGGCGAGCGGCAAGGGCGGCTGACCGGCTGGCCCTTTCCTTTTCGCCGGCGTTGGGCGATGCCGCGCGTGGGTGGAAAGGGGGACGGGCCATGAGGACCAGGCTGACGATGCTCGCCGCGGCGCTCGCGCTGGCGACGCCCGGGACGGCGCAGACCGCGCGGCCGATGCTCGACTACGCGAGTGCCGCGGCGATCCGCGACGGGTGCGTGGCGTGGGCCCAGGAGCGCGACCTTTCGGTGGCGGTGGCGGTGTTCGACGAGCGCGGCACGCTGATGGCCTTCGCGCTGATGGACGGCGCCCCGTCGGCGGTCGGCAACTACGCGCAGTGGAAAGGCCGCTCGGCGGCGACGATCCACGTGGCCTCGGCCGAGACCGCCAACTGGGGCCGCGGGCCGGCCGAGCTGGCGACCTGGGAAGGCGGGGTGCCGGTGTTCTCGGCCGAGGGCGTGGCGCTCGGCGGGGTCGGCGTGTCGGGCGCCGAGAGCGCCGAGGACGTCGCCTGCGGCAAGGCGGGGATCGCCGCGGCCGGGCTCAGGGACACGGCGGGCTAGCGGATGGAGGGGCGCGGCGATGGCTGAAGCCGGCCGCCCGACGCTGATGGCGCGCGAGGCCGGCGAGGCGCCCGCCGCGGTCGCGCGGATGCTCGAGCGGAACCGCGCGGCGATCGCCGAGTGCGTGGCGCAGCTGGGCGCCCGTCCGCCGGGAGTGGTTGTGACCTGTGCCCGAGGCTCGTCCGATCACGCCGCGACGTACGCCAAGTACCTGATCGAGACGCTGGCCGGCGTGCCGGTAGCCTCGGCGGCACCGTCGGTGGCGTCGCTTTACCGGGCGCCGGCAGCGGCGGGGGCGAGGCTGTGCCTGGCGATCTCGCAGTCCGGGCAGAGTCCTGACCTGCTGGCCAGCGTCGCGCAGCAGCGCGAGGCGGGGGCCTTCACGGTGGTTCTGGTCAACGCCGAGGACACGCCGCTCGAGCGGCTGGCCGACGTCGCGATCCGGCTGGAAGCCGGGTCCGAACGGGCGGTGGCGGCGACGAAGTCGTTCATCGCCTCGCTGGCGGCGATTGCCGCGCTTGCCGCCGAGTGGGCCGACGATGCGCCGCTGCGCGAGGCGGTCGCGCGGCTGCCGGAGCTGCTCGCGCAGGCCGGGGGGCTCGACTGGTCGGCCATCGTCCCGATGCTGCGTGACGCCTCGAGCGCGTTCGTGATCGGGCGCGGGCCGGGGCTCGGCGTGGCACAGGAAGCGGCGCTCAAGCTCAAGGAGACCTCGGCGCTGCATGCCGAGGCGTTCAGCGCGGCCGAAGTGCGCCACGGGCCGATGGCGCTGGTCGGCGAGGGCTTTCCGGTGCTCGCGCTCGGGGACTCGGGGCCGGGCGGGGACAGCGTGCGCGAAGTCGCGGCCGAGTTTGGCCGGCGCGGCGCGCGCGTGCTGCTGGCGGACCGGGACGGCGATCTGACCGCACCGGCGGCGCATCCGGCGCTCGAGCCGATCCTCGCGATCCAGGCGTTCTACCCGGCGGCGAGCGCCCTCGCGCTCGCCCGCGGCCGCGACCCCGATGCACCGCCGCACCTGCGCAAGGTGACCGAAACGCTCTGAGCGGCCGCCGCAGGGTTGTGATCGCGCCCATCTTCATCGAATACGGCCGCGCCCACGGACGGGCTCGGGAGGAGCAGGCATGGAACATCTGACCGGCAAGGTCGCCTTCATCACCGGCGGGGCCAGCGGCATCGGCCTCGGCATGGCGCGCGCGTTTCTCGAAGAGGGGATGAAGGTCAGCCTCGCCGACTGGAGCGACGAGCATATCGCCAGGGCGAAGGAGCAGCTTGCGGGCAACAACGCGGTGCACTTCGTCAAGACCAACGTCGCCGACCGCGACAGCGTGCGCGCGGCGGCGGACGAGACGCTGGAGGCGTTCGGGAAGATCCACGTGCTGTGCAACAACGCCGGGGTCAATGGCGGCGGAACCGCGGCCTCGCCCGATTTCGACGACTGGGACCGCGTCATGGCGATCAATCTCGGCGGGGTGGTCAACGGGACCAAGATCATCGCCCCGATCATCCGCAAGCAGGGCGAGGGCGGGCACGTGGTCAACACCAGCTCGATGGCGGGCGTGGTGCCGCTGCCGGGCCTCGCGGCCTACTCGACCGCCAAGTACGCGGTGCGCGGATTCTCCGAGAGCCTGCGGATGCAGCTGGCCAAAGACGGGATCGGTGTGTCGTGCCTGTTCCCCGGCGCCACGCGCACGGCGATCGTGCCGCTGCCCGAGGACGATCCGACGATCGACGAGGCAAACGCGCCGCAGTTCCTCAAGGACCTGTGGGAAGCGATGCGCGGGGCGATCGATCCGTTCGACACCGGCAAGGCGGTAGTCTCGGCGATCAGGGAGAACCGCTTCTACATCTTCACCAACCGCGAGTTCCTCGACGAGGTGAAGCAGCGTCACCGCGAGATCGAGGAAGCGTTCCCCGACGACGAGCCGACCCCGGGCCGGGTCAGGTTCGAGTCGATGCGCGCCGAGATGGTCCGCAACCTGATGGCCCCGGGGAACCGGCCTGTGCCGCCGCCGAAGGACGCGCCGGTCGACACGGGCTCGGCGAGCCCAGCGGGCGGGCAGTAGCGGTTTCGCGCGTTCGTTCGACCTGCTAGTCTGCGCTTCGGAGCCGCCGCCCGCTGAAGGCGCGGTCCGCAGGGTCGCATGGCAACCTCGTATCGAGGGAGAGTGCGATGACCGAAGCGATCGACGAAACGCGTCTCAACGAGCTGATCGGAAAGGTGATCGGCGACGTTGCCGGGGCGATGGGCGTGTTCATGGCCTATCTCGGCGACAGGGCCGGAGTCTTCGCGGCGCTCGACGGGGCCGGGCGGGTGACGCTCGACCAGCTCGCCGAGAAGACCGGGCTCAACCCGAAGTACCTGCGCGAATGGCTCGGCTCGGTCTGCGCCGGGGGCTATGTCAACCACCATCCCGAGGACGGGACCTTCTCGCTCGATCCCGAGCAGGCGCTGGTCTTCACCCGCGAGGGGCAGCCGGCGTGCATGCAGGGGTTCTTCCAGCTGATCGTCTCGCAGTTCGAGGGCCACGAGAAGGCGGTCGACACATTCGTCTCGGGCAGGGGGCGGCCGTGGGGCGACCACACGCAATGCCTGTTCTGCGGCACCGACCGGTTCTTCCGGCCCGGCTACCAGGCCAACCTGGTCGATACCTGGATCCCGGCGCTCGACGGAGTCGAAGCCAAGCTCGAGGCGGGCGCGAGGGTGGCCGACATCGGCTGCGGGCATGGCTCGTCGACGGTGCTGATGGCCGAGGCCTATCCGAACTCGACGATCGTCGGGATCGACTACCACGCGCCGTCGATCGAGGCGGCCAGGCAGAAGGCGGCCGAGGCGGGCGTGACCAACGTGGAGTTCCATGTCGCCAAGGCGCAGGACTTCGAGGGCGAGGGCTTCGACCTCGCGTGCATCTTCGACGCGCTGCACGACATGGGCGATCCGGTCGGCGCTGCGCGCCACATCCGCGAGGCGCTGGCGCCGGGCGGCACGTTCATGCTGGTCGAGCCGATGGCCGGCGACACGATGGCCGAGAACCTGCACCCGCTGGGACAGATCTTCTACGCGGCCTCGTGCACGGTGTGCACGCCCAACTCGCTGTCGCAGGAAGTCGGCCTCGGGCTCGGCGCGCAGGCGGGCGAGAAGCGCCTCGCCGAAGTCTGCCGCGAGGCCGGATTCACCAAGGTGCGCCGCGCGGCGGAGACGCCGACCAACATGGTGCTCGAGGTGACCGGGTAAGGCAGGCAAAAGAAAGCCGCGCGGCAGTCGCAGCTACCGCGCGGCATGGGTCTGCTGCCGAGGCTGGGGTCAGCCTTCGCTCGGCGGGGCAGTGGTGTGGCGGGCCATCGCAGTCTGGACCTTGGCGCGAAGCTCAGGGTCGGCCTGCGCGGCCTTGCCGATCGCGTTGTACTTGGCCGGATCGAGGCCGACTTCGGCAACCGCAGCCTGCATCGCCGCCTGCTTCTGGTCCTCGGCGATGGTCGCATCAGCCTGGATTTCCTGCAGCTTGACGGTCGCCTTGGCGAAGCTGTCGATCTCGGCATCGCTCACGTCGACTGCGGCGACCGGATCTGCCGGCGGAGCCGGTTCAGAGGCCGCATCGGGCGCAGGCGCCGGTTCGGCAGTCGTGTCCGGCGCACCGGCGTCAGGCGCGGCGGCATCGTCAGCGGGCACGGCGCCGTCGGCGGGCGGAGCCGCATGATCGTCCGCCGGCACGTCGGTCGGCTGCGCATACGCGGCGCCTGCTGCGAGAACGAGACCCGAAAGGGCAAGAGCGTACTTCTTCATGGCAATTCTCCTTCGTTCGCAGGAGCGCGCCTCGACAGAGGAGAACTTCTGCGCGATTTCGTTTCGAACCAGAGAGAGCGGCGATAAACGCCAAACCCGATCCCTGTCGGCTCTTGCGCTTTATGTCGGGCCGGGAGACACGACTTGCAAACGTGCGGCGACGACTTGCCCCGCTGAGCGGGTAAACTGCTGTTTATTGGATTTTTTTCTACGTTCCGTCGCAAAACTGCCACATTTCGTCGTGCACTCGCTCGATGGCGCGTTTTTGCCGACTCCCGGATTGGCGCTTTCCAGCCCAGTCGCCGCATGGCATCTCAGGGCAAAACAGGCGGGAGGAGGATCGGCGTGGCCCTGTCATTCAGTGAGGCGATTTCGCGGCAGCCGATCAGGGCGTTTTCCATCGTCACGTTCGCGATCTGCATGCTGGTGCTGATTGCCGATGGCATGGACGCCCAGCTGCTCGGGATCGTCGCGCCGATCGTGATCGAGGATTTCGCAACCGACCGCGGCACCTTCGGCATCGCGGTAATGGCCGCGCTGGTGGGCTTCGGCCTCGGCTCGTGGGGAGGAGGATGGCTCGGCGACAGGATCGGGCGCCGCTGGTCGCTCGCCATCGGCACGGTGATCTTTTCCGCCGCGACGATGGGTGCGAGCCTCGCCCTCGATGTCTGGCAGATGGCCGCCTGGCGCCTCGTCAGCGGCCTCGGTTTCGGCGCGGCCTATTCGACCGCGATCACGCTGACCGGCGACTGGCTGCCCGATCGCTGGCGCTCGGTCGGGGTGACCACGATCTCGGTCGGGACCCCGGCCGGGGGCACCGTGGTCGGTGCGCTGGCGCCGACGCTGGTCGAGGAGTTCGGCTGGCGGGGCACGTTCCTGACGATCGGCGGCGGCACGATGCTGATGGTCGTGCTGATCGTGCTCGTCCTGCGCGAGAGCCCGTCCTACCTGCTGGCCAAGGGGCGCGCCGAGGATGCGAAGGCGGTGGCCGCGAAGGTGCTCGACGGGCCGGTAGAACTCGTTCCCGAGCACCACGCGACCGACGACGGCGGCGCCTCGATCGGGGTGTTCCATCGGAGCCACCTGAGGCTCAACATCGGGGTCGGGGTATCCTTCGCCGCGGCGGCGATGATCGCCTACGCGATGCTCAACTGGGGCACCTCGTTCCTGCTCGCGAAGGGGTTCCCGTTCGACGAGGCGAGCTACGCCGTCTCGGTCGGCGGGGTCACCTCGATGGCGGCCTCCGTGCTGACCGGACTGCTGGTTCACAAGTTCGGTTCGCGCCCGGTGTTTCTCGCCATCTGCACGGCCCTGCTGGCGACGCTGATCGTGATCGCGCTAAAGATCGAGACGATGTCGAACACGCCTGGCGATACCGAGCGGCTGCTGGTCATCGGCCTCTACGGACTCGCGGCGGCGCTGTTCAGCGCGGCGATCGCCGGGATGTACGCGATCATGACCTATGCCTATCCGTCGGGCTGTCGCTCGGCGGGAATCGGCTTCGGGATCTTCGTTGCGCGCGTCGGGGCGATCGCCGGGTCGGGACTCGGCGGCACGCTGATCGACCTGGGAGAGGAGAGCATGCTGCCGTTCTTCGGCACGCTGATCGCCGTCTCGCTGCTGGTCTTCGCCGCCCCGCTAGTCGTCGACCGCCACGTCCCCCCGGCGCGCGAGCGCCTCGCCGGGAGTTAGCGGCGTCCCGCTCATGGCATCGACGCGGTTGCGATCCGGCTAGCGCACCCGCGGGCCGCCGAACGGCAGCGGGGGCGGGGGACGGCGGGCGCCGCGCGGCAGCTGCGCCTGGTAGGCGCGGCCGCAGTGCTCGACGCAGTACGGGAACCCCGGGTTCACCTTCTCGCCGCAGAAATGGAAGTCCGGCTCGCCCGGGTGGCCGATCGGCCAGCGGCAGACGCGGTCGTTGAGGTCGAGCAGGCTGGTCTTGTCGGCGATCTCCGGGCTCGGCTTGGCCGGCACGAGGCGGCGCGGCGGCGCGGGCGGAATCGGCGCCTGCTGGTCGCCCGGCCCCTGGCGCAGGA
Source organism: uncultured Sphingomonadales bacterium (assembly GCA_937898525.1). Classification (GTDB taxonomy): domain Bacteria; phylum Pseudomonadota; class Alphaproteobacteria; order Sphingomonadales; family Sphingomonadaceae; genus Croceibacterium_A. The sequence continues at coordinate 37,780 of CALCBC010000131.1, forward strand.
AGCCGCCGGGGCCGACCGAGACCACGCGCGGCAGCTCGGGCGTCACGTTGGGGAGCGGCTGGCTCGGCGTGGCGCTGGGCGCGCGCTCGGCCTGGGGAGCCCGCGCGGGCTCTTCCTCGCGCGGCGGCTCGGGGGCCTTGGGGCGGGCTTTTGCCGCGCCCTTGGGCTCGGCATCCTTCGCCCGCGGCGCGGGCCTGGGCTCGTTGGCCTTGACCGGCGAGGGGCGCGCCTTGAGCCCGAGCCGGTGCGCCTTGCCGATCACCGCGTTGCGCGAAACACCGCCGAGTTCGTCGGCGATCTGGCTCGCGGTCGCGCCGCTCTCCCACATCTTGGTCAGCGTAGCGATACGTTCGTCGGTCCAGCTCATTCGAATTCCATCTGTTCGTCGGGGCGCCCGATCTCGGGATGCCGCGGTCTCTTGCCAGCACTCCCCGCGGCCGATAGTCGCGCCGCATGGCCGACCAAGTCCCCGCCTTACCGGAAAGCGCCGGCAAGCCGCAAGAATTCGTCGACCCCGTCGCGAGTGCCGGGCGGGGTTTCCCGCCCAAGGGGCAGCCGCTGATCACGGGTTTCAACCGGATCGGGCTGTGGAGCCTCTATATGAAGGAGGTCCGGCGGTTTCTCAAGGTGCAGACGCAGACCGTGTGGGCACCGGCCGTCACGACGCTGCTGTTCCTGGTGATCTTCACCGTCGCGATGGGCCGCGGCGGGCGCGAGGTGCTCGGCGTCAACTTCGCGACCTTCGTCGCGCCCGGGCTCATCATGATGGGCATGATGCAGAACGCATTCGCCAACTCGAGCTTCTCGCTGCTCGCGGGCAAGATGCAGGGGACGATCATCGACCTGCTGATGCCGCCGCTGACGAACGCCGAGCTGATGATCGGGATCGTGGCCGCGGCGATGACCCGGGCTGTGATGGTCGGCGGCGCGGTCGCGCTGGCGATGGCACTGTGGCCGGGGATCGACATGATGGCCGCGCACCCGTGGGCGATCGTGTGGTTCGGGCTGATGGGCTCGCTGATGCTGTCGCTGATGGGCCTGCTGACGAGCGTGTGGGCGGAAAAGTTCGACCACGCGGCGGCGGTCACCAACTTCGTCGTCGCGCCGCTGTCGCTGCTGTCGGGCACGTTCTACGTGATCGACAACCTCGCGCCCGCGTTCCAGGCGGTCAGCCGGGCGAACCCGTTCTTCTACATGATCTCGGGCTTCCGCTTCGGCTTCATCGGCGAGAGCGACATCGGCAACACCAACGAGGCCGTGATCGGCGCCGCGGTCGGCGTGGGCGTGCTGAACCTGGTGCTGGCCTGGGCGACCTACCGCGTGCTGCGCAGCGGCTGGAAGATCAAGAGCTGAGCCGCGCGCCGGAGCGCGCCGGAAGGCTCAGTGGGTCAGGCTGCGGCGCAGCCGGTAGCGGCCGCCGAAGAAGTCCTCGAACAGCTGCGGCACGCTCGGGTGGTCGACCGGGCCGCCCTCGCCGTCGTCGAGCAGGTTCTGCTGGCTGACGTAGGCGACGTAGGACGAGTCCTCGTTCTCAGCGAGCAGGTGGTAGAACGGCTGATCGCGGCGCGGGCGCATCTCCTTGGGGATGGCCTCGTACCATTCCTCGCTGTTGGCGAAGACCGGGTCGATGTCGAACACGACGCCGCGGAAGTCGAACAGCTTGTGGCGTACGACGTCGCCGATCGCGAAGCGCGCCTCCGCGTGTCGAGGAGCCTCGATCCTCCGGCCAGCCTGCGGCGAATAGAATTGCGACCGTTCCATGATGTTACCAGATATGGATACACGCAGGGCAAGGCAAGGTTCCGCCGGGTGCAATCCCCGGCCGGTGCCTGTCCGGGCGGCGAACCGCCCGGCAAATGCTCGGACGGGCTTGGCAAGCGGGCGAGCTTGCGGTAACCGCCGCCCTCCCAATCGACCGAGCGCGCGTCCAGGCGCCGTCGCACCTTGCGCGGAGAGGTGGCAGAGAGGTCGAATGCGCCGCACTCGAAATGCGGTTTACGGGCAACCGTAACGTGGGTTCGAATCCCACCCTCTCCGCCA
>CALCBC010000132.1 GCA_937898525.1 uncultured Sphingomonadales bacterium
GTGCGGGGCCAATTGCGAGCGGCGCCCTTGGCCGCTCGAGGGCGAAAAGTCAACGCCGTTAGTTGCTGAAGCTACATGCCTCCAGCGCCGGCGTTGTTCGCCACGGCCTGGCCACCACTGGCACTGCCCTGCAGGTCGGTCACGCCCCGGTAGGTCCGCGAATTGACTTCGCGCCACTGCGCGGCGGTAAGACAGATTCGGGTGCGGCGGGTCAGCGATCCGGTGGCGCGCTCGGTCCGGCAGATCTTCTTCTCGTCCTCGGGTTCGGTCTCGCTGGGCGCAGCCGCCTGTTCCGTCGGTGCGCTTTCGGCAGCGTCCCCAGCCTCGTCGCCGCCCGATGTAGGCGGCGCCGCCATGGCACCTGTGGACGCGAGTATCGCCGCCGCTGCCAGGAAACCCATCTTCATCTTCATCCCGCGCTCTCCCTCGATCGACCAGACCTTAACGTCCGCCGTCGAGACAAGGAATAGCCGGTTGGCGCGGTGATACAAATTGACACGGTGAGGCGACTGGAATGCGACCCACTTGCCGGCTCGCGCCAGCCGCCTCGATCTTTACGGAGCGGGTACTCCCATTGCATCAGGGCCCCGGCAGGCGAGATCCCAGGATGATACGCAGCTCGATGCGCCAGACGCACTGCCCTGCAACTCGTCGACCCCGCGACGGGTGCGATCGTGGATTTCGCGCCATTGCGTCTGCGTGAGGCATATCCGGTTGCGCCGGGTAAGCGATCCGGTCACCTTTTGAGTTCGACAGATTTTGCGTTCCGGCTCCGCCTCCTCCTCGTCTGCGGTATCGGTGACCGCGACTTGCTCGGCGGAACTTTCCCCGGCGGGTCTTTCCTCGGCAGGCGGAGCGGCGAGCGCTCCGGTTGTGGCCAATGCTATTGCTGCTGAAAAAAAGCCGATTCTCATTTCATCCGGCCTCCAGATGAAGAGGAGCAACGTTTATAGGCCGTTACGAGAACGGTTCGCAAGCTCGGCAGAGCGCGCCAGTTCTCAATCCTTCCGAGGCGGCTTCTCCAGCGCGCTCAGTACGCCGCGCATCGTGCGCACTTCGAGGTAGTTCCAGCCCGGCTTGGTCAGCATCGTGCGCAGCGTCCGCCGGGTCGCCGCAGCGCGGCTCGCCGGGAAGAAGTAGCGCCGCGGTTCGAGCAGCCGCTCGAAATGGGCGATCAGGTCATCGAGCTCGGCCTGCGGCGCCGGGGGCAGCAGTTCTTCCACCGTAGGCTGCGCCACCACCCGGGCGGCCGCCTGCTTCGACCATTCGTAAGCGCACAGGATCACCGCCTGGGCAAGGTTCAGCGAGGCGAAGTCCGGATTGACCGGCACCGTGATGATCGCCCGTGCCAGCGCGACATCGTCGGTCTCGAGCCCCGAGCGCTCGGGCCCGAACAGGATCGCGCTGCGTCCCGGCTGCACGGCAATGTCCCGAGCGGCCGCCTCCGGCGTCAGCACGGGCTTCGTGACCCCGCGCTTGCGCACGGTCGTCGCATAGACGTTCGAGCAATCGGCAACCGCCTCGGCCGTGCTGTCGAATACGCGGGCCTTCGCCAGCACCTCGTCGGCGCCCGAGGCGGCCGGCCCGGCGGCCGGATTGGGCCAGCCGTCGCGTGGCGCGACCAGCCGCATCTCGGTCAGCCCGAAATTGAGCATGGCCCGCGCCGCCTTGCCGATGTTCTCGCCGAGTTGCGGGCGGACGAGGACGATAGCCGGGGCGTCAGTGCCCGCCGACATCGCGCACGCTGCTGGCGAATTCCTCGAAATCCCGCGCTTCGGAGAAGTCGCGATAGACCGAGGCGAAGCGGATGTAGGCGACCGAATCCAGCTGGCGCAGGCCCTCCATCACCATCTCCCCGATCCGCGAAGACGGCACTTCGCCTTCGCCTGCGGTTTCAACCTGGCGCTGGATGCCGGAGACGAGCTGGTCGAGCCGCTCTTGCGCTATTCCGCGCTTGCGGCAGGCGAGGGTGACCGACTGTTCGAGCTTGGCGCGGTCGAACGGTTCGCGCCGGTCGCCGCTCTTGACCACGGTGACCTCGCGCAGCTGGACCCGCTCGAACGTGGTGAAGCGCCCGCCGCAGCTCTCGCACTGGCGGCGGCGGC
>CALCBC010000133.1 GCA_937898525.1 uncultured Sphingomonadales bacterium
AAACAAGTTCAGGGTGACGATAAGGGATAGGCGGGTCTTCGGCCGAGCCGCTTTCAGACCAGTTCCCGCACGTCCGTCAGTTTGCCGGTCACCGCCGCCGCCGCGGCCATGGCCGGGCTGACGAGGTGCGTGCGGGCGCCCGGGCCCTGGCGGCCGACGAAGTTGCGGTTGCTGGTCGAGGCGCAGCGTTCGCCGGCAGGGACCTTGTCGGGGTTCATGCCGAGGCACGCCGAGCAGCCGGGCTCGCGCCATTCGAGGCCGGCCTCGATGAAGATCTTGTCGAGCCCCTCGGCCTCGGCCTGCTGCTTGACCAGGCCCGAGCCGGGGACGACGATCGCCCACTTGACGTTCGGCGCCTTCCTGCGGCCGCGCAGCACCTCGGCGGCGGCGCGCAGGTCCTCGATGCGGCTGTTGGTGCAGCTGCCGATGAACACGTTCTGCACCTCGACCTCGCTCATCCGCTGGCCGGGCTCGAGGCCCATGTAGGCGAGGCTGGCGCGCGCGGCCTTCTGCTTCGATGGATCGGCGAAGCTTTCCGGGTCGGGCACGACGCCGCCGATCGGCACGGTGTCCTCGGGACTGGTGCCCCAGGTGACGGTCGGCTCGACCTCGCTCGCGTCGATCACCACCGACTTGTCGAACACCGCGCCTTCGTCGGTCCTGAGCGTGCGCCAGTAGGCGACGGCGCGGTCCCATTCATCGCCCTTCGGGGCAAAGCGGCGGCCCTTGAGGTAGGCGAATGTCGTCTCGTCGGGAGCGATCAGGCCGACGCGGGCGCCGCCCTCGATGCTCATGTTGCAGACCGTGAGGCGGCTCTCGACGCTCATGTCTTCGAACACCTTGCCGCGGTACTCGATCGCGTGGCCGGTGCCGCCGGCGGTGCCGATCACCCCGGTGATGTGGAGGATCAGGTCCTTGGCGGTGACGCCGGGGCCGAGTTCGCCTTCGACGCGCACTTCCATCGTCTTCCACGAGCGCAGCAACAGCGTCTGCGTGGCGAGCACGTGCTCGACCTCGCTGGTGCCGATGCCGAAGGCGAGCGCGCCGAGCGCGCCGTGGGCGGCGGTGTGGCTGTCGCCGCAGACCAGCGTGGTGCCGGGGAGGGTGAAGCCCTGCTCGGGGCCGACGACGTGGACGATGCCCTGGTCGCGGCTGGTCGCGTCGAAATAGCGCACCCCGAACTCGGGGGCGTTGCGCTCGAGCGCAGCGAGCTGGTCGCGGCTTTCGGGGTCGGCGATCGGCACGCGGTTGCCCTGCGCATCGACGCGCGGGGTGGTCGGCAGGTTGTGGTCGGGCACCGCCAGCGTGAGCTCGGGGTGGCGGACCTTGCGGCCGTTGAGGCGCAGCGCCTCGAACGCCTGCGGGCTGGTCACCTCGTGAACGAGATGGCGGTCGATGAACACCAGGCAGGTGCCGTCGTCACGCCGTTCGATGACGTGCTCGTCCCAGATCTTTTCGTAAAGCGTGCGCGGTTTGCTGGCCATGACCGGCACTTACGCGCGCCGCGGCACATTTCAAGCGGGGCTGTCTTTGCCCCGGCGAAGCGCCTATTTATGCGCGATGGACTGGCTGCTGCCCGCGCTGATCGCGCTCGCCTCGCTGGCGGCGATGGAAGGCGTTGCCTGGGCGAGCCACAAGTACGTGATGCACGGGTTCGGCTGGGCCTGGCACCGCGACCACCACGAGCCGCACGACGGCGTGTTCGAGAAGAACGACCGGTTCGCGCTGGTCGGGGCGGCGCTGAGCATCGCAATGTTTGCGCTCGGATCGCCGATGATCATGGGTGAGGCGGCGTGGTGGCCGGGGACGTGGATCGGGCTCGGGATCCTCGGCTACGGGATCGTCTATACGCTGGTGCACGACGGCCTCGTCCACCAGCGTTGGTTCCGCTACGTGCCGCGCAAGGGCTACCTCAAGCGGCTGGTGCAGGCGCACAACCTGCATCATGCGACGCTCGGCAGGGAGGGCGGGGTCAGCTTCGGCTTCGTGCTGGCGCGCGACCCGGCGGTGCTGAAGGCGGAGCTCAGGCGGCAGCGCGAGGCGGGCCTCGTGCAGCTGCGCGAGGGCGCCGCGCGCTAGGCCGGGCGGGTTGCGATCCACGCGCCGGCTGCGGCCGCGGCGCCGACGGGAAGCAGCAGCAGTGGCCAGCTCATCGACCACCACGCCAGCGCGGCGCTGAACGCCAGCGTGACCAGCGCGGCGCCCTTGCCACGCCGCGAGATCGCCCCGCGCTCGCGCCAGTCGCGGATTGGCGGACCCCAGCGCGGGTGGGCGAGCAGGCGCTGCTCCCACTCGGGATTGCCGCGGGCGAAGCAGAACGCGGCGAGCAGCAGGAACGGTACCGTCGGCAGCCCGGGCACGGCGACCCCGACCGCGCCGAGGCCGAGCGCCGCGAGTCCGGCCACGAGGTAGAGCGGCCGCCGCACTCAGCGGGCGGCCAGTCGCGCGGCGTGCTCCTTGACCAGCGCGATCATGTTGGGGACGCCCTGGGTCCGGTTCGAGCTGAGCTGGTTCCTGAGGTCGAAGGGTTCGAGGGCGGCGGCGACGTCCATCGTCGCGACTTCGGCCGCCGGCCTGTCCTGCACGGCGGCGAGCACCAGCGCGACGATGCCCTTGGTGATCGCCGCGTTGCTGTCGGCGAGGAAGTGCAGGCGGCCGTCGCGCTCTGTGGGGTAGACCCACACGCTGGCCGAGCAGCCGCGCACCAGCGTGGCATCGGTCTTGAGCGCCTGCGGCATGTCCTCGAGCTCGCGGCCGAGCTCGATCAGCAGGCGGTAGCGTTCGTCGGCGTCGAGGAACTCGTACTCTTCGAGGATGTCGGCAAGGCTGCGCATGGCGCGCCCTTAACGGCATCGGCATCCGGACGAAAGCGGGGAGCGCGTGCGGCGGACGCGGCGAGAAAGGGGACAGTCCCTGTTTTCGAGGGGCGTGAGCTGTCATCCGGCGGC
>CALCBC010000134.1 GCA_937898525.1 uncultured Sphingomonadales bacterium
TCGAGCCCGGCATCGGCCTCGACCACCTTGGCCATCTCGGTGAAGTCGGCCGCCTCGCCGTACGTCGCCAGCACGCGTTCGAGCAGTGCGGCGAGGCGTTCGCCGGTCGGCAGCGGCACGCCCATCGCCTGCGCCTCCTCGAGCGCGAGCCGGGTGTCCTTGAGGCTGAGCTGCGCCGAGAAGCCGAAGTCGAACGTGCGCGGCAGCACCGCGCGCGGCCACTTGTCGCGCGTCGCCGAGTTGGCGCCGGTGCCCGCGTTGAGCACCTCGATCATCCGCGCGGTGTCGAGCCCGGCCTTGATCGCCAGCGTCATCGCCTCGGCGGTGGTGGCAATCGCCGACAGGCTGAGCAGGTTGTTGGCGAGCTTGGCGACCTGGCCCGCGCCGGGCTGCTCGCCCATGAAGAACGGGTTGCCGATCCGGTCGAGGATCGGGCGAACCTCTTCGTAGAGCGCCTCCGGCCCGCCGACCATGATCGCCAGCGAGCCGAGCTCAGCGCCGCGAATCCCGCCCGAGACCGGCGCGTCGAAGCTGGCGACGCCGCGCGGCGTGAGCAGCGCGTGCAGCTCCTGCGCCAGCCGCGGGCCGGAGGTCGACAGGTCGCAGACGATTCGCGGCGTCCCGCCCGCGAGCACATCGTCGACCGCCGCGCGCACGACGGGCGGGGTCGGTAGACTGAGAAGGACGATGTCGCAGGTGGCGCCGAGCGCGGCGGCCGAGCCGGCGGGTTCGGCACCTTTCGCCGCCAGCGCCTCGACGGCGGCCGGCGCGATGTCGTGAACCAGCAGGCGGTCGACGTGGCTCACCAGCCGCGCGGCCATCGGCGCACCCATTCGCCCCAGGCCGAGGAATCCGATCGTGGTCATGCCGCCCGCGCTATCGGCACGATCGGCGGCAGGTCAACGCGGGCGATGTCGTTTTCGGACGGGAAGCAGGCGAGCACCAGCGGATCGTGGCCCGGGATCACGTGGTCGAGCGAGCCGCCGGCGAGTTCGAGGACGCGCGCCTGCGCCCTGAGGTAGGCCGCCTCGTCGATAAAGATCGGGAAGGGGATCCGCCGCGTCAGGTTGCCGTAGAGGTGCGCCGCATCGCTCGCCAGCACGACCGTGCCGCGCGCGGTCTCGCAGCATACCGCCATCAGCCCGGCGGTGTGCCCGTCGCACAGCCGCAGCGCGATCCCGGGGGCGAACGCGGCGTCGCCTTCGTGGAACACGACGCGGTCGGCGTAGAGCTTGCGCACGAGCTGGGCGACCGGCTCGCCGTCGAACGGCGCGCGAACGCCGTGGTCGCAGATGTGGCGCCCGGTGGCGAAGGCCATCTCGGCGTCCTGCACGTGGAACCGCGCGTTGGGGAAGGTGCTGAGCGAGCCGGCGTGGTCGTAGTGCAGGTGGGTCAGGATTACGTCCTCGACCGAGAGGTGATCGATCCCCGCGGTGCGCAAGCCGTCGTTGACCGAGCGCGTGATCACCCGCCCGCGCGCTGCGGCTGCGTCCTCGCCGAAGCCAGTGTCGACGATCACCGGCGGATGCCCGTCGCGGTGGATCGCCCAGACGAAATAGTCGAGCGGCATCGGCAGGTCGTGGTCGTCGACCGGGCGGACGAAGTTGTCCCCCGCCGGCCGCTCGTGTCGCGCGTAGCGGATCGCGTCGATGCGGGTGACGAGGGCAGTCACTCCCCCTCCCCTCCAGGCGAGGGGGCCGGGGGGAGGGGGCCGCTGGGTCGGGGGACGTCGCAGTACTCCCCCTCTCCCAACCCTCTCCCCTCAAAGGGAGAGGGCTTCATGGTGCGAACTTGAGCCGCACGGGCTGGCGGATCGGGCCGTGACCGACGGTGGTCATCCACGGCTCGTACGGCCCGGCGAGCTCGATGCTCTCGACCTGCGCCACGATCGCGCCGAGCAGCGCCTGCGCCTCCATCTGCGCCAGCGTGCGGCCGACGCAGCCGTGGACGCCGTAGCCCCAGCCGAGCGAGTGGCGGTTGTCGCGGTCGAGCCGGTATTCGTCGGGCGCCTCCCAGAATCGCGGGTCACGGTTGGCGGCGGCGAACATCAGCCCGCAGCGCGTGCCGGCCGGGATCACGTAATCGTCGATCTCGACCTCGCGCGTGGTGATGCGTCCGGCCATCCGGCTGGGCGAATCCCACCGCAGCGATTCGTCGAACGCGGCGCGGACCTTCTTCGGCTCGGCGCGCAGCCTGGCGTACTCGGCTGGGAACAGCGCCCAGGCGCGCAGCGCATTGGCCATGGTGATGAACGTGGTGTCGGCCCCGGCGCTGAGCACGGTCTGCAACAGCAGCTTGGCCTCGGGCAGCGTCACCTGCCCGCGGTCGGCGGCGCGGTAGATCTCGGCGCCGATGCCGTCCGGGTCGAGCGCGTCGCGCTCGCACTGGGTCTCGAGCCACTCGATCACTGCCGAGTAGTCGTACTGCATCGCCTGGTCGAACAGCTCGCCCGGCGGGCCCATCGTCGCCCAGACCATCTCGGAGAACCCGTGCATGTGCTCGCGGCCCTCCTCGGGCAGGCCGAGGATGTCGGGCAGCACCTGGAACACGTAGGCCTGGGTGACCTCGGACACCGCGTCGACCGCCTCGCCTTCGCGCGCACGGAGCCGGGCGAGCAGCGCCGCGGCGCGTTCCTCGAAGATCGCCTTGACGCGCTCGAGCGCGCGCGGGCTCAGCGCGTCGGCGATCACCTTGCGCACCTGGGTATGCCGCGGCGGGTCGTCGGTCAGCAGGATCTCGGGACGCGGCGAGTTCGGATCGTGCCACGGGCGCGAGGTCGAGGAGAACGCCTTCCAGTCGAGAAGTCCCGCCGAGACGTGCTCGTGCCGCCCGAGCATGTGCGTCCCGTCGGCGAGGCGCACGACCGGTGCGAACTCGCGCAGCGCATCGTCGACCTCGCGCGCGTTGCGCACCGCCTCGGGCGTGAAGATGTCGATCGGGTAGAGTGGGATGACCTTGCTCATGAGATCCCCAACCCGTCGAACCGCACGTCGCCTTCGGCGTGGGTGCGGATGTGGCCGGCGGTGGGCTCGGCGAAGTGGGCGCCGATCACCAGCACGCCGCTGTCGGAATAGGTCTCGACGAAGCGCATGCGCGTCTGCCGGCCGGCTTCCTTGTCCATGTCGAAAGTCGCGTCGCGATGGGGCATCGCCACCTGCATCGGGTGGTGCATCAGGTCGCCGGTGATCACCGCCTCCTCGCCCCGCGAGCTGATCCGCACGTGGACGTGGCCCGGCGTGTGGCCGTGGCTCGGTTCGCAGCGGATGTGCCAGCCGTCGCCGGCCGCGATTTCGTGGTCGGGCTCGATGAACTCGGCCATCCCCGCGGCGACGATCGGGTCGACGCACTCGACGAGGTGCGTGTCGCTGTGATGCCCGTCGTGGCGGATCACGGTCTGCCAGGCCTCGTACTCGGTCCGCCCGAACAGGTAGCGGGCGTTGGGGAAGGTCGGCCGGTACTCGCCGGTCGCAGGGTCCCTGTAGGTGTTCCAGCCGACGTGGTCGAAGTGCAGGTGCGTGCACATCACGGTATCGACGTCATGGCGGCTGATCCCGAGGCTTTCGAGATCCTCGAGGAACCCCTCGGGGAGGTCGCAGAACACGTCGAAGTCGCGCTGGCGCCCGGCGCCGATACACGAATCGACCACGATCACGCGCCCGGGCGCCTGCACCACGAACCCCTGGAAGTTCATCCGCTGCCGCCCGTCGGGCGTGGCGTAGTGCGGATGCAGCCACTCGAGCGCGATGACTTCCTCGGCGGTCGCGTCGGGCATCGTCATGTTGATGTTGTCCTGGAAGTCCCACAGTTCGACGATCCGCGTCACGGTGACGTCGCCGACCTGCCAGGACTTCATGTGCTCGCGGGCCATCGGTCCACTCTCCCTTGAAAGCCGGGTGTCGCGTCGGCGACCACTCCAGCGACGGCGCAGCCGTCAGGTTTTCTCGCACAAAGACACAAAGCCGCGAAGAGGCCGCGCAGAACCTCTCTCGGGCGCGCAACACCTTGGTGTCTTTGTGTCTTTGTGCGAATCGTTCTTGCGGCTTCGCCGTGGTACGCGACCATCGAGGCTCACGCCGCCTTCCTCTTCGGCCTGGGCTTGTACCGCGCCACGCTCTCGGGCGGCAATTCGGCGGCGGGGAGCGGGGCCTTGCCGAGGATGAAGTCGGCCGCGCGCTCGCCGATCATCACGCACGGCGCGTTGGTATTGCCGCCGATGATCGACGGCATCACCGAAGCGTCGGCTACGCGCAGGCCCTCGATGCCGTTGAAGCGCAGCTCGGGGTCCACGACCGCGTCCTTGTCCGAGCCCATGCGGCAGGTACCGACCGGGTGGTGGACGGTATAGCCGGTCTCGCGGATGTAGCGGTCGAACTGCTCGTCGCTCTGGCAATCGGGCCCGGGTGCAACCTCGACCCCCTCGTATTCGGCGAACGAGTCCGCCGCGAATGCCGCACGGGCGATCTTCAGCGCGCGGATCAGCGGCTTGATGTCGTCGGGGTGCTCGAGCAGGTGCGGGTCGATCAGCGGCGCGGCGGCCGGGTCGGGGCTGGCGAGGCGCACGGTGCCGCGGCTCTTCGGGTAGAGCGCGACCGGGCTGATCGCGTAGCCGTGGCCGATCGGGAACGGGATTTTCGGGTGGGTCAGCCGCTTGGCCGGCTGGAACACGAACTGCACGTCGGGCTTGTCGAGCGACGGGTCGGTGCGCAGGAAGGCGACGCTCTCGAACACATTGCCGGCGAGCGGGCCCTTGCGCGTCAGCAGGTACTGCAGCGCGCACCACAGGTTGCGCGGGGTTGCCTTCCAGCTCCAGCCGTAGCTGGTCCCGTTGCGCGTCTCCATGTGCATCGGGCTCGCCGGGTGGTCGTGGTAGTTGGCGCCGACCCCGGGTGCGTCGAGCACGACCTCGATGCCCATCTTCTTGAGGTGCGCCGCCGGGCCGATGCCCGAGAGCATCAGGATCTGCGGCGTCTGCACCGTCCCCGCCGAAAGTACGACCTCGCGCCGGGCGCGGATCGTCCGCCCGTCGGCCAGCTCGACCCCGACAGCCCGCTTGCCTTCGACCAGCAGTCGCGCGACCATCGCGTCGGTCTGCACGTGGACATTGCCGCGTGCGAGCGCGGGGCGCAGCATCGCCTTGGCCGTGCTTTCGCGCCGCCCGTCGCGGATCAGCCCCTGGCGCCGGCCGTAGCCTTCCGGGTTGGCGCCGTTGAAGTCCGGGCAGGCCGGGAATTGCAGCGAGGCGAGCGCGTCCATGAACGCGTAGTTGAGCGGGTTGGGGTTCTCGACGTGCTTGACGTTGACCGGCCCGCCGACGCCGTGGAACACGCTCGCCGGGTAGTTCTCGTTGTTCTCGGTGCGGGTGAAGTAGGGCAGCACCTCGGCGTAGGACCAGCCCTTGCAGCCCATGTCCGACCAGTCGTCGTAGTCGGTCGGGTGCCCGCGGAAATAGACCATCCCGTTGATCGATCCCGAGCCGCCGATGACCTTGCCGCGCGGCACCGGGATCTCGCGCCCGGCCATGCCCGGCTGCGGCACGGTCTTGAACCGCCAGTTGGTCG
>CALCBC010000135.1 GCA_937898525.1 uncultured Sphingomonadales bacterium
CCTTGGTAAGGGTGAGGTCGAGAGTTCAATCCTCTCCAGCAGCACCATTCGCGCGGCTTGCCATCGGCCGGTGTATTGTCCATGTAGTTCACCATGGACGCGTCGGATCACGAGGGGGACGCGCTGACGCCGCTTCACCCGAACTACGTCAAGGTCGTGCGTCTCGCGACACTCGGCTGGGCGCTGCCGTTCGTGATCGGCGCGCTGGTGCTCGAATCAGCCGACACGCTGCCGCGTGGGGCGTTCCTCGCGCCCGTGGTGCTGGTGGCGCTGTACCTGATCTCTCGCGTGCCGCTGCGCCGCTACCAGGCGCGCGGCTACCAGCTCGGCGGCGACCGGCTGCGCGTCGTGCGGGGGCTGCTGTTCCGCTCGGACACCGTGGTGCCGTTCGGGCGCGTCCAGCACATCGACGTCCACCAGGGGCCGCTCGAGCGCGCCTACGGCCTCGCCACGCTGGTGCTGCACACCGCGGGTACGCACAACGCCTCGGTCGCCCTGCCGGGCCTCGGCCACGACGACGCGGTCGCGATGCGCGAGGCAATCCGCGCGCACGTCAAGCGCGAGACTCTGTGACCAAGCCGGTGACGGCCGTGTCCGAGAACTGGCGCCGGACCAGCCCGCTGAGCTTCGTCGTCCGCGCGATCACCGGATTGCGCAACCTCGCCTTTCCGGCGCTCGCGCTGGTCTTCGGCAGCCAGGGTTGGCAGGGCGGCGGCCTGTTCGTCGCGCCGGCGCTCCTTGCCATGGTCGGCTTCAGCTGGCTGTTCACCTGGATCGCCTGGCGCCACTTCCGCTATCGCGTCGGCGAGCACGACATTCGCATCGAACACGGGCTGATCAGCCGCTCGGCGCGCGCGGTGCCCTACGAGCGGATCCAGGACGTCAGCCTCGAGCAGAAGCCGGTGCCGCGGCTGTTCGGGATGGCCGAGGTGCGGTTCGAGACCGGAGCCGGGGGCAAGGACGAGGTCCGCATCGCCTACGTGACGCTGGAGGAGGCCGACGCGCTGCGCGAGACCGTGCGAGCGCGCAAGACCGGCGAGGCCGTCGCGGCGGGCGAAGCCGCGGCGCCCGTGGAGGAGCCGTCGCGGACGCTGTTCGCGATGGACCCGCGGCGGCTCGTCACCTTCGGCCTGTTCGAGTTCTCGCTGGTCGCCTTCGCCGTGATCGGCGGCGCGCTGCAGCAGTTCGACTTCCTCCTCCCGTTCGACATCTGGGATTTCGAGGCCTGGATCGAACTGCTCGCGGGGCCGGGGCACCGGCTGCAGGAACTCGGCCCGGCGGTGCAGGCCGTCGGTGCAGTGCTGGCGCTGGCAACGCTGGCCGTGCTCGGTCTCGTCACCGGACTGGTCCGAACGGTCCTGCGCGATTGGGGCTTCCGGCTCGAGGAAACGCCCAAGGGCCTGCGCCGCCGCCGCGGGTTGCTGACTCGCACCGACACGGTCATGCCGATCCACCGCGTGCAGGCGCTGTATGTCACGACCGGCCTCCTGCGCCGACGTTTCGGCTGGCACGCGCTGTGGGTCGTCAGCCTTGCGACCGATGCGAAGTCGGCCAGCCACGTTGTCGTGCCCTTCGCGCAGATGAGCGAGATCGCGCCGGTCATTCGCGTCGTCGGGTTCGACCTGCCCGACGGGATCACCCACTGGCACCGCCCGAGCCCACGCTTCCGCTTCGACCGCGCGTTACTCGGTGCCTTGCCGCTGGTGCTCGGGGCCGTGGCGCTCGTGCTGGTGCGGCCGCTGTTCCCGGCCGAGGCGCAGGTCGGGTCGCTGCTGGGCGCGGTCGCGATGGCCGGGATCGCGGTCCTGGTCGCCGTGCGCGAGCGCTTCCTCTCGCGCTACGACCGTCACGCGATCGACGGCGAGCGGATCTACGTGCGCCGCGGCTGGCTCGCGCCGCGGCTCGACATCGCCTCGCGGGTCAAGCTGCAGTCGATCGAGATCGCGCAAGGACCGATCGCACGGCGGCGCGGCTATGCGACGCTGCACTTCGGCGTGGCCGGTGGCACGCTGGCGATCGAGGGTATTCCGCTCGAGGACACGCGCCTGCTCCGCGACGGAGTGCTGCATTCGATCGCCGGGGTCGACTTCTCGCGCCTGCCCGGCTGAGCGGTCAGCTGTCGGGTGTCTCGAGCAGGTCGGCCCATTCCGGGTGCCGGCGGAACTGCGCGGCGACGTAGCTGCACTGGGGCACGATCCGGAAACCCTGCTCGCGCGCGTCGACGATCAGCGCCTCGACGAGCTGCTGCGCGATGCCGCGTCCGCGCATCTCCGGCGGGACATAAGTGTGGTCGGCGATCCGCAGCGGGCCGAGCGCGCGCCAGGTGAGCTCGGCGGGACGGTCGACGCCCGGCAGTTCGGCGCGGTAGGCGCCGTGGGTGGTCTCGTCGGTGCGGGTGATGGCGATCGCGTCGGGCATCGTTTCGGGCTCCTTCTTGCGCCGAACACCGCGGCGAGCCATGGCGTTCCCCCATGCAGTTCCTGTCCGACAACGCGGCGGCGGTCCACCCGCAAGTGTGGGAAGCGCTGCGACGGGCGGACACGACCGATACGCCTTACGACACCGACGCGCTGAGCCGGCGGCTAGACGAAGCCTTCTCCGCATTGTTCGGGCGCGAGGTCGCGGCGCTGTGGGTTGCGTCCGGCACCGCGGCCAACTGCCTCGCACTGGCGACGATGGTCCCGCCGCATGGCGCGGTGCTGTGCCACCGCGAGGCGCATATCGAGAGCGACGAGGGCGGGGCGCCGGGATTCTACCTGCACGGCGCCAAGCTGGTTCTGGCCGAGGGGGAGGGGGCGAAGCTCTCGCCCGAGTCGGTCGACAGGACGCTCGCGGGCATCCGCAACGACGTCCACCAGGTCCAGGTCCATGCGCTGTCGCTGACCCAGGCGACCGAGTACGGCCTTTGCTACCGCCCGGCCGAGCTCGCGGCGCTCACCTCGCTCGCCCGCGTGCGCGGGCTGCGCGTTCAGATGGACGGAGCCCGGTTCGCCAACGCGGTCTCCTTCCTCGGTTGTTCGCCGGCGGAAGCCTGCGGGGACGTCGACGCGCTGAGTTTCGGTTGCGTCAAGAACGGCGCGATGAACGCCGAGGCGATCGTGTTCTTCGATCGCGCTCTGGCCGACGTTGCTCGCTATCGCCGCAAGCGCGCCGGGCACCTGCAATCGAAAGGCCGCTTCCTCGCCGCGCAGGTCCTGGCGATGCTCGAAGACGGCCTGTGGCTGGCGAACGCGCGCGCCGCGAACGCCGCGGCTGCCGAAATCGCCGGCTCGGCGGGCGGACGGTTGCTCCACCCGGTCGAAGCCAACGAAGTGTTCCTGCGCTGCTCGGCGGCCGAGCGCGAGACGCTGCGTGCGCAGGGATTCGGTTTCTACGACTGGGGTTCCGACGCGGCGCGTTTCGTCGCCGCCTGGGACACGCGCGAGGAGCACGCTCGCGCGATCGCGCGCGCGATCGCCGCGCTGTGAGCGAGCCAGCACCGCCCCACGCGCTGCTACGGCCGCGCGTGGCACTGCCGTTCCTGGCGATCTCCCTTGTCTGGGGCTCGACCTGGATCGTGATCACCGACCAGATCGATGGCGTGCCGGCGCTGTGGTCCGTCGCCTGGAGATTCGTGCTGGCGACGCTCGGCATGTTCGCGCTGGTCCTCGCGACGCGCACGCCGTGGCGGCTGCCGCCTCGCGCGCACGGCCTCGCGCTGGCGGTCGGGTTGTTCCAGTTCAGCGGCAACTACAACTTCGTCTACCAGGCCGAGCTGCACCTGACCTCGGGCATTGTTGCGGTCATGATCGGCCTGATGCTGGTGCCCAACGCGGTGCTCGGGCGCGTGCTGCTGGGCCAGCCGATCACCGCGCGCTTCATGACCGGCAGCGTGATCGCGATCGGCGGCATCGCGTTGCTGCTGGTCAACGAGGCGCGCGCGGCACCGATTGGCGGCAACGTCGCGCTCGGCATCTGGTTCGCGCTGGGGGCGATGATCGCGGCCTCGGTGTCGAACGTGATCCAGGCCGGCGAGACGGGGCGGCGCGTGCCGCTGCTGACGCTGATCGCCTGGGCGATGCTCTACGGCGCTGCGCTCGACCTCGCGATGGCCTCAGCGTTCGCCGGCCCGCCGGTGCTGCCGGCCGACGCCCGCTACTGGGTGGGCACCGCGTACCTCGCCGTGCTCGGCTCGGTCGTGACCTTCCCGCTCTACTACCGGCTGATCCGCGAAATCGGCGCGGGCCGCGCGGCCTATCACAACGTGCTGGTGGTGATCGTGGCGATGGGCCTGTCGACGCTGTTCGAGGGCTACCGCTGGTCGGGGCTGGCGATCGGCGGCAGTGCGCTGGCGCTGGTCGGGATGGTCATTGCGCTGAGGGCGAAGTCCGTCTGAGGATCGCGCGCAGGCCCTCGCGGTAAGTCGGATAACGTGGCCGCCAGCCGAGCACCCGCTTCGCCTTGCCATTCGCGACCCGGCGGTTCTCCGCGTAGAACGCACGCGCCTGCGGCGAGAGACCGGCCTCGTCAAGCGTTTGCAGCGGCGGGGGCGGGACGCCGAGCAGGCGGCAAGCCTCCTCGATCACCGCGTTCTGGCTTGCCGGCAGGTCGTCGGCGAGGTTGTACGCGTCGGGCCGAGCGTCGAGGCCGGCGATCACGCCCGCGGCGATGTCGTCGACGTGGATCCGGCTGAAGACCTGGCCCGGCAGGTCGATCCGGTGCGCGAGCCCCTCCGCAACACGGTCGAGCGCGCTACGCGCGGGGCCGTAAATGCCGGGCAGGCGGAACACGCGTGCGCCGCGCGCGAGCCACGCCGCGTCGGCCTCGCTGCGCGCCGAGCGGCGGCCGCGGCCGACGGGGGCGCTCTCGTCGACCCAGGCGCCCCCGGTGTCGCCATAGACCCCGGTCGACGACAGGTAGCCGAGCCAGTCGTGGCACAGTGCATTCCCGTAGCGGGCGAGCACCGGGTCGCCCTTCTCGTCAGGCGGCACCGACGAGAGCACGTGGCTCGCCGCCGCCAGTGCGGCGCGCACGCCATTCTCGTCCTCGAATGCCACCTCGCCTTCGCGCCCCGTAGCGGTCACGCGCCAGCCGCGCGCTTCCGCCGCCGCGCGGATGCGCTTCGCCGAGTAGCCGAGACCGAAGATGAACAGATGCGCCATGCGTGCGTTCTACCGGCTGGACGGCATCGCGAAAGCGCCTAGGAGGTCACACATGGACATTGCCCGCACTCCCTCGACCCCCGACGGCAACCCCGAGATGGCCGACGCGGCCCCCGAGCCCAAGGAACCGCTGCTGATCCGGCGCGAGGACTATGCGCCGTTCCCCTGGCTCGTCCCCGAGATCGTGCTCGAGTTCGATCTGGGGATCGAGCGAACCCGCGTCCGCTCGGTGCTGACCGTGCAGCGCAACGCCCGCGCGCCGGCCAGCCCGGTGATTCGCCTCAACGGCGACGGGATCGCGCCGCTCGAAGTCGTTGTCGACGGGCAGGCGGTCAACTCGTGGACCCGCGACGGCGACGACCTCGTCGTGCCGCTGTCGGGCGACACACACCAGATCGAGATCGCCACCGAGATCGATCCCTCGGCCAACACCCAGCTGATGGGGCTCTATGCCTCGAACGGCATGCTCTGCACCCAGTGCGAGGCCGAGGGCTTCCGCCGGATCACCTTCTTCCCCGACCGGCCCGACGTCCTCTCGACCTATCGCGTGCGGCTGACCGGACCGAAGGCGCAGTTCCCGGTGCTGCTGTGCAACGGCAACCTCGAGGCCACGGGCGAAGGACCCGACGGGCTGCACTGGGCCGAATGGCACGATCCCTGGCCCAAGCCGAGTTACCTGTTCGCGCTTGTCGCCGGCGACCTCGTCGCCAACCGCGACCGCTTCACGACCCGGTCCGGCCGCGAGGTCCAGCTGGCGATCTGGGTGCGCGAGAACGACCTGCCGCGCACGCAGCACGCGATGGATTCGCTCAAGCGGGCGATGAAGTGGGACGAGGACACTTTCGGCCGCGAGTACGATCTCGACACCTTCAACATCGTCGCCGTCAGCGACTTCAACATGGGGGCGATGGAGAACAAGGGCCTCAACATCTTCAACACCAAGTACGTCCTTGCCGACCCCGAGACCGCGACCGACGGCGACTACGACGCGGTCGAGGGTGTGATCGCCCACGAGTACTTCCACAACTGGTCGGGCAACCGCGTGACCTGCCGAGACTGGTTCCAGCTCAGCCTCAAGGAAGGCTTCACCGTACTGCGCGACCAGCTGTTCAGCCAGGACATGGGCTCTGCGCCGGTCAAGCGGATCGAGGACGTCCGCGTGCTGCGCGCGGTGCAGTTTCCCGAGGATTCGGGCCCGCTTGCGCACCCGATCCGCCCCGACAGCTATCGCGAGATATCGAACTTCTACACCGCCACCGTCTACAACAAGGGCGCTGAGGTCATCCGCATGATGCGCACCATGGCCGGGCCCGAGCGGTTCCGCGCCGGCTGTGACCTCTACTTCGAGCGCCACGACGGCGAGGCGGCAACCTGCGAGGACTTCATCTGCGCGATCGAGGACGGCGCCGGTCTCGACCTCGGCACCTTCCGCCGCTGGTACGAGCAGGCCGGCACGCCCAGGGTCACCGTTCGGCTCGAGCACGAGGGCGACACGGCGACGCTTCACTTCCGTCAGGAAGTGCCGCCGACGCCGGGCCAGCCTGACAAGAAGCCGATGCCGATCCCGCTCAGGCTCGCGCTGTTCGACCGCGAGACGGGCAAGCACAACGGCGAACAGCTGTTCGTGCTCGAGCAGGCCCAGGCGAGCTTCAGCGTGCCCGGGTTCGCCGCGCCGCCGGTGCTGTCGATCAACCGCGGCTTTTCGGCTCCGGTGGCAATCGAGCGCAGTGTTTCCGATGACGAGCTGGTGTTTCTCGCGGCGCATGACGACGATCCGTTCGCCCGCTACGAGGCGATGCAGGACCTGATCGTGCGGCACTTGCGCGACGCCTCGGCGGGCCTGCTCGGCGAAGCGGAGCGTGAGGCCGGGCGCGAGGCAATCCGGACGGCCTTCGCGGCGGTGCTCGCCGATGGGCAGCTCGACGACCTGATGCGCGGCGAGCTTATGATCCTGCCCGGGCATTCGTACCTGTCCGAACAGGTGCCGGTCGCCGACCCGGGCGCGATCCATGCCGAGCGCGAGGCGCTCAAGGCCTGGCTCGGGACCGCCCTCGAAGCCGAGCTCTCCGAGATTCACGCGAGGACAAGCCGCGTGCCCTACGACCTCGGCGCCGCCGCGCGCGGCGCGCGCAAGCTCAAGACCCAGGCGCTCGTCTATCTCGCGGCCGGCGTGCCTGAACGCGCCGCCGAGATGGCTGCGGCGCAGTACGAGAGCGCGGACAACATGACCGACCGCCAGGGCGCGCTGATGGTGCTCACCGGGCTCGACACGCCCGCGCGCGAGGACAAGCTGCTCGACTTCTACGAGCGCTACCGCGACAACCCGCTGGTGGTCGACAAGTGGTTCGCGCTGCAGGCGCAATCGCTGCACCCGAAAGTCCTCGAGCATGTCGAAGCGCTGGCGAAGCACCCCGACTTCACGCTCAGGAACCCCAACCGCGTGCGCTCGCTCTACATGGCGTTTACCGGCGCCCCGCAGGGCTTCCACGCCGAGAACGGTGCGGGCTATCGGCTGGTTGCAGACCTGATTCTCGCGTTAGACCCGATCAATCCGCAGACTGCGGCGCGATTCGTCCCGCCGCTCGGCCGCTGGCGGCGGATCGAGCCGGTCCGCGCGGCGCTCATGCGGGCGGAGCTCGAGCGGATCGCGGCCGCGCCGAAGCTTAGCCGCGATACCTACGAGCAGGTGACCCGCAGCCTTGGCTGAGACCGTCGAGGTCATCCGCTCCGCGACGCTCGCCGGCGTACCTCACGGTTTCCTCGGCCGGAGGGGCGGAGTGTCGCGGGGTTCGATCGCCGGGCTCAACGTCGGATACGGTGCCGAAGACGACGTCGAGGCGGTCGCCGAGAACCGCCGGCGAGCGGTGGCGGCGGTGCTGCCCGGAGCGAGGCTGGCCACCCTTTACCAGGTCCACTCGCCCGACGCGGTCGAGGTTCGCGAGCCCTGGCCGCACGACGAGCGCCCGCGCGCGGATGCGATGGTGACCGACCGGCCCGGCCTGCTGCTGGGTGTGGTCACAGCAGACTGCGCTCCGGTGCTGCTGGCCGATGTCGAGGCGGGAGTGATCGGCGCCGCCCACGCCGGCTGGCGCGGCGCGCATGGGGGCGTGCTCGAGAGCACGGTCGCCGCGATGGAGCGCCTCGGTGCCCGCGCGAGCCGCATCGTCGCGGCGATCGGGCCGGCGATCGCCCAGCCGAGCTACGAGGTCGACGAGCGCTTTCGCGACAACTTCACCGGGGCCGACGAGCGATTCTTCGCGCCGGGCCGGGTGGGGCACTGGCAATTCGACCTCGAAGGTTACGCGACTGCACGGCTGCGAGCAGCGGGAGTCGGCACGATCGATGCGCTGGGGCTCGACACCTATGCCGACGAAGCGCGGTTCTTTTCCTATCGCCGCGCGACGCACCGCGGGGAGCCCACCTATGGGCGACAATTCTCGCTGATCGGGCTCGCCGGCTGACCGCTTCGCAGACCGCCAAAATGCCTGTTGGCATGGCGGGTTCGCTCGTCTATCAGCCCGCCCAAGCCGCGCCCCCGGGGGCCTCGGAAGGACGCGGCGGGTCCAGAATTCTACGGTTCCGCGTCCGGGCTGCCCGCCCACGGGGCCGGCAGGCAAGGCAAGGCAATGGCAACCACCACAGGCACCGCGGATCCCGAAGCGCTGGCCGCCGGGGAAGGCGTGCGGCGCCGCGATTTCATCAACATCGCCGCCGTGAGCGCGGCCGGCATCGGCGGCGTCGCCACGCTGGTCCCGCTGATCAGCCAGATGGCGCCGTCGAAGGACGTGCTCGCCGAATCCACTACCGAGCTCGACATCTCGGCGATCGAGCCGG
The DNA here is from genome assembly GCA_937898525.1 of uncultured Sphingomonadales bacterium. Taxonomy (GTDB): domain Bacteria; phylum Pseudomonadota; class Alphaproteobacteria; order Sphingomonadales; family Sphingomonadaceae; genus Croceibacterium_A. The sequence goes on from CALCBC010000135.1 coordinate 8,976, forward strand.
GCATGGCCGTCAAGGCCGTGTTCCGCAAGCAGCCGGTGTTCGTGCGCAACCTCACGCCGCAGGAAATCGAGGCGGCCAACGCCGTCGATCCCGGCAGCCTGCGCGATCCGCAGACGCTCGCCGAGCGGACCAAGGAAGGCCACGGCAACATCCTCGTGACGATGGGCGTGTGCACGCACCTCGGTTGCGTACCGCTCGGTGCCGCCGAGGGTGAGAACCGCGGCGAGTTCGGCGGGTATTTCTGCCCGTGCCACGGATCGCATTACGATACCGCCGGGCGCATCCGCAAAGGGCCGGCGCCGGCCAACCTCGAAGTGCCGGACTATGCGTTCACATCCGATACCACGATCGTGATTGGGCAGGAGTCCGCCTGATGAGCTTCCCCTGGGCCAAGCACTACGAACCCAAGGCGCCGCTGATGCGGTACCTTGACGAGAAGCTGCCGCTGCCGCGCCTCGTCTACAACGCCATTGGCGGCGGTTACCCGGTGCCGCGCAACCTCAACTACTGGTGGAATTTTGGCGTGCTCGCCGGCTTCTGCCTGGTGCTGCAGATCGTCACCGGCGTGATCCTGGCGATGCACTACGCGGCCAACGCCGGCGTCGCCTTCGCCTCGGTCGAGCACATCATGCGCGACGTCAACTGGGGCTGGCTGCTGCGTTACGCCCACGCGAACGGCGCGAGCTTCTTCTTCGCGGTGATATACCTGCACATCTTCCGCGGGTTCTTCTACGGTTCCTACAAGGCGCCGCGCGAGATGGTCTGGCTGCTCGGCGTGGTCATCTTCCTGCTGCTGATGGCGACGGGCTTCATGGGCTACGTGCTGCCGTGGGGGCAGATGAGCTTCTGGGGCGCCAAGGTCATCACCGGCCTGTTCGGCGCGATCCCGCTGGTCGGCGAGCCGCTGCAGGTCTGGCTGCTTGGCGGCTTCGCGCCCGACAACGCGGCGCTCAACCGGTTCTTCTCGCTGCACTACCTGCTGCCGTTCGTGATCGCGGGCGTCGTGATCCTGCACATCTGGGCGCTGCACATCCCGGGTTCGTCGAACCCGACCGGCGTCGAGGTGAAGAGCGAGAGCGACACCGTGCCGTTCCACCCGTACTTCACCGCGAAGGACGGATTCGGGCTCGGCGTGTTCTTGCTGGTCTACCTCGCGTTCGTGTTCTTCCTGCCCAACTACCTCGGGCATCCGGACAACTACATCGAGGCCAACCCGATGGCGACGCCGGCGCATATCGTGCCCGAATGGTACTTCTGGCCGTTCTACGCGATCCTGCGCGCGTTCACCGCGGACTTCATCCTGCCGGCCAAGCTGCTCGGCGTGCTGGCTATGTTCGCCTCGATCCTGGTGTGGTTTTTCCTGCCCTGGCTCGACAAGTCGCCGGTGCGTTCGGGCCACTACCGGCCGCTGTTCCGCAAGTTCTTCTGGTTTGGGCTCATCCCGGCGATGGCGGTGCTGTTCTACTGCGGCGGCGCCCCGGCCGAGGAGCCTTACGTGATGCTCAGCCAGATCGCCACCGCGTACTACTTCCTGCACTTCCTCGTCATCCTGCCGATCGTCTCGATGGTCGAACGGCCGGAACCGCTGCCGTTCTCGATCACCGAGGCGGTGCTCGGCTCGGACAAGCAGGCGGTGCTGGGCGAAAACACCACGCCGGCCACCTGAGCGCGCGGGACTAAGGGAAAAGACGCAATGATCAGGTTGATCGGCATACTCGTCGGGCTCGGCTTCACCGTGGCGGTGCTGTGGGCCTTCGGTTCAGGCTCGGCCGCGGTGATCGGCCAGGGCTACTTCGTGGAGCCCACCGCGGAGCACGAGTTCCATGAGGAACCCAAGCCGCTGCACCTCGCCAGCGATGGCCCGTTCGGCAAGTGGGACCTGCAGCAGCTGCAGCGCGGCTACCAGGTCTACAAGGAGGTCTGCTCGGCCTGCCACTCGCTGAAGTACGTGGCATTCCGCGACCTCGCACAGCTTGGCTACAGCGAGGCCGAGGTCAAGGCGACCGCGGCGAGCTGGACGGTCCCCGGCGTCGACCCGAATACCGGCGAGGCTACGACCCGTCCTGGCACGCCGACCGACTACTTCCCGTCGCCGTTCGCCAACGACATCGCCGCGCGCGCGGCGAACAACAACGCGATTCCGCCGGACCTGTCGCTGATGACCAAGGCGCGGCACGGCGGCGCGGCCTACGTCTACTCGCTGCTCACCGGCTACCAGGAGCAGCCGGCCGAACTGCTCGAGCGGTTCCCCGACGCCAAGACCGGTACGGGCCTCTATTACAACCCGTACTTCCCGAACCTGAACCTGGCGATGGCGCCGCCGCTGTCTGACGGTCAGGTGACCTACGCCGACGGCACGCCGGCCACGGTCGACCAGATGTCCAAGGACGTCGCCGCGTTCCTGACGTGGACGGCCGAGCCCACGCTGATCAAGCGCAAGCAGACCGGCTGGGCGGTGCTAGGGTTCGTGCTCTTCGCCACCATCCTCGCCTGGCTCGCCAAGCAGCAGGTCTGGGCCGGGGTGAAGCCGAAGCGGCGCGAGGATTGACCCCGGCCGATATCAAGGCGCTGGTCCGCACGATCCCGGATTTTCCGGCGGCGGGGATCCAGTTCCGCGATATCACGACGCTCATCGCGGATGGCGAAGGTTTCGCCGCGACGATCGACCATCTCGTCGAACGCGCGGCCGTAACCGAGAGCTCGTCCGTTGCCGGCATCGAGGCGCGCGGGTTCATTTTCGGCTCGGCGATCGCCGCCCGGCTGGGGCTCGGCTTCGTGCCCCTGCGCAAGGCCGGCAAGCTGCCCGTGGCGACGATTGGCATCGATTATGCGCTCGAGTACGGTGCCGCACGGCTCGAACTCGATCCGGGGGCCATCCGCGGTGGCGAGCGCGTGTTGCTGGTCGACGACCTCATCGCCACCGGGGGGACCGCGCTCGCCGGAGCCCAGCTGCTGAGGCAGGCGGGCGCCACGGTCGAACACGCGCTGTTCGTGATCGACCTGCCAGACCTCGGCGGGGCCGACGCCTTGCGCGACGCGGGCATCGCCGCCCAGGCCCTGCTGGATTTCCCCGGACATTGAGCCGGTTTCACGGAAAGATTTCGGTGCGCAGGCATTGACCCCGGGGATGGAACGCGAGCCGGGATTTCCTCACTGACGATGCAAGATCAGGCTCTCGTCATCGCCCTCGTCGGCCTGCTCGGGATCGGGGCACAGTGGATTGCCTGGCGCAGCGGCTGGCCGGCGATCGTGCTGATGCTGGCGGCCGGGTTCCTCGCCGGTCCCGTCCTCGGGCTGTTCGATCCGCGCGAGATCTTCGGCGACCTGCTCGGACCGATGATCTCGATCGGCGTAGCGCTGATCCTGTTCGAGGGCGGCCTGCAACTCGATTTCCGCGAATTCCGCAAGTACGGGGAGGGCGTCTGGCGGCTCGTACTGATCGGCGCGCCGGTCGGATGGCTGCTCGGTTCGCTGGCTTGCTACTACATCGCCGGGCTCGTCTGGCCGGTGGCCATCCTGTTCGCGGGCGTCCTGGTGGTGACCGGGCCCACTGTGGTGCTGCCGCTGCTGCGCCAGGCCAACATCCAGCCGCGCCCGGCCGCGATCCTGCGTTGGGAAGCGATCGTCAACGATCCCGTCGGCGCGCTCTGTGCTGTCATCGCCTACGAGTACTTCCGTCTGTCGCGCGACGGCGCCTCGGTGATAGCGATCGTCCCACCGCTGATCCTCGCCGCGGTGGCTTCGGCCGGGATCGGCTTCGCTGCGGCGAGGGCCATCGGGTGGGCGTTTTCGCGCGGGCTCGTGCCCGAGTACCTGAAGGCGCCGGTGCTGCTGGTCGCGGTGATCGCGACCTTCGTCGGCTGCAACCTGATCGAGCATGAAGCGGGCCTCGTGGCGGTAACGGTCATGGGCGTTGCGCTGGCCAACATGCCGACCGCCAACCTGCGGAGCTTCCACCCGTTCAAGCAGAACGTCGCGACCCTGCTCGTGTCGGGCATCTTCGTCCTGCTTGCTGCCTCGCTCGATGTGACGGAGTTGCGCGCGTTCGAATGGCGCTTCGGCCTGTTCCTGCTCGCCCTGCTGTTCCTCGTCCGCCCCGCCACGATCCTGCTGAGCCTGCTGTTCAGCGGCATCCCATGGAAGGAGCGGCTGTTCCTCGCATGGATCGCCCCGCGCGGCATCGTCATGGTCTCGATTTCCGGCCTGTTCGCCCTTCGGCTCGAGGAGGTCGGGTTCGCCGACGGCACCCTCCTGATCGGCCTCAGCTTTGCGGTGGTGGTGGCGACCATCGTCGCCCACGGCTTCACCATCGACCGCGTCGCGCGCTGGCTCGGCGTCAAGGGTGAGGCTCTGCCCGGCCTGCTGATCGTCGGCTCGACGCCGTGGACCGTCGCGCTGGCCAAACAGGTGCGCGAGCTCGGCAATCCCGTACTGATCGCCGACGCGAGCTGGCGTCGGCTCAAGCTTGCAAAAGAGGCGGGCATTCCCGCCTATCACGGGGAAGTCCTCCACGAGGAGGCGGAGCACGAGCTCGATCTCAACCCGTTCCAGGTGCTCGTCGCAGCGACCGACAACGAGGCCTACAACGCGCTGGTCTGTTCGGAATTCGCCCCGGAGATCGGTTCCGATTCGGTGTATCAGCTCGGCGCCGCGGATGCCGGCGACGATCCGCGGGAGCTGCCCGCGTCCTTGAGGGGCCAGGCGCTGTTCGCTACGGGTTTCGGCATCGACGACGTCGAACAACGCCAGAGCGAGGGCTGGGTCTTCCGCAAGACCCGGCTGTCCGAGCAGTTCGGGCTCGAGGATGCGAAAGCCGCCTTGCCGGACGAGGCGGAAATCCTGCTGTTGGTACGGGCCAATGGCCGCATGCGCTTCTTCACGCACGCGGCGACGCCCGAGCCGCGGCCAGGGGATACGGTGATCTCGTTCTCGCCACCCCAGGCCAGGCCCGCCCCGGCCGAGAAGGGCTCACGCGGCCGGAAGAAGTCGCGCGCCGCCGCTGCGTAAGAGGAGAGGATGACGAAGCGACACCTGATCCCGATGGCCGGCCTGGCGCTTGTCGTCGCCTCTTGCGAACGCGCTCCCGAACGGCAGGCTCCCGACCAGGATCCGACACCGCCGCCGGCGCCGGTCGAGCAAGTGACGCCTTCGATCATCCGCCCCGATGTGCTGCCGCAGCAGCCGGAAGCTGCTCCCGATCCGCTGGAGCTGACCGTGCCGTTCGCCGAAGGCGGCACGGCATTGAGCGAGGCCGCCGAGGCCGTGCTCGGGAAGGTGCTCGAATCGCGCCAGCTAGCCGAGGGCTGGCCGATCGTGCTGCGCGGCCACACCGATTCAGCCGGCCACGACGAGGCCAACCTGCGCGTCTCGCGTCGCAGGGCCGAGGCCGTCGCCGAATGGCTGACCGAGCGCGGCGTCGATCCCGGGCGCATCGAGGTCGTGGCGCTGGGCGAGCAGCGGCCGGTGGCGCCCAACGCCCGGCTCGACGGCACGCCCGACGAGGAAGGGCGCGCGCGCAATCGCCGCGTCACCGTGTCGATCGCTCCCCCGACCACGGAGGGCGAAGGAGCCCAAGACCGAGAGGAAGCGGGCGGCGAGGAGCCTGACAGTTGACGCGGAGCCCCGACAAGTGGCAATCGCCGCCACGGGCTGAGCGGGTATAGCATAGTGGTAATGCACTAGCCTTCCAAGCTAGCTAGACGGGTTCGATTCCCGTTACCCGCTCCACCTCCTCCCGGTTTCCGTCTACCTCGTGCCTCGCGCGCGAGGCCATGTCATCGGCCTGGGCGCCTTCCACCTTGGCGCCGTCAAGTATCGGCAAGACTGGTTTCGCACGGGCGCGGGCTTCGAATTAGACGTCGCCGGATCGCGGCTCTCCGTCATGGGCAATGTCACGACGAAAGGCGAGGCGTCCAACGCCTCGGTTGCCGCCAACTGGCGGTCCTTCCGGTCTGCGAAGCCTCGAACTCGCGATTGCATTTCGCGAGCGCCCGAGAGCGATTGTTCCGGATTCGGCGAAAGCCGATCGGCCTGAACTAGGCGACGACCGGCTCGAGCACGCGAATCGTGCCTGAGCCCGCGTCGATCTCCACGTCCGCTCCGTACGGCAGGCTCAGCTGGTTCGCGACGTGGCCGATGTTGGCTCCGCCGAACGCGGGCACACCGAGCGGGGCGAGGTAGTGCTCGAGCAGCTGCGGGATCGTGAAGCCGGTGTAGCCCTCGACTCCGGCCGTGCAGCGCGTGCACTGGCCGAACACTACGCCGGCAATCTTGCCGAGGATCCCGGCAAGGTCGAGCTGGCTCAGCATGCGGTCGATGCGGTACTCGGCCTCGCCGACATCCTCGAGGAACAGGATCGCGCCGTCGAAGTCGGGCAGCCACGGCGTGCCGACCAGCGCGCTCATTACCGAAAGGTTGCCGCCGAGCAGCCGGCCGCGCGCGATACCGGGGCGGATCGTGGCGACACGCCAGCGGTCCGGGGTTAGCAGGTCGGTTTCCTCGGGAGACGGCGGCACGAATTCGGGCGCCTCGGCTGCGAACGCCAGCCGCCAGAAGCTCTCCCAGCTGATCTCGAGCCAGCTGTTGGCGGCATTCGGAGCGTGGATCGTCGCAAAGCCGGCCTTCGCGGCGAACGCGAGATGCAATGCGGTCACGTCGCTGTAGCCGATCAGCAACTTGGGGTTGGACCGGATCGTGTCCCAGTCGAGAAGCGGCAGCAGCCGCGCGCAGCCCCACCCGCCGCGCACCGCGAACAGCGCCTTGACCTCGGGATCGGCGAACATCGCATTGATGTCGCCCGCGCGCTGTTCGTCGGTCCCGGCGAGATAGCCGTGGCGGCTCCCCACGTGCGGTGCGACGCGCGGCACCAGCCCCATGCCCTCGATGGTGAACCTGACCCTGTCGATCTGCGCCTGGTCGTCGCTGAAGCCCGCCGGCTCGATCAGCGCGACCGTGTCGCCGGGTCTCAGCCGCGGCGGCCTGCGACGGCTTGCCGGGATCGCTGGAGCCGGCGCCAGCGCGAGCGCGGCCGCCAGTCCGCCGAGGCTCCCGATGACCGACCGCCTGCTGAGCATCCCGCGTCCATAGCATCGGTATGCCGACAGGCCATCAATGGAACGCCGCCGTCTCCGTGCGAGCAAAGACCGGCGCACGGCCTGCCGACACTGCGAACAGGCACAGCAGCGCGTAGCATGCGGCCGGGGCGGTCAGCGCAGTCACGTAGCCGGCGTGGTCCGACAGCGCCCCCACGAGCAGCGGCAGGAACGCGCCCCCGACGATCGCCGTGCACAACAACCCCGAGGTCGCCTCGGTGCTGGCGGTTGAGCGCTCGAGCGTCAGCGTGAAGATCACCGGAAACATGAGCGAGTTGAACAGCCCGATCGCGAGCGCGACGAACCCGGCCGATACGCCGCCCACGGCCACGACGTAGAGGCACATCGCGCAGGCGATCGCCGTGAACAAAGCGAGCAGGCCCGCCGCGTTGAAGCGCGCGAGCAGGGCCGAGCCAATCGCGCGGCCGACCATCGCACCCCCCCAGTAGAATGCGACCGCCTTGCCGGCCTCCTGCAGGCTGACTCCCGGCACGCCGTCGCTGCCCATCGCGTGACCGAGAAGCGGCACGGCGAACGGCACGTCCGAGCCGCCCCACACTGCGTCGGAGTTGAGGAAAAGCGCCATCTGCGAGCCGATCGCCACTTCGGCCCCGACGTAGAGGAAGATCGCCGCGCCGCCGAACATCGTCCAGCGCGAGGCGAGCGCCTCTCCGATCAGGGCGAACAGGCCCTTGCCCGAGGCGGTGTCGGGAGCGGCGGCGGCGACGGTGCGGCGGCTGAACCAGAAGAATGCCAGCAGCAGCAGGATCAGCCCGGCGATCCAGAAATAGGCGCGGTCGATCCCGGCGAGCGCCGCGTCGCGTACCTCGGGAGTGATTGCGGTTCCTTGCTTGACCTCGACGCCCTCGAGGAACAGCACCGCGCCGAGGAACGGCCCGATGAAGGTGCCGAGGCTGTTGAAGGTCTGCGACAGCGTCAGCCGGAAGTGGCTGCCCCTGGGATCGCCGAGCGCGGCGGCCAGCGGGTTCGCGGCCACCTGAAGGATGGTGATCCCGCTCGCCAGCACGAACAGCCCGAGCAGGACCAGCGAGTAGATCGCGAGGTTCGCCGCGCCGAGCATGATCAGGCAGGCGAGTGCCATCATCGCCAGCGCCAGCAGGATCGTCGGCACCGCGCGCAGCCGCGCGAGCAGCACCGCAGCGGGGAACGAGACGAGCCCGTAGGCGATGAAGAACGCGAACGCCGAAAGCTGCGCCTGCAGGTCCGTCAGCGTGAAGATGCCCTTCACCGCGGCGACCAGCGGATCGATCAGCGAAGTGATGAACCCCCAGGCGAAGAACAGCGTCGTCACCGCGACGAACGCGGCGCGCACCGCAGGCTTGCTCATCGGGTATCCTCCCATCCGCGCATTGCGCGCCCCGGAAGCGAACCTGCCTTCAAGCGGGCGGTGCGGCAACAGGCATGTTGTCGATCAGCCGGGTCCCGCCGATCCGCGCCGCGACGAACAGGCGGGCGGGCTTTGCGCCGAGACCAGCGAGGGACTCGAGCGTCTCGGCGTCGGCCAGCTCGACGTAATCGACACTGGTGAAGCCGCCGGCCAGCAGCGCGGCCTTCGTCCTGTCGAGCACCAGCGGAACCTCGGCGCCGGCCTCGATAGCCGCGATCGCCTTGCGCATCGCGACCGGCAGCACCGCGGCGCGCTCGCGATCGGCCTGCGACAGGTAGCGGTTGCGGCTCGACATCGCGAGCCCGTCGGGTTCGCGCACGGTCGGCACGCCGAGGATCATGTCCGCATGCGGCTGGGTCAGATCGAGGTCGCGCGCCATGCGGCGGATCACCGCGAGCTGCTGCCAGTCCTTCTCGCCGAACACCGCGAGGTCGGGCCGCACCTGGTTGAACAGCTTGGCGACCACGGTGGCGACCCCGTCGAAGTGCCCGGGCCGCGAGGCCCCGCACAGGCCTTCGCCGAGCTTCGCGACCGAGACCTTGCTGGCGAAGCCGGGAGGATAGACTTCCTCGACAGGCGGCGCCCACAGCACGTCGGCGTTCTCCGCCTCGAGCAGCCGGGCATCCTCGGCCAGCTGGCGGGGGTAGGCATCGAGATCCTCGTTGGGGCCGAACTGCGTCGGATTGACGAAGATCGACACCACCACCGACTTCGCCTTCTCGCGCGCCGCGCGCACCAGCGTCAGATGGCCCTCGTGCAGCGCGCCCATCGTCGGCACGAGCGCCACCGGGCCGCGCTCGCGCAGCCTGTCCACAGCCGCGCGCAGGTCGGCCAGCCGGTTGACGGTTTGCATGCGAGCGGGCCTCCGATAAGAGCCGGGCAGGGGGGTGCGATAGCGGCCTCGCCAGATCAGAGAAAGGGCCTGTCATTTCCGCGCCTCATCGCATCGTCTTCGCCAACGAGAAGGGCGGCACCGGCAAGTCGACCACGGCGGTGCACGTGGCCGTGGCGCTCGCCTACCAGGGCGCGAAAGTTGCAGCGATCGACCTCGATACGCGCCAGCGGACACTGTACCGCTATTTCGAGAATCGCAGCGAGACCGAGGCGCGCCGCGGGATCGAGCTCCCCGGCGCCCGCTTCGCCGTTTTCGAGGGTGAGGGCATCGCGGCGCTCGAGACGCAGGCGGCTGAGTTCGGCCAGGCGGTCGACTTCCTGATCTTCGATACGCCGGGGCGCGACGATCCTTATGCGCGCCACGTTGCGACGCAGGCGGACACCCTGGTCACGCCGATGAACGACAGTTTCGTCGACTTCGACCTGATCGGCCAGGTCGATGCCGAGACTTTCAAGGTCCGCCGGCTGAGCTTCTATGCCGAGCTGATCTGGGAAGCGCGCAAGAGCCGCGCGCTCAGGCAGATTCGCGAGGGCCGCCGCGAGATGGACTGGGTCGTCGTGCGCAACCGCGTGCAGCACGTCGATGCGCGCAACCAGCGGCGTATCGACCAGGCGCTGAAGGAGTTGTCGAGGCGTGTCGGGTTCCGCGTCGCGCACGGGCTCAGCGAACGGGTGATCTACCGCGAGCTGTTCCCATCGGGACTGACGCTGCTCGACAAGGGCCAGCTCGGCGAGCTCGGCACGAGCCATCTCGTCGCGCGGCAGGAACTGCGCGCGCTCGTCGGCAACTTGCGCCTGCCGATGCCCGCACGCCTGGGGTCCGCGCCGAACCCCCAGAACAGCGAGGCTGCCTGACATGATCCGCCTGCTGATCCTCGCCGGGATCGTCGTTCTCGGCTGGAAGCTCGTCACCGGGCGCTGGCCGTGGGAACCTAAGGTCGCTACGCGCGCTCAGGCGGTATTCCGCGCGCGCAAGCTCCTCGGCGTGAGTGCGGCCGCATCCCGGGAAGAGATCCTCGCCGCGCACAAGCGCCTGGTGGCGATGGTCCATCCCGACCGCGGCGGCAGCAACGCGCAGGTGCACGAAGCGAACGCGGCGCGCGATCTCTTGCTCGAAGAATTGCCTCATCACCTGGAGTCCCAATGACCCATCAGTTCCATCCCACTGTCCTGCGTGAATACGACATTCGCGGAATCATCGGCGAGACGCTCGGCGCCGAGGACGCGCGCGCGATCGGCCGTGGCTTCGGTACGCTGCTGCGTCGCGCCGGCGGCAAGCGGGTCGCGGTCGGCTACGATGGGCGCGTGAGCTCGCCGATGCTCGAGCACGCGCTGGTCGAAGGGCTGACCGCCAGCGGCTGCGACGTGCGGCGGATCGGTGTCGGCCCGACGCCGATGCTCTACTATGCCGAGGCATCGGCCGACGACGTCGATGGCGGCATCCAGATCACAGGAAGCCACAACCCGGCCAACTACAACGGCTTCAAGATGGTCTTCCAGGGCCGTCCGTTCTTCGGCGCCGACATCCAGGAGCTCGGGCGGATGGCCGCCCAGGGCGACTGGGACGACGGCTCGGGCTCGGTCGAGCAGGTCGAAGTGATGGACGCCTACGTCGACCGGCTTGTCTCGGCGATCGACGGTATCGATGCGAGCAAGCTGGCCTCGCTCAGGATCGGGTGGGACGCCGGGAACGGGGCTGCCGGCCCGGCGCTCGAGAAGCTCGTCGCACGCCTGCCTGGCGAGCACTTCACCCTCTACAGCGACATCGACGGGACCTTCCCGAATCACCACCCCGACCCGACGATGCCCGAGAACCTTGAGGACCTGCGCAAGCTCGTGGCCGAGAAGAACCTCGATTTCGGCATCGCCTTCGACGGCGACGGCGACCGCATCGGGGCGATCGACGGGCAAGGCCGGATCATCTGGGGCGATCAGCTGCTGATGATCTACGCCGAGGACCTGCTGGCGCGGAAACCGGGCGCGACGATCATCGCCGACGTCAAGGCGAGCCGCGCCCTGTTCGACCGGGTGGCCGAGCTCGGCGGCAAGCCGCTGATGTGGAAGACCGGTCACAGCCTGATCAAGTCGAAGATGAAGGAAACCCAGGCCCCGCTCGCCGGCGAGATGAGCGGGCACGTATTCTTCGCCGACGGCTACTACGGCTACGACGATGCGCTCTACGCCGCGGTGCGGCTGATCGCCGCGTCGGCGCGGATCGGCCGGTCGGTGACCGAACTCAGAAGCGCGATGCCGGAGATGCGCAACACGCCCGAGCTGCGCTTCCAGGTCGACGAGAGCCGCAAGTTCGCGGCGATCGAGGAAGTCAAGGCTCGCCTCGCCTCGGCCAGCGACGACATCGAGGTCGACGACACCGACGGGGTGCGCGTGACGACTCCGGACGGCTGGTGGCTGTTGCGTGCCTCGAACACGCAGGACGTGCTGGTCGCGCGGGCCGAAAGCTACACCGACGAAGGGCTCGAGCGACTGCTGGCGCAGATCGACGAACAGCTTGCGGCATCGGGGCTCGAACGCGGGCCCCAGGCTGCGCACTGACCGCGTGAGCGCGCGGCTCGCGGCCTACTTCGAGCGTATCGGGCTCGGCGGGGCGCCGTCCGCTGATCCGGCCGGGCTGGAGACGATCCAGCGCGCACACCGGCTGGCGATCCCGTTCGAGAACCTCGACGTCAGGCTCGGGCGGCCGATCGCGGTCGACGGCGAAGGCGTTTTTGCCAAGCTCGTCGTCGGGCGGCGCGGGGGCTACTGTTTCGAGCATAATCGGCTGCTCGCCGACGTTCTGGCGGAACTGGGCATACACACCCGGCCGCTGCTCGCGCGCGTGCGCGTCGGCCAGCCCGTCGGCTCCCAGCCGCCGCGCACCCACATCCTGCTGCTTGCCGAACTGGCCGGCGGACGCTGGCTGGCCGACGCTGGCTTCGGGGGAAGCTACGTCCCCGTGCTCCCGCTCGCCGACGGCGCCGGGGCCGAGGCGCCTGACGGCGCCCGCCACCGGCTGCGCCGGATCGGTGGACCCGGCAGGCTCGCCGGTGAATGGCTGCTCGAACGCGCTCCGAAAGAGGGCGACTGGCAGCCGCAATACACGTTCGACCTGGCAGAGGTCGGCCGGGCCGATATCGAGCAGGCCAACCATTGGACCTCGACCGCACCGGGAACACGGTTCACCACGTTGCACATCGTCACGCGCCCGCTGCCCGACGGCTTCGCGAGCCTCGTAGATCGCACGCTGAGCGTGTCGCGCGGCGCAGATGTCGAGATCCGCGAGATCGGCGACCGGCCAGCTTACAGCAAGGTTCTGCGCGACATCTTTGCCCTGGACTTGCCCGAGGCCGACCTGGTCCGCCTGCCGTTGTTTCTGGACGAGACCGGCTGCGCGGGGCAATGAACCGCAAGGAGGCTGACATGCTGCGTTTGATTGCAACTCTCGCGCTCGGTGCGCTGGTGCTCACCGGCTGCAACACCGTCAAAGGCCTCGGCCGCGATATCGAATCGGTCGGCCAGGCCGGGGATGACGCCCTCTAGGGCGCTTCATCCCGGACCCGCGCTTGGCCGCCGGCACCTGCTCGGCGGCCTCGCCGCTCTCGGCGGGCTCGGGCTTGGAGGCTGCGCGGCTACCGCCCCGGCGCTTCTGCCGACTGCGGGCCGCGGCGATCCGGGTCTCTGGCTCGCACCGCTGCGCGCTTCGATGGAGCGCGTGTTCGATATCTCGGTTTGCCTCCGCCCGTTCCGCGCGGCGGGACCGCGGCTCGACGCCGAGCCGATCGGCGACGCGCTGGTGGTGCACAACTATGGCCACGGCGGCAGCGGCTGGTCGCTGTCGTGGGGTTCGAGCGCGATCGCGGTGCGTCAGGCGCTGGCCGGTTCGCCGCGGGAAATCGCAGTCATCGGCAGCGGTCCGCTCGGCCTCACCTCGGCGCTCCTCGCGCAGTCTGCTGGTGTGCCGGTGACGATCTACACGCGCGAGGTCGTCCCCGAGCTGCCCTCACTGCGCGCGACCGGCTCGTTCACGCCCGATTCGCGGATCGCGTTTGCCGGTGCGGTGACCCCCGATTTTCCGGACCGGTGGGAGCAGATGGCGCGAACCTCGTTCCACCGGTACAACTCCCTGCTCGGCCTGCCCGGCGATCCGGTGCGCTGGATCGACCACTACCTCGTTGCCGATCCCGGTCCGCCTCCGCCACGCCGTCCACGCGCGCCGGACCAGCCCCAGTTCGCGAATTTCGGATCGCGCCTGCGCGACCTGTTCCCTCGCGCCGAGGCCCTCGATCCCGGCACGACGCCATTTGATGGCCTCGCCGTGCGCCGGGAGGCCAACCTGATGTTCAACCTCGCGGCTTACGCGAACCTGCTGGTCGGGCAGTTCCGGCAGGCCGGCGGCCGGATCGAGCGCCGCGAGTTCCGCACAGCCGGAGAGCTCGGCGAGCTCCCGCAGAAGGTGGTCATCAACTGCACGGGCTACGGCGCCCGCGCGCTGCTCGGCGACGAGAGCGTCGTGCCGGTGCGCGGCCAGATCGCCTGGCTGATTCCCCAGCGTGAGTTCGACTACGGAGTCCAGTATCGCGGCGTTTACGTCGTGCCGCGCACCGACGGCACCGCGGTACAGTCGCTCCGCCGCAGCCCGATGCACGGATACGGCGAGGACGACACCGGGCCCGACCGGGCCGAATCCGAGGAAGCGATCGGAATCCTCGCCGAGCTTTACGCGCGGTTCGGCAGGCGCATCTGACGGCACATGCAAGAAAGGGCCCGCCCACGGCGAGCCCCTTCGCTTACCGGGATCTGCAGCCGATCAGACCGTGCGGCTGCCGTCGATCTCGCCACTGGTGTTGCGGTCCGAGCTGCTGCCCTCGTCGACCCGCAGGTTGTTCTGCACGTGGCGGACGCCCGAGAGGCTGTCGACGAGGTCTTCCGCGCGGCGCTTCTGCCGGCGGCTCGGCACCGTGCCGTCGAGAGTGATCTCGGCATTGCTCACGGTCACCTCGACCTTGCTCGCGTCGACGCCCCAGTCGTCGGTCAAGCGTTCGCAGGCGTCCTCGCGAATGCGATCGTCGGTCCTCGTGTAGCCGACGGGACCGCGACCCCGGTAGGTCTCGCGGCGGCCGTAGTCGTCCTCGTCGCCGAACCAGCGCGCGACCGTGTCGCCCGCGCGCTCGAAGAATCCGCGCTCGTCGCCGCGGCTCCCACGCCAGTCGTCGTCGCGCCACTCGCCGCGGTTCGCCGCCAGCCGGCTGCCGGCGCCGTAACTGCCCGCGCCCCAGGCGCCGCCGCCGTGGGACGCGCGGCCGTAGGCGCGCTCGCTGCCAAAGGTCGACCGCTCATGGCCGTAAGTGCCGGCGCCGCCCGAGAAGTCGCCGCCGCCGAAGTCGTTGCCGGTAAAGCTCGAGAATTCGCGGCCTCGCCCGGGCGTGTAGCGTGCGGGGCCATATCCCGCGGTCCCGTAGTGCTCGGAACCGTGACGGTGGGCGTAGCGGTCGTCGGCCTCCCACGCCGACTGCTGCTCGTCGTAGTCGCGCCAGCTCTCGCCCATCTGGCCCGAGCCGCGCTCGTCGTCGTAAGGCTGGAACTGCTCGGCCTGGGGTTCGCGCCAGCCGCGCTCGCGGCGCGAGCGGACGTCGGATCGATAACGGTTTGCCATTTCAGAAGTCCTCGTTGCTTGCCTCGCCGGACGGCGAGGTCACGAGAGGGTAACGGACGGCCCGTGCCGCGGTTGCCCCGCTTGACGCGGAGAGGCGGCGCTTGGGCGCAAGGTGGCCGCGGCGCTTTGTCGAACTAGCGTCGCTCGGCGGCCACCCCTTTCCGGCGCAGCGGCGCTCCTGCATGGTGCCGCCATGACGTTCGTACCGCCCGAGATCAAAGCCTGGTTCGCTGGCCGCGGCTGGCGCGTCCGGCGTCACCAGGCGGAGATGCTCGCGGCGAGCGAAGCGGCGCGTCATGCGCTGCTCGTCGCCGACACCGGCGCCGGCAAGACGCTTGCCGGCTTCCTGCCGACGCTTGCGGCGTTCTGCCCGAGCCGTGAAGAGCTTCCCGGCGAGGGGCTGCACACGCTTTACGTCTCGCCGCTCAAGGCACTGGCGCATGACGTCCAGCGCAACCTCGTGGCGCCGGTCGAGGATATCGGCCTGCCCATCCGGATCGAGACCCGCAGCGGCGACACGCCGGCAGACCGCAAGAAGCGCCAGCGCGCCCGGCCGCCGCACGTGCTTCTGACCACGCCGGAAAGCCTTTCGCTGCTGCTCAGCTATCCCGACAGTTTTGAGCTGTTTGCCGGCCTGAAGCGCGTGGTGATCGACGAGATCCACGCGTTCGCGACCGGCAAGCGCGGCGACCTGCTGGCGCTCTCGCTGGCACGGCTGCAAGCGATCGCGCCGCAGATGCAGCGCGCGGCGCTGTCGGCGACCGTGGCCGATCCCGAGGGCTTCCGCGCCTGGCTCGCGCCGTGGGGCGAGATCGATGCGGTGGCGTTCGTCAAAGGCGAGAAGGGCGCCCCACCCGAGGTCGAGATCCTGCTGCCGGAAGAGGCGAGCGTACCGTGGGGCGGGCACGCGGCTATCTGGGCGATCCCGCAGCTCTATGAGCTGATCAAGCGCAACCGGACCACGCTGGTGTTCACCAACACGCGCTTCCTCGCCGAGTACATCTTCCAGGAGTTGTGGGACGCCAACGAGGACAACCTTCCGATCGCGATCCATCACGGCTCGCTGTCGAAGGAGGCGCGGCGCAAGGTCGAAGGGGCGATGGCGCGCGGCGAGCTGCGCGCGCTGGTTGCCACGGCGAGCCTCGACCTCGGGGTCGACTGGGGCGACATCGACTGCGTCGTGCAGATGGGCGCGCCCAAGGGTTCGAGCCGGTTGCTGCAGCGGATCGGCCGCGCGAACCACAGACTCGACATGCCGAGCCGGGCAGTGCTGGTGCCGGGCAATCGCTTCGAGTTCCTGGAGGCGCAGGCCGCGAAGGATGCGGTCGACCAGGGCAAGCGCGACGGCGAGGATTTCCGGCCCGGCGGTCTCGACGTGCTGGCGCAGCATGTCATGGCCTGTGCCTGCGCTGCGCCGTTCCGCGAGGATGCCCTGCTCGCCGAGGTGCGCTCGTCGCTCGCCTATGCCTGGGTCGACGAGGCGGTGTGGCAGCGCGTGCTGACTTTCGTTGCCACCGGCGGCTACGCGCTCAAGGCCTACGACAAGTTCAGGCGCATCGTCCGCGACGCGGATGGCACCTGGCGTCTGACGCATCCCGAACACGCCCAGCGTCACCGGATGAACGCCGGGATCATCGTCGATTCGGAGATGATCGAGATCCGCTTCCGTAACGGCCGCTCGCTCGGCAAGGTCGAGGAACAGTTCGCCGCCTCGCTCAGGGCAGGCGACACCTTCCGCTTTGCCGGGATGGACCTCGAGGTCGAATCATTCCGCGACCTCGACCTCGTCGTGCGCGCGGCGAAGCGCGCCGCGGTCATCCCGAGCTACATGGGTCTGCGTCTCCCGCTGACCACGCATCTTGCCGATCGCGTGCGCGCGTTGCTGGTCGACCGCGCGGGCTGGGCGCGTTTCCCCGACGACGTGCGCGAATGGCTCGAGGTGCAGGACTGGCGCTCGCAGATGCCGGGCCCTGACAACCTGCTGGTCGAGAGCTTCCCGCACGCAAAACGCCACTACACGGTCTACTATACGTTCGCCGGGTGGAACGCGAACCAGGCGCTCGGCATGCTGATCACCAAGCGGATGGACGAGCGCGGGCTCATGCCTGGCGGCTTCGTCGCCAACGATTATTCGCTCGCGGTCTGGGGGCTGAAGCCGGTGACCGACCCGGCGCCGTTGCTCTCGCCCGACATCCTGACTCACGAGTTCGTCGAGTGGGTCACCGAATCTCACCTGCTGCGCCGCGCCTTCCGCGAAGTCGCGGTGATCGCCGGGCTCGTCGAGCGGCAGCATCCGGGCAGGCGCAAGAGCGGCAAGCAGGTCACATTCTCGACCGACCTGATCTATGACGTGCTGCGCAAGTACGAGCCGGACCACCTGCTGATCGAGGCCGCCTGGGCCGATGCGCGGGCGCGAATGACCGACGTCGGCCGGCTCGGCGACCTGCTCGACACCGCGGCCGAGCGGATGGTCCACGTCGAGCTGGAGCGAGTCAGCCCGCTGGCGGTGCCGGTGCTGGTGATGATCGGTCGCGAGAGCCTGCCCCAGGGCGCAGTTGACGACGAGCTGCTGCTCGAGGCCGAGACGCTCGCCGGCGCCGCGATGCGCACCGATACGCCTGGCGCAGGGGGCTGACCGCTAGGACTTGCCGAAGCTGCGGTACTGCTCGTTGCCGAGGAAGCCGAAGTTGCTGATCCCCGACCGCTTGACGATGAGCAGGACCTGCGCCGAGCGCTCGTAGCTGGCGTTGGCGTCGGGGCGGAACTGCACCTGCGGTTCGGGGCTCATCGATCGAACCCGGGCAAGTCGATCGGCGAGGCCGCCTTCGTCGATCGCTGGCCGTTCCATACGAGCGTGCCGTCGCTCTCGATGACGAGGAGATTGCGTACCGGATCAGGGGCGGGAGCTTCGATGTCGGGACCGGGGAGCGCGACCTCGAGCGAATCGGTCGCGAGCGGTACGGCCATGATCTGTACGATCAGCAGCACGAGCAGGACGTCGATCAGCGGCGTCGCGTTGATTTCACCGAACGGCGTGCGGGCAAAGAAAAAGGGGCGGATCGCCCCGCCCCTTTCCGTTGTCTCGTTGTACGACCAGCAGGCTATTCCTTGCCGAACACCCGGTACTTCTCGTTGCCGACGAAGCCGAACTTGGTCACCCCCGAGCCCTTGATGATGTTGAGCACCTTGGCCGAAAGGTCGTAGCTCGCCAGCGCTTCGGGCTCGAACTGCAGCTCGGGCTCGACCTCGTAGCTCAGCGAGGTCTTCAGGTTCGCCACCAGGATTTCCGGCGTGATCGGCGTGCCGTTCCACAGGATCTCATTGTCCGGCGTGAGGACGATCTTGTTCTTGATCGGATCGACCATGTTCTGCGGCGGATTGGGATCTGCCACCGGCAGGTCGATGTCGACCGAGTGCGTCGCGATCGGGATCGACATGATGAACACGATGAGGAGAACGAGCAGGACGTCGATGAGCGGCGTCATGTTCATTTCCATCATCGGGGTGCCATCGTCGCGGCCACCTGACATCGCCATGGGAAACTACTCCTTGAAATCCTCGTCCCGGATCAGACGTTCGGATCGACCGGGTTGGAAATGAACCCGACGGTCGGATAGCCCGCCGCCTGGATGTTGTAGATCGCACCGGCCACGCAGCGCCACGGCGTGTTGACGTCCGCGCGGATGTGGACCTGCGGGATCAGCTCCGGGTCTGACATCAGCGCTTCAGCGCCGCCGGCCCGCGTGACGATCGCGTCGAGCCGGTTGAACGCCATGTCGTACAGTTCCTGCGAATCGACCGGCGTGACGTTGTTGAAGAACACCCGGCATTCGCCCGAGCGGCTCGCGCCGCTGTAGGCGGAATTGTTCAAC
This sequence comes from uncultured Sphingomonadales bacterium, assembly GCA_937898525.1. Classification (GTDB taxonomy): domain Bacteria; phylum Pseudomonadota; class Alphaproteobacteria; order Sphingomonadales; family Sphingomonadaceae; genus Croceibacterium_A. Next base: position 27,891 of record CALCBC010000135.1, read on the forward strand.
CGCGGCGTGCGACCGGCCTCGTCGGTCGAGGTCACGGTCAGCAGCAGGTTCTCGACCTTGTTCTTCGATTCGACCGACTCGAAGACCGGGATCGTCAGATCCTCGATCGTCTGAAGGGTAACCGGCACCGCGATGATGAAGATGATCAGCATCACCAGCATCACGTCCACGAGGGGCGTGGTGTTGATGTCCGACATCGGAGTCTCAATATCGCCGCCCGTCGAAATCGCCATCGCTATTGTCCTATCTCACTTCGGGCTGAAGGGCGGGTGGCCCGCATGCCGATGCCCGCCCTTCGCTCAGTCCAGGTCGCTCAGGCCTTCTTCGGGGCCGCAGCGGCGGGAGCCGCCGCCGGACGAGCCGTCGTCGACGCGGTCGCCATCGCCGGCTTCACCGTACCCCGCGAGGTGATGTTCGCGAGGATATCGGTCGAGAAGCCGCTGAGCAGCTCCGCAATGCGGCGGTTGCGGCTCTGCAGCCAGTTGTAGGCGAGCACCGCCGGCACCGCGACGAGCAGGCCGATCGCGGTCATGATCAGCGCTTCACCGACCGGACCCGCGACCTTGTCGATCGAGGCCGAGCCGGCGACGGCGATGCCGATCAGCGCGCGGTAGATGCCGATAACGGTGCCGAGCAGACCGATGAACGGCGCGGTCGCACCGACGGTCGCCAGAAACGGCAGGCCGCCGTTGAGACGGGCGTTGATCGAAGCTTCCGAACGCGCGAGCGAGCCGTGCATCCAGTCGTGCGCTTCGAGCGTGTCGGTCATCTTCGAGTGCTGCGCCTCGGCGGCGAGGCCGTCGTCGACGAGCTGACGCCAGGCGCTGTTCTTCTCGAGCTTGGCGGCCCCTTCCTGGAGGGTCGCGGCCTTCCAGAAGGCGCCGTTGCGGATGGCCTTGTACTGGCTCAGGATCTTGTTCTGCTCGAGCAGCTTGGTGATCAGGATGTAGAACGAAAATACCGACATGATCACGAGCACGCCGAGGATGGTCCAGGCGATGACACCGCCCTGTTCCATGGCCTCCCAGAAGCCGAAGGCGTTCTCCGGGGCCTGTTCGCCGCCGGCCGCGGCCAGAATTTCAATAAGCATGCGGGTAGTCCTCTCTTAGGGAATGCAGGGAAGGCAAACTATCTGCCGAGCTGGTAGACGATCGTGCGCGTGTCGCTGCCCGTGGTCGGGTTGCCGTTGTCGTCCAGCGCGGGGTTGTAGCGGGCGTAGCGGGTCATGCCGTCGCAAGCCGCCTGGTCGAGCACGCTCGAGCCGCTCGAGCCGACCACGGTGCAGGCGGTAACACGGCCGTTGGTGCCGATCGTCACGCTCACACGCACCGAACCCTCGATCTCGTCGCGAATCGCGCGCGCCGGGTAGTTCTCCTGGATGCGCGCGGCCCACCGGTTGAGGCCGTCGGGACTTGCAGGGCGCGCCTGGGATGGCGGCGGCGGCGGTGGCGGGGGCGCGGGCGGCGCGGCGCGGGGGATGACGGGTGCCGGCGGAGGCGGCGTGTCGACCACCGTGACCGGCGGCGGCGCGGGGTTGATGTTGATCGGCGGCGGGGGCGCCACGATCGGCGGCGGCTGAACCTGCTCCGGCGGCGGCGGCGGCGGCTCGTCCGGCGGCGGCGGCGGCTCCTCGATATCCACGGTGGTCACGCGTTCGATCGCCTTCTTGACCGCCGAGTATGCGAGACCGGTGATCAGGGCATAACCGATGCCAACGTGGATCAGGGCAACGATGATAATCGCGATAATCTTGTTACCGCTCATCTGTTGGTCAGCGTAAGCCATCCAGTCCCTTCACTCCGTTCGTTGTGTCGCCGGGCTTGGTAGCCCCGCATCGACGAAGGCTGCCGGTTGGGTTCCGGCAGCCCCTCTGAAACAAATCCGCCCTGAGGCCCAGCCGGCTGCGACGAGCCGATCCGGAAGACCTCCGGCAGAGCCCACGAACCCCCTATCTTATGCTCTCGGTGGGGTCCGATTGGCGGGAGCCTTAACCGCGAAGACGGCCCTGAGCAAACGCTTTGTCGGTTAAGCCGCGATTCACTCGTCCCGCGGTGGAACATGGCTTGCGGACGGACCCGAAGCCGCCGATCAAGCGTTCGGCGTACGAGGAGGAACGAGAATGAAGAGGGCGAAGCACGAGGGTCGGGCGCCTCGATTCCGCCTGCTGGCGGCGGCCCTGCTGGCGGCCGCCGCACCGCTCGCCGCACAGAACGCAAGCCCCGAAGCGGAGGCGCCCAGCGCCACCTATGCGGATCTTGCGGACCTTGCCGAAGCCGCATCGTTGGTGGCGCTGGTCGAAGTGCGCGACCAGGCCGAAGTTCAGCCCGAACGCGCGCCCGGGGTCGCTCCGGGCATGGCGCGACTCTACGTCGAGGCCCGCACCCTGGCCCTGCTGGCGGGCCAGTCGGCGCTCGGCGAATCGGTCGTGTACCTCGCCGACGTGCCGCGCGACGCGAAGGGAAAGGTGCCGAAGCTCAAGAAGCAGCGCTTCCTCGTCTTCGCCGATCCGGTACCCGGGCGGCCCGGGTCGCTGCAGCTGGTCGATCCCGGGGCGCAGGTTCCCGCCACTCCGGCGACCGAACAGCTCGCGCGCACGGTCATAGCCGCGCTCGCCGAGCCCGGCGCCCCGCCGGCAGTGCTCGGCGTCCGCGATGTGATGTCGGTCCCCGGCAATCTGGTCGGCGAATCGGAGACCCAGCTGTTTCTCGACACGGCGACGGGTGCGCCGGTCTCGCTGACGGTCGTCCGCCGCCCGGGAATGGAGCCGACCTGGGGCGTGTCGTGGAGCGAGATCGTCGATCAGTCGGCGCAGCCGCCCGAACCGCAGACGATCGGCTGGTATCGCCTCGCCTGCTTCCTGCCCCAGCGCTTGCCGCCGGACGCCTTCCTGCAGGACGACCCGGCCTCGCGTCAGCGCGCCGAGGCCGACTATCGCTACATTCTCGAGCAGCTCGGCGGGTGCCCGCGCCTGCGCACCTGACCCCCTAGCCAAGCTCGCCGCCAGACCCTAACGACTCGGCGGACTTCGCAGGGGAACCCATGACCGAACCGCTTCGCATTGCTCTTGCCGGCCTCGGCACGGTCGGCGGCGGCGTCATCCGGCTGCTCGAGACCAACGGCGCACTGATCGCCCGTCGGTCGGGGCGGCCGATCGAGATCGTCGCCGTCTGCGCGCGCGATCGCTCGAAGGATCGCGGCGTCGACCTCTCGCGCTACGCGTGGGAGGACGACATGACGCTGCTCGCCGAGCGGCCCGGGATCGATGTCGTGGTCGAGCTCGTCGGCGGGGCCGACGGCCCGGCGCTGGCGCTGGCCCGGCGCACCCTGGCGGCGGGCAAGGGCCTCGTCACCGCCAACAAGGCGATGATCGCGCACCACGGGATGGAACTCGCCGAGGCAGCCGAGTCGGCTGGCGTGCCGCTCAAGTTCGAAGCGGCCGTTGCCGGCGGAATACCGGTGATCAAGGGGCTGCGCGAAGGGGCGGCTGCCAACGCGATCGTGCGAATCTACGGCATCCTCAACGGTACTTGCAATTACATCCTCTCGACGATGGAGCGGAGCGGACGGGACTTCGCCGACGTGCTCCGCGAGGCGCAGGACCTGGGCTACGCCGAAGCCGATCCCGCGTTCGACATCGAAGGCACCGACGCCGCGCACAAGCTGGCGATTCTCGCCGCGATCGCGTTCGGCAGCCGAATCGACTTCGAGACCCTGCAGGCGACCGGGATCACCCGGATCCGCGCCGCGGACATCGCCCAGGCGGCGTCGCTCGGCTACGTCATCCGCCTGATTGGCCTGGCCGACCGCGATCCCGGCGACGGGCGCCTGTTCCAGCGCGTCCAACCCTGTCTCGTGCCGCGCAGCCACCCACTGGCTGCCGTCGACGGGCCGACCAATGCGATCGTCGCCGAAGGCAATTTCGCGGGCCGGCTGCTGTTCCAGGGCGCCGGTGCCGGGGACGGCCCGACCGCGAGCGCGGTGGTGGCGGACCTGATCGACATCGCCCGCGGCGATACCGGCGCGCCGTTCTCGGTCCCGGTGGCGGCTCTCGAGACACTCGCCCCGGCCGATCCCGGCCACCGGTCCGGTCGCGCCTACCTGCGCTTCACGGTCGCCGACCGTCCCGGCGTACTCGCCGAGATCACCGCGGCGATGCGCGACGCCGGAGTCTCGATCGAGAGCCTGATCCAGAAGGGCCGGCCCGAGGAAGGCGGCGAAGTGCTCGTGGCGATCGTCACCCACGAGGGCCCCGAGAGCGCCGTCACCCGGGCGCTCGCACTCCTCGAGGGATCGGAGAGCCTGACCGAACCGCCGCTGGTCATGCCGCTGCTGGGCTGACCGCGCAGGCCGTCGCACCGGCCTCAGGGGAAACCGGCGCTTCGCCGGTTGCAATCGCGTGACGGTCGGCCCTAGAGGCGCAGACACAGCCGAATTCCGCGCAAACAGGACCTGACCCGCATGAAACTCATGGCCGGCAACTCGAACCTGCCGCTTGCGCGGGCGATCGCCGCCTACCTCGAGATCCCGCTCACCGACGCGAGCGTCCGGCGATTCGCCGACGAGGAGATCTTCATCGAAATCCACGAGAACGTGCGCGGCGAAGACCTCTTCCTGCTGCAGTCGACCAGCTACCCGGCAAACGACAACCTGATGGAGCTGCTGATCGGGATCGACGCCTGCCGCCGCGCCTCGGCCCGGCGAATCACCGCGGTCATCCCCTACTTCGGCTACGCCCGGCAGGACCGCAAACCGGGCCCGCGCACGCCGATCTCGGCCAAGCTCGTCGCCAACATGATTACCGAGGCCGGGGCCGACCGCGTGCTCTCGGTCGATCTTCACGCCGGGCAGATCCAGGGGTTCTTCGACATCCCGACCGACAATCTCTACGCGGCGCCGGTGATGGCCGCCGATATCCTCGCCCGCTACGGCGGCGAGGACCTGATGGTCGTCTCGCCTGACGTCGGCGGCGTGGTCCGCGCGCGCGCGCTGGCCAAGCGGCTCGACAACGCCCCGCTGGCGATCGTCGACAAGCGGCGCGAGCGCCCCGGCGAATCCGAGGTGATGAACATCATCGGCGATGTGCGCGGGCGCAACTGCATCCTTGCCGACGACATCGTCGATTCGGGGGGCACATTGTGCAACGCCGCGCAGGCGCTGATGGACGCAGGGGCCAAGAGCGTCGCCGCCTACATAACCCACGGCGTATTGTCCGGCGGGGCGGTCGCCCGGGTCGACAACTCGGCCCTGACCGAGCTGGTGATCACCGACACGATCCTGCCGACCGACGCGACGACCGATTCGTCTCGCATCCGGATTCTCACCGTCGCTCCCTTGATCGGCGAGGCGGTTCGACGGATCGCCGACGAGACCTCGGTCTCGAGCCTGTTCGACTAGGGGGCAGGCCGGTGCGGATCGCCCTCGCCGCGCTGGTTCTCGCCGCAAGCCTTCCCGCTTACATGCCGGCCATGGCCCAGGCCAATCCCGCGCTCGATGCAGGCGAGATGCGGGAAGTCCTCGCGCGGACCGAGACGATTCGCCTGGCGCCCGATCTCGCGCATCTCGGCCCGGGCGAGCGCGCGGCGCTCGAACGGCTGCTCGAGGTGGGCGCGATATTCCAGGAGATCTACGAGGACCAGCGTCATGCGCAGACGCTGGCCGTCAGGGCTCGGCTGATGCCTGGCAGCGACGAGGCAACGCTCTATCGGCTGTTCCAGGGGCCGATTGCGACCACGCTCGACAACCGCCGTGTGCCTTTCCTCGGCGTCGAGCCGGCACCGCCGGGCAAGAACCTGTATCCGCTCGACCTGACGGAGACCGAGTACGAGACCTATCTTGCCGCGCATCGCGAACAGCGCGAGGAGCTCACGCACCTGCGCTCGGTGGTTCGCCGGGCAACTGCCGAGAACCTGGCTCGCGACATCGCGGCGCTGCGCCGCCATGCGGTCCTCGAGGCGCTACACCCCGGCCTGCTCGAACGGCTCGAGCGGCTGGCCCTCACGCCGGACCCCGGCGTGCTCTACGCGGCGCCCTATTCGCTCGCCTGGGCCGATCGGATCGTTCGCGCGTCGCGGTTGCTGTTCGAAGCCGCCGAGGCCGTCGAGGGAGAGGACGGAGAGTTCGCCGGCTACTTGCGCAATCGCGCACGCGACCTGCTTGCCGACGACTACGAGGCGGGCGACGCAGCGTGGATCACCGGCCGGTTCGGCAACCTCAATGCGCAGATCGGCGCCTACGAAACCTACGATGACGAGCTTGCCGGGCTTCGCGCGGCCTTCTCGCTGAGCCTGCTGTCACGCCGCAACGAGGAAACCGAGGCGCTGCGTCGCGGGCTCGGCGGGCTCCAGGCGATCGAGGACGCGCTGCCTTACGACCGTCACAAGAAGGTCCGCGAGGACATCCCGGTCGGGGTCTACGACGTGATCGCCGACTTCGGCCAGTCGCGCGGCGGCAACACGGCGAGCATCCTCCCGAACGAGGCCTACATCGTCCGCCGCTACGGCCGCACGATCCTGCTGCGCGCCAACATCATGCGCTCGCCCGAGATCTTCGCCTCGACCGAGCGCAGCTGGGCTGCGGTCGTCGCGCCCGAGTTTGCCGGGCACCTGACCGCCGACGGCCAGTTCAACCGCACGCTGTGGCACGAGGTCGGGCATTATCTCGGAGTCGACATGACCGCCGACGGCCGCGATCTCGACGTCGCGCTCGGCGCCGATGCCAGCCTGCTCGAGGAGATGAAGGCAGACCTCGTCTCGCTGTTCGCCGGACCGCAGTTGCGCGCGAACGGCTATTTCACCGACGACCAGCTTCGCGCGCATTACGCGAGCGGCGTGATGCGCACGCTGCAGAATGTCCGGCCGCGGCGCGACCAGCCGTATCAGACGATGCAACTGATGCAGTTCAACTGGTTCCTCGACCGCGGCGTGCTCGCGTTCGACGCCGGCTCGGGACGACTTTCGATCGACTACGGCCGCTACCACGCAGCCGTCGAATCGCTGCTGCGCGAGGTGCTGGCCCTGCAGGATGCCGGCGATCCGGCGCGCTCCGACGCGTTCATCCGGCAGTGGTCGAGGTGGGACGAGGCGCTCCACGGCCGCGTCGCCGCTGCAATTCGCGATCAGCAGCACTATCGCTACCGTCTGTTCACGTACGCCGCACTCGGAGAATGAGGGGAGGAACGCCATGCGGGTGACCTGGCTGCTCGCCGCCAGCCTTTACGTCGCGGCGCTGCCGTTCGCCTATGCCCAGGCCCAGCAGGAGCGCGAGGCGAGGCCCTATCCCCCGCCGCCGGGTTCGAACGAAGTGCTCCGCTCGACGCTTGCCGACACGCCCGGGGTCGAGGTCATCGTCTCGGACGTGGTGATCCCGCCGAACGGCCAGGTGGCGCGGCATTATCACCCCGGCGAGGAATTCCTGTACCTGATCGAGGGATCCGCAATCCACGTCGAGGAAGGCAAGCCGGACCTGCCGCTCGAGGCGGGCGACAGCTATGCGATCCCGCCGCGTGCGATCCACGCTCCTCGCGGCGGGCCCGAAGGCGCGCGCGCGATCGTCTTCCGGGTCCACCTGGCGGGCCAGCCGGAGCGGATCGAGGCCCCGCTCGAGCCTGCTTCCTGAGAAGGGGCCGCGCTTGACCGTGCCGCCGCTTTGGGGCCAGTGCGGCGGGCGATGAACCTTTCCGCCGAGATTGCGCTTGCCCACCGGCTGGCCGATGCCGCGCGTGCGGCGATCCGTCCGCATTTTCGCGAACCGGTCGCCGCCGAGCGCAAGGGCGACTCGACGCCGGTGACGATCGCGGACCGCGAAGCCGAACAGGCCATGCGCCGGCTGCTGACCGCCGAGGTCCCGCAGGATGGCGTGCACGGCGAGGAGTTCGGCATCACCGAAGGGCGCTCGGGCCGGCAGTGGGTGCTCGACCCGGTCGACGGCACCTGCGCGTTCCTCGCCGGGCGGGCGACGTTCGGCACGCTGATCGCGCTGCTCGTCGAAGGCTTCCCCGTCCTCGGCCTGATCGACCAGCCGATCCTCGGCGAGCGCTGGCTCGGTGTCGCGGGCAAGGGGACCACGCTCAACGGCAAGCCGGTCTCCTCGCGCGCGTGTCCGCAACTGTCGGACGCGACGCTCGCCACGACCGGGCCGCAGTACTTCACCCAGGAAGAGGGCGACCTGTTCATGGCGCTCGCGCAGAAGACCGACCACAAGCGCATGATCATGGGCGGCGACTGCTACAACTATGCGCTGCTGGCCACCGGCTTCGTCGACGTGGTCTGCGAGAGCGGGCTCAAGCTGCACGACTTTGCCGCGCTGGTGCCTGTGGTCGAGGGCGCCGGCGGGACGATGTGCGACTGGAACGGCGAGCCGCTGCACGCGGGTTCCGACGGGCATGTGCTGGCGATCGGCGACCCGGCGCGGCTGGAGGACGTGCTCGAGGCGCTCGGCAGCGCCCATCGCCACTGAGGGTCAATTTTTGTCCGATCGCCTGCCCGAATACCATGAGGTTGCCGTCGGGCGCGCGGACCATCAGCTCGCGCTGGTTGTACGGCTGGTCGACTGGGCCGTAGACGTCGCCCTGCGGCAGTTCGGCCAGCTTCGGACCGAGCTCGGCGAGCACCTGGCCCAGGGTCGCGC
>CALCBC010000136.1 GCA_937898525.1 uncultured Sphingomonadales bacterium
CCCGCCCGCGCCCAGCCGCCGCGCCGCGACACCCGCACCGAGGCGCAGCGCGACGCGCGCGGCGAGGTCCGCGTCGAGCCACGCAAGGGCCAGGGCGAACGTCGACCGGCGACGGCCAAGCCGCACGGCGAGCGCCGCCACGCGCAGGGCAAGCCGCACGGCGAGCACCGCCATGGCACGGGCAAGCCCGGCGGCAACCGCCGCCGCCGCAATCGCTCCAACGGCGGCCGCGCTGCGCTGGCCTGAGGTTGCGCTCATTCGTCTCGCACCAAGGCGCGAAGACACGAAGGGGTAGTGCCTGCGGCGAAGCCGCATTCAACCTCAGCGTGTGACCTCTTCGTGTCTTCGTGTGAGCCAATCGGAGGGCGGCTTCGCCGCGGGTCAAGCGGCTTGGCGTCTTCGCGTCTTGGCGCGAAATCAATTCCCTCCTTCAGCTCCCTCGTGCGCCGGCATCGGCAGCACGAGGCCGAGCAGCGGCAGCACGACCATCGCCGTACCCGAAGCCGTCAGCGCCATCGCCACGCCGTAGCTCTCGGCGAAATGGCCCCACAGCCACGAGCCGAGGGCGATGCCGCCGAAGGTCAGGCTCGAGACCATCGCCGTGATCCGGCCGACGATCACGCGGGGCGACCATAGCTGGCCGGCGACCGAGAACCCGCTCAGCGCCTGCACCCAGCCGGCTCCGGCGAACACCAGCAGCGCGAGCATCGCCGGCAGGCCCGGTTGCGCGGCCACCCCGAGGCAGCCGAGACCGTAGACGATCCCGGCAGTGCGGACGATCGCCTCGGCCGAGAAGCGCGCGCGGAACCAGGTTGCGGTCGCCGCGCCGACTACCGCGCCCGCGCCGAGCGCGCCGAGCAGCAGTCCGAACACTTCCGAGCCGCGCCCGAGCATCTGGTCCGCCACCAGCGGCATCAGCGCCCACGCCGCTGCTCCCGAGGTGGTGAAAGTGAAGGCGCGCAGCATGATCGTGCGCATCTCGCGGCTGTGCGCGGCGAAGCGGAAGCCCTCGGCGATCACTTCGGCCAGCGGGCGACGCTGCTGTAGTGGTCGCTCGGCCGGGTGCCAGCGCCAAAGTACGGCGATGACCATCAGGTAGCTCGCCGCATTGGCGACGAACGCGCTGCCGGCCCCGCCGAGCGCGACGATCCCGCCGCCGAGCGCCGGCCCGAGGCTGCGCGCGACGTTGAACGCGAGGATGTTGAGCGCGACCGCCGCGGCCAGCTCGGCGCGCGGCACGAGCCCGCCGATCGAAGCGGCCAGCGCGGGATTGAACACCGCCACGCCCGCCGCGAGCAAGGCGGTCAGGCCGATGATCGCGGCGGGCGGGGTGATCCCGGCGAACGTCAGCACCACCAGCAACAGCGACATCGCCAGCATGCCGCCCTGGGCGAGCAGCATGATCGCACGGCGGTCGAACATGTCGGCCCAGGCGCCCGCGGGGAGCGCCAGCAGCATGATCGGCAGGTTGGTCGCGGTCTGCACCAGCGCAACCACATCGGCAGGCTGGCCTGTCGCGGTCAGCTGCCAGGCCGCGCCGACCGACTGGATCGCATTGCCGAAGTTCGACAGCAGGCTGCCGACGAGGATCAGCAGGAATGCGCGATGCGCGAGCGGGCTGAAGGTCGTGCTCATCCGATACCCGGCACGATCATCCCGACGCGGTGGCGGTAGTCGGCGTAGCCGGGCAACTCTGTCTCGAGAAACCGCTCCTCGACCCGCGCCTTGAGCGTGAACCCGAGCACGAACAGCGCCGCGCCGAGCAGGGCGGAAGGCGTCGCCCGGACGAGTGCCATGGCGATGACCGCGGCAAACAGTCCAGTGTAGATCGGGTGCCGCACGATCGCGTAGGGTCCGCTGTCGACCACGCGGTGGCCCTCGCGCAGCACTACGCCGCCGGCCCACAGCTTTCCGAGATGCAGCCGGGCCCACCAGGTGAAGGCGAGGCCCGCGACGGTCAGCGCGACCATCGTCCAGCCGAGGAGCGGGCCTGCGTCCCACAGCGGCGCCATTGGCGGCCAGCGCAGGAAGGTGAGGAAGAAGCCGAGCGCGGCGAGGGCGAAATGCAGCCGGTACTCGCGTCGCGGTGCCTCTTCGCGCTTGCGGCCGCGCCACAGCGCCGCGAGGTGCCAGCTGACCGCCCAGGCCAGCCACAGCCCGGCCATGAGCGGGACGAAGACCTGCTGCACGGTTGAACGCTCTCCCGTTTCGCCGTCCCGATTGGCCGCGCCGGTGGCGATTGGCAAGCGATGTTCCGGCCAGGCCCGCCGTCGCGCAGCACCCGCTACCGCACCCCACTCCGACACGCAAAAGAGGGACAGTCCCTCTTTTCGCGAGCGCCTGTGAGAAAAGAGGGACTGTCCCTCTTTTGCGTGTCGGCCCTCGAGGGGGCGACGGTTGCCGAGCGGCGCGCCCGCCGCCATATGCGCCGATCAAGCGGGAGCATCCTCGATGGCGGAATTCGACTACGACCTCATCACCATCGGTGCCGGCTCGGGCGGCGTGCGCGCCAGCCGGGTCGCGGCGAGCCACGGCGCGAAAGTGGCGGTGTGCGAGGAGTACCGTGTCGGCGGCACCTGCGTGATCCGCGGCTGCGTGCCCAAGAAGATGCTCGTCTACGGCGCGCACTTCGCCGAGGACCTGCAGGACGCGAAGGCGTTCGGCTGGGAGGTCGGCGAATGCAAGTTCGACTGGACGGTGCTGCGCGACAACGTGCTGAGGGACGTCGACCGGCTCAACGGGCTCTACACACAGACGCTCGAGAACAACGGCGTCGCGATCATTCCGCAGCGCGCGACGGTGAGTGGCCCGAACGAGGTCACGCTGGCCGACGGCAGCAAGCTCACCGCGCGGTACATTCTCATCGCCACCGGCGCGCGGCCGCACGTGCCGTCGTGTCCGGGACACGAGCACGGCATTACCTCGAACGAGGCGTTCCACCTCGAGGCGCTGCCGAAGCGCATCCTGATAGCCGGAGGGGGCTACATCGCCAACGAGTTCGCCGGGATCTTCAACGAGTTCGGCACCCACGTGACGATCATCAACCGCTCGGACAAGCTGCTGCGCGGCTACGACGAACAGCTGCGCGACCGGCTGCTGCAGATCTCGCTGATGAAGGGCATCGACTTCCGCTTCAACGCCGAGTTCCGCGAGATCGAGAAGCTCGACAGCGGCGCGCTGCGGGTTTCGATGACCAATCACGACGACCTCGAAGTCGACTGCGTGATGTTCGCTACCGGGCGCATCCCGAATACCGAGGGGCTCGGCCTCGAGGAGGCCGGTGTCGAGCTCGGCGAGCGCGGCGCGATCAAGGTCGACCGGTTCAGCAAGACCAGCGTCGATTCGATCTACGCGGTCGGCGACGTGACGGATCGCGTGCAGCTGACTCCGGTGGCGATCCGCGAGGGACAGGCCTTCGCCGACACGGTGTTCGGCAACAACCCGACCGCGGTGGACCATTCGTGCGTGCCGAGCGCGGTATTCAGCCACCCGCCGCTGTGCGGCGTCGGCCTGACCGAAAGCCAGGCGCGCAACACGCTCGGTACCATCCGGGTCTACACCTCGGACTTCCGGCCGATGAAGAACGTCCTCGCGGGGCGCAACGAGCGGTCGCTGTACAAGATGATCTGCGACGAGGCGGGCAAGATCGTCGGCATCCACCTGCTCGGCCCCGACGCGCCAGAAATCCTCCAGGCGGCCGCGGTGGCGGTGAAGGCCGGGCTCAACAAGGCCGACTTCGACGCGACGGTGGCGATCCATCCGACGATGGCCGAAGAGCTGGTGCTGATGCGGTAGGGGAAGGGGCCCTCATCCAAGCTTCGCTAAGGCAGCAAGCTGCCAAGCTGCGCTATCCTTCTCCCACCAGTGGGAGAAGAAACGAAGACAATGCGCTCCTCCTCCTTCTCCCGCTGGCGGGAGAAGGATACGGAGACTTGGCCCCGCAGGGGCTTAGTCGGAGTTGGATGAGGGCCCCTTCCTTGCTACCCCTCTCCCACATCACGGGGAGAGCGCATTGTCCGCGAACATCGAGGAGCTCGAACGCCGCCGCGCCGCCGCCAGGCAGGGCGGGGGCGAGAAGCGCGTCGCGGCGCAGCACGCCAAGGGCAAGCTCACGGCGCGCGAGCGGCTCGAGGTGCTGCTCGACCAAGACAGCTTCGAGGAGCTCGACATGTACGTCGAGCACAACTGCACCGACTTCGGGATGGAGGCGCAGCGCATTCCGGGTGACGGAGTGGTCACCGGCAGCGGCACGATCAACGGGCGGCTGGTCTTCGTCTTCAGCCAGGACTTCACCGTGTTCGGCGGCTCGCTCAGCGAACGCCATGCGCAGAAGATCTGCAAGATCATGGACACGGCGATGAAGGTCGGTGCCCCGGTGATCGGCCTCAACGACAGCGGCGGCGCGCGCATCCAGGAAGGGGTCGCCAGCCTCGGCGGCTATGCCGAAGTGTTCCAGCGCAACGTGCTCGCGAGCGGGGTCGTGCCGCAGCTCAGCCTGATCATGGGGCCGTGCGCGGGCGGGGCGGTCTACTCGCCGGCAATGACCGACTTCATCTTCATGGTGAAGGACTCGAGCTACATGTTCGTCACCGGGCCCGAGGTGGTGAAGACCGTCACCAACGAGGTCGTGACACAGGAGGAGCTCGGGGGAGCAGTCACCCACACCACGAAGACCGGCGTCGCCGACGTGGCGTTCGAGAACGACGTCGAGGCGCTGATGGCGGCGCGCGACTTCATATCACTGCTGCCGTCGAACAACCGCGACGGCGTCCCTGTGCTGCCGTGCGACGACCCGTGGGACCGGATCGAAGACAGCCTCGACACGCTGGTCCCGGCGAGCGCCAACCAGCCCTATGACATGCACGAGCTGATCCGGAAGGTGCTCGACGAGGGTGAGTTCTTCGAGATTCAGCCCAACCATGGCGCCAACATTGTCTGCGGCTTCGGCCGGATCGAGGGCCGCACGGTCGGCGTCGTCGCCAACCAGCCGATGGTGCTCGCCGGCGTGCTCGACATCAATGCCAGCCGCAAGGCCGCGCGTTTCGTCCGCTTCTGCGATGCGTTCGGCATCCCGATCGTGACGTTCGTCGACGTGCCCGGCTTTCTCCCGGGAACTGCGCAGGAGCACGGCGGCATCATCAAGCACGGCGCGAAGCTGCTGTTCGCCTACGCCGAGGCGACAGTGCCCAAGATCACCGTGATCACCCGCAAGGCCTATGGCGGCGCCTACGACGTCATGGCGTCGAAGCACTTGCGCGGCGACCTCAACTACGCCTGGCCGACCGCGGAGATCGCGGTGATGGGGGCCAAGGGCGCGGTCGAGATCATCTTCCGCGGGCTGTCGGCGGAGGAGATCGCGGAGAAGACCCGCGAGTACGAGGACCGCTTCGCCAATCCGTTCGTGGCGGCATCGCGCGGATACATCGACGAGGTGATCTATCCGCACTCGACCCGGAAGAGGATTGCTCTGGGGTTGCGGAAGCTGCGCAGCAAGCGGCTCGAGAACCCGTGGAAGAAGCATGATAACCTGCCGCTATGACGGACGCGGCGCCGCTCTTCGCGAAGATTGTCCGGGCCCTTCTGACCGGAGGGCTCGGCCGTTGGTTGTGGCGTTCCGCGGACGAATGGAAGTCTAAGGGTGAGATTCCAGCAATCTGGAACGAGGGCATGAATGTGCCCGTGCGAGACGGCGAAAGGGGCTTCTCCGCATTTCTCGTCTGGTAGAAGCTCATGTCCGCGCTCTTGTGGCTTTTCTGTGCGCTGAGCGTGGCGTCGATCGTCCTTTCAAACCTTCTCGGACTCTTTTGACTTTACATTCCTCGTCACCCTGGACTTGTTTCAGGGCCCATTCCTCCGCACGGGCGGATTTCTCGATCGCGAGCAACCCTGGAGCAAGGCTCCGCCCGCCGCCCGCTCACCCCTTGCGCAGCTCCTGCGCCAGCAGCCTGAACTCCTCGCTCCGCGGCGA